>NZ_CP154879.1:0-306061 GCF_039614765.1 Castellaniella sp. MT123
CGTGGCGACTTCGATCCGGGAAACGACAGGCCGACGCCTGCACCGCTTCTCGTGGATCAACGAATGGAAGGAGCGGGCCGACAGCAAGGGGGTTCCGCTGGGTCTCGAACTCATCCTGCCGGACTGGTTCTATGCCGGCGTGCTGGACGAAGCCCTGGTGCTGACCATCGACCCGGCCTATTTCAAGCTCACCGGAGGGATCGAGCGTTGGCTGTACCGGCTGGTGCGCAAACACGCTGGCAAACAACCCGGTGGCTGGCAGTTCGATTTCCCACACTTGCACCGCAAATCGGGCAGCTCGGCACGCTTCTCGGACTTCGCCTACGACCTGCGCGCATTGGTGGCACGCCAGTCTTTGCCGGGCTACACCTTGAGCATCGAGCAATTGCCGGGCGAGCCGGAAATCCTGGCCTTCCGTCCCGTGCCGCACACGGCACGGGGATAAGTCGTGGACAAGCTGTGAATGAGCTCGTGCTATCAGGAGTAAGGGGTATCGTGCTATCGGGAGTACGCCCCTCGTGCTATCAGGAGTACAAATCGGCCAGAAACCCAATAACGGCGCGGGTTCCAGCCTCTCCTAACTTACCTAACTTAAAACCTCTAACTTTTAATAAAAGCGCGCCGGTTCGGTGGACAACTGCTGAAAACCAAAAGCAACAGCAAAATCGAAGCCAAAACCAAAGACGTTTTGCAAGGCAAAAACAGGCAGGCTTTCCAAGTCGGAGGGACACGCCATGATCATCGCCTTGCTGAACCAGAAAGGCGGGGTCGGCAAGACCACGCTTGCCACCCACATCGCCGGCGAACTGGCGATGCAGGGGCAATCGGTCATCCTGCTGGATGCCGATCCGCAAGGGTCATCTCTCGACTGGACGCAACGACGCAGCCAGCAAGGTCTGCCCCGGTTGTTCAGTGCTGTCGGCCTGGCAAGAGAAACCCTGCATCAGGAAGCGCCAGAACTCGCCAGGCGGGCCGATCACATCGTCATCGACGGCCCGCCCCGGATTGCCGCACTAGCTCGGTCCGCGTTGCTGGCGGCCGATTGCGTGCTGATCCCGGTGCAGCCCAGCCCTTACGACCTGTGGGCCAGCGCCGAAATGGTGGCATTGATCCGTGAAGCCCAGGTCTTTCGGCCAGCGCTGCGCGCGGCCTTTGTCATCAACCGGCGTGTCAGCACCACCGTGATTGGGCGCGAAGCGCGCAGTTCGCTTGCCGATCAACCATTGCCCGCGCTACGTGCAGAGGTTCGCCAACGCATCGTCTTCGCCGACAGCGTGGCCGCTGGCCGGCTTGCACGCGAACTGGCAGCGGACAGCGCGGCCGCACGGGAAATCACCGCGTTGGTGGACGAACTATTGCGGTGGTCGGCATGAGCAGCGGACGCGGCAAGCGTTTCACCATCGGCGCACGTCCCCCGGCGAATCCGCACGCGGAAGCTTGGATTCGCCAGGGTGACGGCGGCGACACCAACAAGGGCGACCTCTACACCGCCCGGTTGACTCTAGACGTAACACCCGCTCTGCGCGCTCGCATCAAGGTTTCGGCCTTCACCCAAAACACCACGGTGGCAGAACTGCTGCGCGCCTTACTGGAACGTGAGTTCCCGGAGAAGACACCATGAATGCAAACAAGCAGGACCAACCAACAACAGGCACCGCTGCATCGCCGCCGTCGCTGCGCGCGCTCGCCAGCCAGGTCGGCAATGTGCCGCTGACCCGCGTGGCGCTCGCTTACGTGGACAAACGCATCAACCTCTATCTGCGCTTCGGCAACCCGGCGCGCACCATCCAGCTCGACCGCTGGCGGCGCAGCGCGGTGTTCCTGCCTGCATCCATCTTCTGTCGTATCCGCTGGGAGTCCAATGAATACGGTACGACACGCTGGCAGCTCATGGTGATGCAAGCCTGCACGCCGCTGGACGCTGTGCAGCGTATTCCCGGCATACAACCCGGCGCGCGCATCCTGTTGCACGCCGAAGGTGAACGGCAGGTGCAGGCCGTATTGTCATTGATCGACGCCATCGAAGCACTGGGCATTGCCTCCATCGACGTGTCACCCGCGTACTGGCGCACGCTGGGCAACCGTCTCTCCGCACACCTTCCGCTGCCCGAATACACCGCCGAGCGGCATACCGCTTGGCTCGCCGGGAGGGAATTGCAATGACCGCGGCAACGATCAAACCTCGCTCGCGCAAGCGCAGACACTTCATACTGGCAGTGCTGTCCGCCTGCGGCCTTGCTGCGCTGGCCTGGGCATCCTTCGCGACGCCCTCGGCGCACGTCGTCTACAACCCATCCAACAGCGTGCCGGTCGGCTGGTATCGCGTCGAGCCGATCAATCCGCCAGCAGACTCGCTGCACGTCGGTAGCATCGTGCTGGCCCGGCTTCCAGCAGAAACGGCCGCACTGGCTGCGCAGCGTGGCTATCTGCCGTCGCACATTCCACTGCTCAAACGTGTTGGTGCGCTTGCACCTCAACACGTTTGCATCGTCAATGGTGTCGTGCGCATTGACGGCGTGCCGGTGGCCGCCGTATTGCGCGCCGACCGGCTGGGCCGTCCGCTGCCAACCTGGCCGCAGTGCCGGACGCTTGCCGAAGGTGAACTATTTCTGCTCAGTGCGGCCAATCCGGCGTCGTTCGACAGCCGGTATTTTGGACCGATTGCCGCATCCAGCGTGATCGGTATTGCGCAGCCGATTTACCTGGAGAAGCAACCATGAGATCGACCAAATTCATGCAGACGGACAGATGGCCTTTGCGGCCTTGTTTTTGCGTTGACCTGCAATCGGATTTGTCGTTGCCGACAACGACGCAGCGTCATCGTGCGCGCAGCCTGAACGCATTCGCGCTGCGCTTGAGGGCCAGTTCCTTGCGCCTTGTTGCGCACATTTGCGCGCGCACCAATGTACAGATGGCTTGCCCCGAGCGCGGCATACCGAAAGTATGGCTGGCGCTCGTCGGCCGGCAGGCTGCGCGGGACGCAGCGCCGCCGGGGCACCGCAGACCCGTGCCGTCAGGCCGGGGAAAGGTGCAGGGCAAGATTGAAGGGTCCGGCACGCTGCCGGCCCATAAGCGAGTCTGCACGTGGGGTTGGCGCGGCACGCGCCATTTGGCGGCACCGTGCCGCGATGTTTGCCAAAGCCTTGTGGCCATTGGCGAAACCGCGTGCATGGCACGCCCTGGTCGGATGGCCTTGGCTGGAGTATCCGCATGAGCAATCGCCGAAACAGTGATGACGGCGACCGTTTCCGTGTTCGCCCAGGCGCACCGAAGCAGCGCGGCCAGGCCTTCGTCTCGCAGGTGTTGCGGCAGGCTAGCAAGGGGGCCAACTCGACCGGTCGCAAGCCGGGGAAGACACCCGGATCACGTCTGGGACGCGGCCATGTGGCGGCGCGCTTCACCGGGCAGGCGCTGTCTGCCACCTCCCGGCGTGCCACCGTCAAGGTGCGGCTGGTCTACCTAAAGCAGGCCGGTGCGCGCTCGACCATCACACACCTGCGCTACATCGAACGCGAGGGTGTCGGCCGCGAGCAGGACACCGGCAAGGCCTATGGGCCAATGACCGACGAAGCGGACCTACCGGCCTTCGAGGAGCGCGGCAGGGAGGATCGACACCAGTTCCGCCTCATCGTCTCGCCCGAGGATGCCGAACAGCTCGACGACCTGCGCACCTACACGCGCCACCTGATGGGCCGCATGGAAGCCGATCTGGGAAGTCGGCTGGACTGGGTGGCAGTGAACCACTGGAACACCGACAACCCGCATACGCATATCGTGCTGCGCGGCAAGGACGACACCGGCAAAGACCTCATCATTTCGCTGGCGTACATCACCCGAGGCATGCGTGAGCGCGCTGCGGAACTGTCCACCGAATGGCTGGGCCCGCGCACCGAGCTTGAGATCCAGCGCACCTTGTTGCGCGAGGTCGATCAGGAGCGATGGACCAGCCTGGATCGCATGCTGCAACGCGAAGCGCAGGATGGGCTGAACCACGTCGATCAACCTGCCCGCGACCCGAAGCTGCGGCAGCAGCGCGTATTGTTGGTGGGCCGCTTACAGCGGCTGCAACGCATGGGACTGGCAACCGAAGAACGTCCCGGCGTCTGGGCCGTTCACGCCGATGCCGAACCCGTGCTGCGAGCGATGGGCGAACGCGGCGACATCATCCGTACTATGCAGCGGGCAATGGGCGGTGCGCAGCGCGACCTGGCCGTGTTTCAGCCAGGAGAAGATAGCCGCTCCGTTATTGGCCGGGTAGCCGGCAAAGGGCTTGCGGACGAGCTGTACGACAAGGGCTATCTGGTGATCGATGGCATCGACGGCAAGGCGCATTACGTGGCATTACCTGCCAAGACGGAACTGGCGCAGTACCCGGCCGGCACCATAGTCGAAGCACGAGGTTCAGCCGAAGTCCGGGCGGCCGACAAGAACATCATCGCGCTGGCGGTCGATGGCCTCTACCGTACCGATCATCACCTCGCCATTGCCAAGGTGCAGGCCACGTCCGCACGCGATCCCCGCGAGGTGATCGATGCTCATGTCCGGCGGCTGGAAGCCTTGCGCCGGGCAGGCATTGTGGAGCGCATCGCCGAGGGTGTCTGGCGCGTGCCAGCGGACCTGCCCGAGCAAGGTCGGCAATACGATGCGCAGCGGCTGGGTGGTGTGGCAGTGGAACTGCGTTCGCACTTGCCCATCGAGCGGCAGGCGTGCGTGATCGGCGCGACCTGGTTGGACCAGCAATTGATCGGCGGCGCCAGCGGCATCGCCGACAACGGTTTCGGTAGTGAGGTGCGAGAAGCACTGCGGCAGCGGTCCGATTTCCTGATCGAACAGGGGTTGGGTGAGCGACGAGGACAGCGCGTGATCCTGGCGCGCAATCTGTTGGCGACATTACGCGACCGAGAGATCGACTTTGCTGCCAAAACCATCGCAGCGGAGACCGGTCTCGCGCACCGCGCCGTGACCGACGGCGAGCGCGTAACCGGAATCTATCGCCGCAATGTGCTACTCGCCAGCGGACGCTTTGCGGTGCTCGACGACGGCATGGGTTTCAGCCTGGTGCCGTGGAAGCCGGTGATCGATCAGCGGCTTGGGCAGTCGATAGTCGCAACGGTGAGAGGTAACAGTGTGTCGTGGGAGATTGGACGGCAGCCTGGCCCCTTTGTCTGATATGCCAATTCTGGTACAACAATAAAATTCCCACGATTGATTGCAGGCGGCGTCTATGCGTGGCTGTATCGCAATGATCGATCCTGGCTCAACTTGAATTGCGCACAGCGGTCAATTCCAGAGCTCTGTTCACGCTCGTTCAAATGCCATCTGGACGCCGTCATGCAGCGTCAATCGGACGGCGCTTGCGACCTTGCGGGAGCGCGCCCTTGATGGTCGCGAGAAAGGGCGTGAGGATCGGTGGCTCATCATGTTAGTGCCCTCAAGGTTCGCGGGTGATCGTGTCCCCTCTGCCGAAGCGCTGGTTGATGGCACGCGCCTGGCACGTGATACGTGATGGGGTTCCCGGCCGCCCCTTACCGAGTAACGGATGACAGTCCTTTCCCTCCGGAATGGACCTCAGAACGAAACAACCAGAGGGAACACAGGGCAGCCGTCAGTTCAACCGCCGCAAACATCCCCAATGCGGCCCCAAAGCCGAAGCGCAGCACCTCCCCAAAGATCAGACTACCCAAACCAAAGCCAACGAACAGACTGAATACGTTCAAGCCCATGGCTTGTCCGGGCCGCTTGCCTCCGAGCGAAGTGACAATACCCCCGAAGAGTGGCTGGGTCATGTCGTAGCCGAGAGAAAGGATTGTTATGGCTATCGCAGCGACGACCAACGGCAGATCCAGGAGCAGGCCAGCGGCAGCGAGGGTGCTGAGTCCGAGTCCGATCAGCAGCAACCTGGCGCGGCCCCACTTATCTGCTGCGCGGCCGATCAACGGTCCGCACAGAAATCCGGGTACGCCGTATCCGAGCAACGCGAGTCCGATGCCGACCGGCCCGAGACCGTACTGCCGTTCGAGATATACACCGAGCCAAGTGAATACGCCAGAGTGGAACATCGAGTTGACAAAAACATAGCCGTAGGTACGCTGGCCTCGTGGCGTGCCAAGCAGGTTCATGTAGCCCCGAATCAGATCGCCGAGCGTGCCGCCAACTGGTTGCATCACTGCCGCAATCATGCGGCGATAAGGCAGAAACAGCAGCAGGACGATCCCTCCTGCCGCGCCGACCGCCAGGAAAAGTCCTCGCCAGCCAATAAAGGGTTCTAATACAGCGCCCAAGGTCGACCCGAAAGCCATGCCTCCGGCCATTGCGCCAAACAGCCAGCCGAGCGGGCGTCCGCGTTGTTCATAGCGGAACAGCCGGCCAACCAGCACGAGCGCGAGCGGCACGACACCGCTGGCACCCAGGCCCGTCAGGACTCGCCACAGCACGATCTGTTCGATGGACGTTGCTGTCGCCGTCAACGCCGTGAGCGCCGCGAAGGCCGCCAGGGAGACGAACATGACACGCTGAATGCCGAGCCGATCCGCCAAAAGGCCAAAGATCAACGTGGCGATACCATAAGGAATCAGGTAGGCCGGAACAACAAGACCGACCGTTTGCACCGAGGTTCCAAAAGCGTTCGAGAGTGCCGGTATGATTGGCGCAACCATGTACGCCTGAAAAAAAATGATGAAAGTGGCGACCGAGAGCATCCGAAGCAGGCGCTCCCGCTCGTTATGGTCAGGACTGCGTAATGTGGAATCATGCAACATATTGATTTTCCGCTAAATTAGGAAATGGATCTGGGTCTAAACCGCCAACTCAGGAATAACGATGAAATACGCGTTCAGCATGTACAGGCCGGCAAGAATCAGCGTGACGGCGCCAGCCACCTCGAATGCCTTCTGGTAACGTTGAAGTAGGGAAAGACTCTCCAACCAACCCACTGCCACGGCTCCCAGGATGATGGGGACTGCTCGCCCCAAAGCGAACGCAAACAAAAGGATTCCGCCGAACAGCGGCGAGCCAATCCCGGCAGCGATGCCTAGCAACACCACGAGAGCGGGTGTGCACACTGGACAAACCGCAACAGAAAACGGCACCCCCAGTGCGAATGCGCCCCATCCGTTGCCAACGCGTTTTGCGCGAATGGAAATGGATGGCAGCGGTAGTCTGATCCAACCGGGCCACATTAACCCCAGCAGAATCAGCACAGGGCCAAGGATGAGGCCCCATTCTCTGTCGATAAGCTTAGCTACCCAATGTCCGCCGAGGCTGGCGATCAGCCCCAACAGCGTTTGCGTGATCACCATGCCCAGAACGAACATGCCTCCATACAAGGTGGCTGTTTTCGGTTCGTGCGCTTTGGTGACGTACGCCAGCGATACCGGAATGGCGGCCAGCGCGACCGGGTTGAAGGTGAAAATAAATCCTAGCAAAAAGCCGACACCGAGCGATGTCAGGCTTGCTTGTTCCAATGTGGCTCGTAATGCCTCAATCGTATTCATTTAAATTTAGGTTTCCAGAGTGTGTTCCATCATCATGGTTCCTCGATGCGAGAGTGATATTGCGCAAGCGCGAAACCGGGTCAGCGACTCACGTCGGTTCTCGTGCCAGTCGTCGCGCCAACTCTTCTCGGAGCTTTGCGGCACTCGGCAGCTTTGGGAACACAAGCTCACCATCAATCGCGATCGACGGCGGAGTCAATACGCCGAGCTCTACGGCGTAATCCAATTCGTCCAGCAGGTTGACGTCGCGCCAAGTCACCTTATGCTCTCCGAACGCTTGGACGATGACTTTCAAGCTATCCCCAGTCCGATCGCAGTTGCTGCACCCTGGCGTTGATAAGAATTCGACCTTGATACTCATGGCAGTCGTCCGAATTTAGTGTGAGTCATGATTTTGCTTTGCGAGGCTGGACTCCAGTGCGGCCAGAATGGGACAGTCGTCCAGCGGGCGGTCCTCGGCCGTGCAGATATCAATCAGCTCGCTCAACGCCTGCGACATCGCTTGCATCGTCTTGATCTTGTGTTCGAGCTGCAATTTCTTTTGGATCGCCAGGCTGCGTACGTCGCTGCAGCACGAGCTGTCATCGGCTCTTAGCTCAAGTAGCTGGCGTATTTCCGATAGCGTCATGCCACATTGCTGGGCGTGCTTGATGAAGTCCAGCCGACGCACCGCGCCCTCACCGTAAAGCCGATAACCCGCTTCGGTCTTTCCGGCGGGTATCAACAAGCTTTCGTCCTCGTAAAATCGGAGGGTGTCGGTGCTGATCTCTGCAAGCTTCGCGAGCTTCCCGATCGTCAACCAGGTACCGTCCCGAGCCGTCTCATCAAGCGGATCCGTCTGGTGCCGGCTTCCTGGCGCACGATTTTCGTTTTGGGATGCCTTGCCGACACCAGCGGGGTGTCCTTGACTTGGCTTGTTTGGTGATTGCACGAGTTTTCCTCCAATGAGTATCTGGCTTAGGGTTCCAGCCGGCATGCCGCTTCGCGGCACGACCCAGGCCCGTATCAATTGCCGGGCCCGGAAGTTGAACTGACGACTCTGGTCTGGTAACCGGCTTCACCCAGGCGTTCCGAGAGTGCGGCCGGTTCTACTGTCGCCGTGTCAAACAGCACCTCGATACGCTGATCGAGCGCGTGCGCACGGACCTGCCGCACGTCCTGCAGCGGTGTGAGCAGTCGCGCGACACGCTGTTCGCATTTCTCACAGTTGAGGTGCTGATCGCCGATGACTTCGAATGTGACGGACTTGAACATAGCTAAGACCTTTCATGAATGACGTGGATGCTGATTGAGCGAGGGTCCTGGGCCGAAAGCAGGCCTAGGAGGCTCGCCTTTCTCTCACGATGCGGTCGCGCTGGATGGCATCGGAGGCGCGTGCCCGACCGCCCGGATCGCTTCGAAGAAATAGTCGCCACGGCCCCACAGGGAGTTGATGAAAATTGCCGTCACGCTTGCGGCCATGGCAACCATGCCCCATATCGGATAAATCAAGCCCGTGGCAGCCGCCGGAATCCCGATGCCATTGAACAGGAAGGCAAGCGAGACGTTCTGCACAATCTTCCGGTAGCTGTTGCGGCTGACCGCATAGGCCTCGAGTACGGCACCGAGCCGCTGGTTCAGGATGATCACGTCGGCTGATTCGATCGCGATGTCCGCACCACTGCCGAAGGCGATGCCGACGTCAGCTTGCATCAGAGCCGGCGCATCGTTGATCCCGTCGCCGACCATCGCCACGCGTGAGCCTTCCTGCATCTTCCTGATCAAGACGGCTTTTCCGGCCGGCAGAACGCGCGCATGGACCTCTTCGATGCCGGCGGCATGGGCGAAATGGCGGGCCGCCTGCTCGTTATCGCCGGTGATCAGGCTCGTGCGGATGCCGAGTGCGTGCAGGCGGCGCACGGTATCCGCTGCGTCGGGCCGCAGCGCGTCGCCAAGTGCCAGCAGACCGAGCAGCATACCTTCCCGCGCCACTCCAATGACCGTCAGTCCGCGCCCTTCGAGTTCGGTGATGCGTCCGTCCTGAGCCGAGAGATCCACGGCTTCGGCCGCGAGAAACACCGGGCTGCCGACCATCAGCCTCGTCTCGCCCAGGCGGGCCCGGACGCCGTGACCGGCGACGGCCTCGAACCCCTGCACCTCGGACAGTGCGATACCGCGCTTAAACGCCTCTTCCACCACCGCCCGCGCGAGCGGGTGTTCAGAAAATGCCTCTACGGCTGCCGCGAGCGCGAGCAGTTCCTGTTCCGGGCAAGCCACGGCGACGATCGTCCGCAAGGCGGGGCGGCCCTCAGTCAGTGTGCCGGTCTTGTCGAACACCACGCGGTTCACGCGCCGCAAGGCTTGAAAGGCCTCGCCGGTGCGCATCAGCACGCCGCGCTCGGCCGCTTCGCCCGCGCCTCGGACGATGGACAGCGGTGCCGAGATCCCCACTGCGCAGGGATAGCCCATGACGAGCACGCTCAGGCCGGCAAACACCGCCCGCTGCAGATCGGGGGAGGACCCGATGAGAAGTGGCCCAAGGAGCCAAAAGAGGGTCGCGCCGGTCGCGGTAAGCAGCACAAGCGGGGTATAGACGCGCAGCACGCGGTCCACCAAGTGCAGCAGGCCAGGTTTGAGGGCGCGGGCGTCCTCCACGCTGCGTACCACTTGCCTGAGAAAACTTTCTTCACCCACCACAGTGACGCGCACGAGGAGCGTGCCGTGGCCGTTCAAGGCGCCACTCACCACCCGGTCTCCAGCGCGCTTCTCGACGGGTAGCGGCTCGCCGGTCACAAGCGATTCATCCACGTCCGATTCGCCCGACTCGACCTGCCCGTCGACCGGTACTCGCCCGCCCGGGCGGATGCGCACCATGTCACCGACGCGCACCTGTTCGAGCGGCACTTCTTGTTCTTGACCGTCCTTGACAAGATACGCAACGTCAGGTTCAAGGTCCAGAAGCTTCTTGACCGCCTGCGAACTGCGCGTTTTGACTATTAGCGACAGCCATTCGGAAAAGATGTGATAGGTAAGCACCATCACAGTTACCGCGAAAAACGCCTCCGTTGGATAGCCCGGCAGGTGCAGTGCCAAGCCGATCGACCCTCCGGCCAGCCCCGCGAATGCGCCGAACTCAACCAGCACATGCTGGTTCAGGATGCCGCGCCGCAGCGCCATGGCGGCCATCCGAACTATGTGCTGGCCGACCCCGAAAACGAGCACCAGTGCGAGCCCGCCGGTGAGCCACGAGACCGTCGCGCCGAACGTGCCACGCAGCTTGAAATAGTAGATGCCAGCGCCGAACACGGCGAGCAGAGTCGTGCCGGCTATCGCCCGTTTCAGCCCATAGCCGCGCAACACGACGAAGGCAAAGGCCACCAAGCTGACGAGGGAAAACACGCACAGCAGGAACCACGCGCTGTCGACCGGGTAGCCGACCAAGCCCATTGAGGCAATGCTGGCCGCCAGGGCGATCACGAAGCGCCCGCGCTCGCGCACCAACGTGCGCTCTTCCTCATCATATGAACGCAGCTTGCGCGGATCGGAGACCGTGTAGCCGATGTCCTTCAGCGTCTGGAGCAAGTCCTCGGCGCGTGCCACGCTCGGGTCGTACTCAATCAGCGCCTGTTCGTGGGTTAAGCTGACCGCGACCTTGTCGACGCCAGGTCGCTTGCCCAGCGCCTTTTCGATCGTGCCGGTGCACAGCGAGCAGTGCAATCCCCCGATGCGCGCGCGGATGCGCCGCCGGCCGGGCAGGCTGGACGGCTCCTCGCTCCAAAAACGTGGAGCAGATTCAGCGGTCGTTGTGACAGTCATGACGGTACCTCATTGAGTGGTGGGCATCTTCGATGACACCCGAAGCCTGTGCGCGGCGCAGCCGACACGCGTCTTTCTTTAGCCCGATCGGCGGGCAGGCCACGGTTGTTTGATGCCGCGATGTTTCAATGATAGACCTTGGAGTGCACTCCAGAGTCAAGAGAAAACTGTGTAACAGTTTCGGAATGCAGTGGTGTAAACGGGGTCAGCTCACGAAACGGGAAAAATCGTACGCTAAGGCGTAGTTAGCACTGTCCGGTTCTCTTGGAGCGATGCAATCAGCGGGCAGGAAACGTTCCCGTTCCGTGCATGGCAGGCGCACACAAGCTCGGACAGCACGGTTTCCATACGCACCAGGTCGGCCATCTTTTCGCGCACATCCTGGAGCTTGTGCTCGGCCAGGTGGCTGGCTTCATCGCAATGAGTGCCATCGTCCAATCTGAGTAGTTCAGCGATTTCATCCAGGCTAAAGCCCAGCCGCTGGGCTGATTTCACAAACCGCACCCGCGTCACATCTGCCTCGCCATACCGGCGAATGCTGCCATAGGGCTTGTCCGGCTGAGGCAACAAGCCCTTGCGCTGATAGAACCGGATGGTCTCCACATTGACCCCGGCCGCCTTGGCGAAGACGCCAATGGTCAGATTCTCAAAAATAGTTTGCATACCGCTTGACTCCGTACATGACTACGGAAGTAAGGTTACGCTATTCATTCCAGTTTTGATAGGACAAACGTGTGTCTGATGCAAAAAAACGGGCGCACCGCTTGTGCTGTCGATCTTGTATTGGCTCTGTGGCGGCACACATGGGTCGGTCGCCGTGACGATTCTAAGGAGTCGCAATGATAGCTTGGTTGAGTAAGAAAAAGGACGACATCGTCGTCATGACGATCATCGCCGGGGTGTTCGCGTTGTTGCTGATCGGTGGTTGTTGCTGACAGTTAGGAGGCATCCGTGTGCGCCAAGGCCGTCGCAACAAGGAACCGGGGACACCACCAACATGAATGAATCCACAAAGATGCGCAAACGCCGTGATGAAACTAGCCTGATTACACTGGCACTCCAGGGTGGAGGCACCCATGGCGCTTTCACCTGGGGCGTGCTGGAACGGATACTGGAGGATGAGCGCTTGGTCATCGAGGCCATCAGCGGCACGAGCGCTGGCGCCATGAACGCCGCGGTGCTGGCGGATGGGTTCGAAAAAGGCGGCGCCACAGGAGCGAAACAGGCGCTGGAAAACTTCTGGCGGACGATGAGCCGGTACGGCGCCTTCAGTCCCTATTTCGCGGGACCGATGAGCCCATTTGCCGGTTGGTTCGACTGGCTCACGCATATGCTGTCGCCTTACCAACTCAACCCGTTCGACATCAATCCGCTACGGGATGTTCTCGCAAACACAATCGACTTCGACTGCGTGCGACGGTGTCAACAAATCAAACTCTACATTTCGGCCACGAACGTTAGGACCAACCGTCTGCGCATATTCACGAGCGAGGAGTTCTCGGTGGAGGCGCTTCTCGCTTCCGCCTGCCTGCCCTACATTCAGCAGGCGATCGAGATCGACGGCGAGCACTACTGGGACGGCGGTTTCATGGGCAATCCGGTGCTCGAACCACTGGTGGGGCAATGCCGCAGTTGCGATATCGTGATCGTCCAGGTGAATCCCATCTGCCGCGATGCCGTGCCCCGCACGGTGGAGGACATCACCAACCGGGTCAACGAGATCAGTTTCAATTCCAGCTTGCTGCGGGAGCTCCGCGCCATCGCCTGGGGCAACGCCCTGGTGGAAGCTGGGGTGATGGAGATCAAGGATGCGCGTTACCGCTGCATCCGATTTCATCGCATCGCCGCCGAAGACGTCATGAGCGGCCTGGGGGTGCGCAGCAAGTTCGACACCAGTTGGCCATTCCTGCTCCGACTCAGGGAACTGGGGCGGGAGCGGGCCGACCGGTGGCTCGCGGAACACTTCAAGGATCTCGGCAACCGGTCGACCGTCGATCCGGAAGACTGGTGACCCGTGCGGGATAGGCATGCGGCCACAGCAGGGCAGCGTTTCCGGCCGGTCCCGGCGCGTACCGGAATACGCTCGCCGTTGCCCTTTTCTAGTTTGAGGAGCCATGGACATATCGAACGAATCGCGACTTGAACTCAAAGCGGCGGTGACGCGTGCGCAGCAGAAGCTGGGGGACGAATTTCCGTTGCAGGCGCGGATCGAAGGCGCGCAGCCCACGCTGCAGGCGGCTTACGCCGGGATTCTCGGCCATTGGGTACGCGAAGCGGCACCGCCTGCAGCGGGGATTGCGCCGCAAGCGGTGCTCGACGCGCTTTCCGCGATGGACGCCATAGTCAGCGACGAGCAAGGCATCGGCTGCTACCCCTTTAGCGCCCGCAAGACTGAAATCCGCGTTCATTTCTCCGGCCGGAACGTCCATGCCATGTGCGCGATCGATGCGCTCGCAATCCCGCGCATGGTGCGGCACGCCTCGCGCATCACAGCCCGGTGCGTGGTATGCCGCTGCCACCTTACCTGCGCGGTGGCGGCGAACGGCAGTGTCGAGAAGGAGAATCAGAATCCCGAGGCCGCGCGCGTTGTCTGGGAACCCGGTGCGGGAGGAGGACAAGCATGCTGCATCCGCCTGTGCGCCGGTATCGGTTTTGTCTGCCGGCATTGCACGGTATCCCCAGATGCGCTCACCTTTTCTCTGCCGCAAGCGGCAGCCGTGGGCAATGCCTTTTTCGCGTTCCAGAGGAGGCTGCTTGAGCAATATCCTACGTGACGAGGCTTGCCGACGGCCACTTGAGCCCGTCCAAGGCGGCAAGGATGACGGGGCGCGATCTTCGCTGCCGTCCTCGCAGGACGAAGTCGTCAGGGGCGGCGCAGAAATCCGGCCTCCCGTGGCATTGGTTCTGTGCGGAGGAGGGAGCCGGGGCGCCATGGAGGTGGGGTTCTACCGGGCGATCCGCGACTTGGGCTTACCCGTCGATTTCATCATCGGCAGCTCGATCGGCGCGCTCAACGGCGCATGTCTTGGCGCCGGCATGCGGCCGGAAAAGGTAGCGGAGCTATGGTGCGGTTTCCGGCGGCGCGAGGCGCTGCGCATCAACCTGCGGGGCCTGCTTGCGCCCTGGCGGTATGCGGCGTTTTTCGATCTTGATCCGCTGCGCCGGCGGTTGCGCGAGGTGCTTCCCGTGACACGGTTCGAGGATTTGTCCGTGCCGCTGATCGTCGTCACCACCGATCTGCAGGAGGGAGAGCCAGCCTACTGGAGCGGGACAGGGGACATCGTCGAACCGGTTATCGCAAGCTTGAGCCTGCCCGGAGTGTTTGCACCGGTGGAAATGGAAGGCCGCCAGTTCGTGGATGGCGGGATCGCCAACAACGTGCCGCTGGACAAGGCCGTCGAGCTGGGTGCCCGAACAATCCTGATGATTCGATGCACATGCTGCGAGCCTTCTTTGAAGCCGTTTCGGGGAATCGCTCGTGTGCTGGTGCGCAGCTTTTCGATTGCACTCGAACGCAAATTTGCGGCCGAGCTTGACCACTTCGGCGCGCTGGTGCGACTGCATAGCGTGCAGCCCCGCTTCCCGCACGAGATCGACTTGCTGGATTTTCGCTACTCGGGCGAACTGATCGATGCGGCTTACCGCCAGACGATCGAATACTTCACGGCACCGGTTGCTGGCGCAGACAGTCTTGTCTGTCCCAGCAACACGATCCCCTCCGAAGGCGTGGCACCAAACTGACCGACGGTGCGGCGATGACGCACACAAGGCTGACCGTCGGCAAGCCGGCCGCCTGGCGATGGCGCCAATAGTCAGATTATTTAAATTATTTTGCATATCGCTTGACTCCGTACATTACTACGGAAATAGCATTGCAGCATCAGGCAAATAAGCGTCGGCGATTCGGTCAAGGAGGGAGGTGAGCCATCGACGGGAAACTGAACAACCCTCGCTTACCTGCCTGCTTTTTCAACCAACACTTCAACCATCACAGGAGAATTGATATATGAAACGTACTTCTTTCCGGTCGGCACTCATCTTGGTCGCGGCGATTTCATCGCTGACACTGAGCGGACTTTCCTTTGCCGCAGACGCGGACCGCGTGGACAAGGTTTCCAACAAGGATTTCGTGGCCACGGCAAAAACCATCGAGGCAACCCTCAAGAGCAGCGGCTTTATGATTTTCAGCACCATCGACCATCAGAAGGTCGGGGCCAACCTCAAAGGCGCCAAGACCATCGAATTCGGCATGCCGGACATGATCAAGGGTCTGCTGCAGATGGATCCCGAAGCCGGCCTCGGAATGCCAGGCCGCATGTATGTATGGGAGCGCAGCGACGGTAAGACCGTGGTGAGCTACCGCAAGCCGTCCAGCGACTTCAGCAAGCACGGCGACGAGAAGCTCACCGCGATGGGTAACATGATGAACGGGACGTGGGACATGATCGCGGAGGAAGCCACGAAGAAATAACCGTCCGCTACCAGAAACCGCGCGGCGGCGTGTTCAGCCCTCGCGCGGGATCCACTCTGATAGAGGAGATGCTCATCACATATATCGAAATACAGTTCATCGGTAAGTCGGCAGCCTTGGCAAAGGTGCCGATAGTCAGATTTTCAAGACTATTTTACATATCGCTTGACTCCGTACATGACTACGGAAGTAATCTTAAACTATCCACTCAATATTCGAAAGGAGAAACATATGGCTGCACCGCAAAATGGACGTGGCACCCTCATTGCCGGCGGGCTGGCCGCCATCCTCGCCTCCACCTGTTGCCTGGGACCCTTGGTTTTGGTTGCCCTTGGTTTCAGCGGGGCCTGGATCGGCAACCTGACGGTGCTGGAGCCGTATCGTCCGGTTTTCATCGGCGCGGCACTGGTGGCACTATTCTTTGCCTGGCGGCGCATTTTCCGCCCGGCGCAAGCCTGCAAGCCGGGTGATGTGTGCGCGATCCCGCAGGTGCGGACCACCTACAAGCTCATTTTCTGGATCGTGGCTGTGTTGGTCCTGGTCGCGCTCGGTTTTCCCTATGTTATGCCATTTTTTTACTAATCAGGAGTTCACCATGAAAAAACTGTTTGCCTCCCTCGCCCTCGCCCTCGTCGCTGTTGTCACCCCGGTATGGGCCGCCACTCAAACCGTCACGCTGTCGGTGCCGGGCATGACTTGCGCGGCCTGTCCGATCACAGTCAAAAAGGCCATCTCGAAAGTAGATGGTGTAAGCAAGACCGACGTGAACTTCGACAAGCGCGAAGCCGTCGTCACCTTTGATGATGCCAAGACCAGCGTGCAAAAGCTGACCAAAGCCACCGAAGATGCCGGCTATCCGTCCAGCGTCAAGCAGTGATCCACTGAACCGGGAGCGACATCATGGGACTGATGACACGCATTGCCGATAAAACCGGCGCGCTCGGCAGCGTCGTATCCGCGATGGGCTGCGCCGCCTGCTTTCCGGCCCTCGCCAGCTTTGGCGCAGCCATCGGGCTGGGCTTCCTGAGTCAGTACGAGGGCCTGTTCATTACAACACTGTTGCCACTGTTTGCTGCGCTAGCGTTGCTGGCCAGCATACTCGGCTGGCTCAGTCACCGGCAGTGGCTTCGCGCCGCGCTTGGCGCAATCGGGCCGTTGCTGGTGTTGCTCGCAGCGCTCTTGATGCGGTTCTACGGTCTGCCGACCGCGCCTCTGCTTTACGTTGGACTGACATTCATGGTCGGGGTATCGATTTGGGACTTCGTTTCGCCAGCGCACCGGCGCTGCGGCTCGGACGGCTGCGAACTCCCACCGCAACGCGGCTGACGGCATTGGGTCGTTGCCAAACCAAAAAAAGGAACTTTTGTATGACCTACTTGAAGATCACCGGAATGACCTGCGACTCGTGCGCTGCGCATGTCAAGGAAGCGCTGGAGAAAGTGCCGGGCGTACAGTCGGCTATCGTATCCTATCCGAATGGCACGGCGCAGCTCGCCATCGATGCGGGAACCCCGCCGGACGCGCTGACCGCCGCCGTGGCCGGACTCGGTTATCGAGCCACGCTCGCCGATGCCCCCGTGGCTCCGGCGGGTGGCGGATTGCTCGGCAAGATGCGCGAATGGCTGGGTAGCGAGGACAAGGCAGGCAGTGATGCCAGTGCACTACATGTCGCTGTGATCGGCAGCGGCGGGGCCGCGATGGCGGCGGCGCTGAAAGCCGTCGAGCAAGGCGCGCACGTGACGCTGATCGAGCGCGGCACCATCGGCGGCACCTGCGTCAATGTCGGCTGCGTGCCGTCCAAGATCATGATCCGCGCCGCTCATGTGGCGCATCTGCGCCGCGAAAGCCCGTTCGATGGCGGCATCGCCGCTACCCCGCCGGCGATCCTGCGCGAACGCCTTCTGGCCCAGCAGCAGGCGCGTGTCGATGAGCTACGCCACGCCAAGTACGAAGGCATCCTGGACGGCAACCCGGCTATCACAGTGCTACATGGTGAAGCGCGTTTCAAGGATAGCCAGCGCCTTACCGTCCGTTTGAACGATGGCGGCGAGCGCGTGGTGGCGTTCGATCGCTGCCTGGTCGCCACTGGTGCCAGTCCGGCCATTCCGCCCATCACTGGTTTGAAAGACACGCCGTACTGGACATCTACCGAGGCCCTAGTGAGCAACACCATTCCCGAACGTCTGGCCGTAATCGGATCGTCGGTGGTGGCGCTGGAACTGGCGCAAGCCTTCGCCCGGCTGGGCAGCCAGGTCACGATCCTGGCGCGCAGCACGCTGTTCTTCCGCGAAGACCCGGCCATCGGCGAGGCCGTGACGACCGCTTTTCGCGCCGAAGGGATCGAGGTGCTGGAACACACGCAAGCCAGCCAGGTCGCCTATGCGGACGGCGAATTCGTGCTGACCACGGGGCACGGCGAAGTGCGCGCCGACAAGCTGCTGGTCGCTACCGGCCGCACGCCGAACACGCGCAGCTTGGCGCTGGAAGCGGCGGGTGTCGCCGTCAATGCGCAGGGAGCCATCGTCATTGACAAGGGCATGCGCACCAGTACGCCGCACATTTATGCCGCAGGAGACTGCACTGACCAGCCGCAATTCGTCTATGTGGCAGCGGCCGCCGGCACCCGTGCGGCCATCAACATGACTGGCGGAGATGCTACGCTCAATCTGACCGCGATGCCGGCGGTGGTGTTCACCGATCCGCAGGTCGCCACTGTGGGCTACAGCGAGGCGGAAGCGCGCCACGACGGGATCGAGACCGACAGCCGCCTGCTCACGCTGGATAACGTGCCGCGTGCGCTCGCCAACTTCGACACACGCGGCTTTATCAAGCTGGTAATCGAGGAAGGTAGCGGACGACTCATTGGCGTACAGGCAGTGGCCCCGGAAGCGGGCGAGCTGATCCAGACGGCGGTGCTCGCGATCCGTAACCGCATGACCGTACAGGAACTGGCTGACCAGTTGTTCCCCTACCTGACGATGGTCGAGGGGCTGAAGCTCGCGGCGCAGACCTTCACCAAGGATGTCAAACAATTGTCCTGCTGCGCAGGATGAAAGGAGATGGAACCATGAAGCTCGCCCCATATATAGAACGTCTCACTTCGGTCAATCGTACCAAGGGTACTGCAGATCTCTTGGTCCCACTACTGCGGGAACTCGCCAAGGGGCGTCCGGTTTCACGAACGACACTTGCCGGGATTCTCGACTGGCCCGCTGAGCGAGTGGCCGCCGTACTCGAACAGGCCACCAGTACCGAATATGACAACGATGGGAACATCATCGGCTACGGCCTTACCATGCGCGAGACTTCGCATGTCTTTGAAATTGACGACCGTCGTCTGTATGCCTGGTGCGCGCTGGACACCTTGATGTTTCCGGCGCTGATAGGCAGTACAGCTCGCGTCTCATCGCATTGCGCTGCAACCGGAGCACCCGTTTCACTCACGGTTTCATCCAGCGAGATACAGGCTGTCGAACCTGCCGGCATGGCAGTGTCCCTGGTACTGCCGCAGGAAGCAGCCGACGTTCGTCAGTCCTTCTGTTGCCATGTACATTTCTTTGCATCTGTCCCGACGGCGGAAGATTGGGCCTCCAAGCATCAAGGATTGACGATTGTAAGCGTCCACGAGGCTTTCGGCTTGGGCCAGGAGCTTAATCGACATCTGTTGCAGACCATGTCATCGAGGACACCGTGATTGGATATCGCCCCAATGTCCTACGGCACCGGCATCGGATTCGCAGCGCGCAGATTGAACTCGGCGAAACGGTATATGCATTGCCGTGAACCGACCAAAAGGAGGTGTTCGATGAACGCCTACACGGTGTCCCGGCTGGCCATTGATGCCGGGGTGAGCGTGCATATCGTGCGCGACTACCTGCTGCGCGGACTGCTGCGGCCGGTGGCGTGCACCCCAGGCGGCTACGGCTTGTTCGATGATGCGGCCTTGCAACGGCTGTGCTTCGTGCGGGCTGCCTTCGAAGCGGGCATCGGCCTCGATGCGCTGGCGCGGTTGTGCCGGGCACTCGATACGGCGGACGGCGACCAGGCCACAGCGCAGCTTGTCTTGCTGCGCCAGTTCGTCGAACGCCGGCGCGAAGCGTTGGCCGATCTGGAAGTGCAGTTGGCCACCATGCCGACCGAACCGGCACAGCACGCGGAGAGTCAGCCATGAACGGCCCCGAGCGTTTGCCGACCGAGACACACAAGCCGTTCACCGGCTACCTGTGGGGCGCGCTGGCCGTTCTCACCTGTCCCTGCCATTTGCCGATTCTCGCCGTTGTGCTCGCGGGGACGACGGCCGGCGCGTTCATCGGGGAGCATTGGGGTATTGCAGCCCTCACGCTGACCGGCTTGTTTGCTCTGTCCGTGACGCGGCTGTTGCGGGCCTTCAGGAGTGGATCATGACCTCTTCCCTGCCAACCGGTTGGACTGCGACGCAATTAGCGCAGGCGGCTGAGCGCGGGCAGCTTGAGCTTCACTACCAGCCGATTGTCGACTCGCGCAGTGACCATATTGTCGGTGCGGAAGCCCTGTTGCGCTGGCGGCATCCGACGCTCGGAATGTTGCCGCCGGGCCAGTTCCTGCCCATGGTCGAATCGTCCGGCCTGATGCCTGAAATCGGTGCTTGGGTGCTGGGCGCAGCCTGCCGCCAAATGCGCGAGTGGCTACCGCTGCAATGGAAGCCGTTCCGTCTGGCCGTCAACGTGTCGGCCAGTCAAGTGGGGCCAGATTTTAGTGACCAGGTGCAACGGATATTGGCGGATACGGGCTTGCCCGCCGAGTATTTGGAGATCGAGCTGACCGAATCGGTCGCCTTCGTCGCCCCGGCGATCTTCCCCATGCTGGAAGCCTTGCGACAGGTTGGCGTGCGGTTTGCCGCCGATGACTTCGGTACGGGTTATTCCTGCCTGCAACACTTGAAGTGCTGCCCGATTACCACGCTCAAGATTGATCAGTCGTTCGTTGCGGAACTCGTGGACGACGCCCGCGACCAGACCATCGTGCGCGCTGTGATCCAGCTTGCGCATGGGCTGGGTATGGACGTGGTGGCCGAAGGCGTGGAGACCACCGCCAGCTTCGCGCAGTTACGGCAAGCAGACTGCGACGCGGTGCAGGGCTTTCTCTTCGCCAGGCCAATGCCGCCGGCGGCATTCGTCGGTTTCGTCAACCAATGGAGGGGTGCCACCATGAATGTCAACGAACCGACCACCAGTTGCTGCGTGTGCTGCAAGGAAATTCCGCTCGATGCTGCCTTCACCCCGGAAGGGGCCGAATACGTCGAGCATTTCTGCGGTCTGGATTGCTATGTACGCTTTCAGGCACGCGCCAAGGCTGTGACAGAATCAAGAGGGCAACTTCCCGATGGCGACAAGGCGATCAACAAGCCGATAGGCTAACCCGGTCATTGCAATGGTGAGGCAGAGACCAAATCGAGCCATGCGTGTAATTTGGGGACATTCGCTACAGCGAAGTCACGCAGTCCCAATTAACGCTTGACTTTGGAGTAGTCGCGAATTGAAGTTTTCATCGCTGCCTACCCCTGAGCAGTTCCGTACCATGCTATGCCAGGCCGATGCGTCCAGCTGAAACTTTCGCCCAGCGCAAGGAAATCGTCAAACTGTTCGGTTAGGTCAGCCAACATGGAGTTACGTCATCTTCGTTGTTTTATCGCAGTGGCCGAAGAGTTGCACTTCGCCCGTGCGGCCGAGCGCCTGCACATCGAACAGTCGCCGTTGTCGCGAACTATCAAGGAACTGGAGTCCTACTTGGCCGTGCAGTTGTTCGAGCGGACGACACGGCGCACGCGGTTGACCTGGGCGGGTAAAGTCTTTCTGGAGGAGACTCATCGCATCTTCTCAGCTATCGACCAGGCTAAAGCCAGCGTGAAGGCGGCGGCTACCGGTTATCACGGCCGCCTGCGTATCGCGCTGTCCGATGGCATCGCCCAGCCACGACTATCGGCTTTGCTTGCACAGTGCCGCGAGGATGAACCAGAGGTGGAGATTCGCTTGTCGGAAACACCGCTGTCGCAGCAGATCAAGGGGCTGAACAGTGACCTGTATGACGCGGGGTTTGCACTATCTGATGAAGTGGGAGAAGGCCTCATCGCTGAGGCCATCTGGAGTGAGTCGCTCGTGGTCGCGGTACCGGCTCGCCATCCGATCCTGGTGCACCGGCGCATCCCACTCGACGAGGTGTTGCGCTATCCGCTGGTGCTCTGCCATCCCGAAATCTGCGAAGGCTTCTGGCAGCAGATCAAGCGGGTGCTGCGCACGGCGGATGCCAAACCCATCGTGGCGGATCGTGTGCCGACGCTGGACTTGATGACGACCTTGGTGGCCGCTGGTTACGGCTTGGGGTTCGCGGGTGAAAGCCAGATCGCCGTATGCCGCAATCCCGATGTGATTGCCCGCCCGCTGGCCGGTCGTTCGCCGATGCTGACCACCTACCTGCTGCGACCAGACACCGAGCCCTCGGAACAGTTGAGCCGCTTCATCGACAGGGTGAGTCCTATCGATGATCAAGCATCGAATGCCGCCACTATTCAATGAGAGGCCATGCCATGAAGATGATTACTGCCCTGATGCTCGCGGTGCTGCTGACCGCCTGCGGCCAGTCCGCGCCCACGGATACGGTCGAATCACTGGCCGCCAACCCCGAGCGGTTAAAGGAACTGCGCATGCAGTGCAAGGCCGATCGCGCGAAGCTGGGCGAGGCGCTGTGCAATGCCGTGGCAGAAGCCACGCACAAGCGCTTCATGGGTAACGGCACACCGTACACGCCCGAGCCGGCCCCGAAGAACTGATCGCTTCACGCAGATAGCGACTCTGCGCCGGTCAATGCCCGTTACATGGCTCCATACGTGCCAATTCTTCACGTCGGCAAAAAATCCTTCAAAAATCGTCATACACGCCGCAGCGCGCATCCGCTTGCGGCGTTTTTCCTGTCTACGCCCCTGCTGGAAATCTTTCTTTTTCTCCTTTGATTGTGCCGATAACGGTCTTTGACCGGCACTGAGTTGACACCGAACCTCGCGTCTGCGGCACGTCTTTGTGCGCGACGTGCAGGAGAAATTCGGAGGTCAGAATGCAAGGGACCAGTGTGCTGTTCGGTCAGGTGCTGACGGTGTTTGGCATCGTCATCGCCGGCGTGTGGGGCGCCACACAATGGACCGCCGCTGCACTGGGCTACCAGCTACGCCTCGGCACTCCCTGGTTCGATTTCTTCGGTACGCCGATCTACCACCCTTGGCGGCTGTTCGAGTGGTGGTTCGTCTTCGACGCCTACGCGCCGCATATCTTCAACACGGGTGGTGCGATCGCTGGCGCCGGTGGCCTGGTTGCCATGGTGGTCGCCATCGGTATGTCGATCTGGCGCTCGCGGCAATCCAAGCTGGTCACTACCTACGGCTCCGCACGCTGGGCCGATGCAAAGGAAATCCGCAAGGCCGGGCTGACCGACCCGGCCGGTGTCTTCCTCGGTCTGCATGACAACCAGTATCTGCGCCATGAAGGACCGGAACACGTCCTGACCTTCGCGCCTACACGCTCGGGCAAAGGCGTGGGTCTGGTAGTGCCGACGCTGTTGTCGTGGCCTGCATCCGCAGTCATCCACGACATCAAAGGCGAGAACTGGAACATCACCGCAGGTTGGCGTTCGCGCTTCTCGCACTGCCTGCTGTTCAACCCCACTGACCCCAAGTCCGCCGCTTATAACCCGCTGCTGGAAGTGCGACGCGGCGCGCATGAAGTGCGCGATGTGCAAAACATCGCCGACATCCTGGTTGATCCCGAAGGTGCGCTGGAGCGGCGCAACCATTGGGAGAAGACTTCGCACGCGCTGCTCGTCGGCGCGATCTTGCATGTGCTCTATGCGGGTGAAGACAAGACGCTGCGTGGCGTCGCCAATTTCCTGTCCGATCCGGCTTGCCCGTTCGAGGTGACCTTGCACCGGATGATGAGCACGCGGCACCTGGGCACGAGCACCCATCCTGTCGTTGCATCGGCCGCGCGCGAAGTGCTCAACAAGAGCGACAACGAGCGTTCGGGTGTGCTGTCCACGGCCATGAGTTTTTTGGGTTTGTACCGCGACCCCACGGTGGCCGAAGTCACGTCGCGCTGCGACTGGCGCATCGCCGACCTGATCTCTGCCGAACATCCCGTGTCGCTGTACCTGGTGGTGCCGCCATCGGACATCAGCCGCACCAAGCCGCTGATCCGACTGATCCTGAACCAGATCGGTCGAAGGCTCACTGAGTCGCTTGATGGTTCTGATGGCGTGGAACGCAAGCACAAGCTGCTGTTGATGCTTGATGAGTTTCCGGCGCTGGGCCGTCTGGACTTCTTTGAATCGGCACTGGCCTTCATGGCCGGCTACGGCTTGCGTGCCTTCCTGATTTCGCAGTCGCTCAACCAGATTGACAAGGCCTACGGCCAGAACCATTCGATTCTGGACAACTGCCATGTGCGCGTGACCTTCGCCACCAACGACGAACGCACGGCCAAACGCATCTCCGAGACACTGGGCACCGCCACCGAGCTGCGCGCGCAACGCAACTATGCGGGCCATCGTTTGGCGCCATGGTTGGGCCACCTGATGGTGTCGCGCCAGGAGACAGCGCGGCCACTGTTGACCCCAGGCGAAGTCATGCAACTGCCACCCGATGAATCGGTGGTGATGGTCTCCGGCCATGCGCCAATCAAGGCGAAGAAGCTGCGCTACTACCTTGACGCCAACTTCAAGCGGCGCGTACTGCCGCCGCCCACGTTGATGCTGGGTCGCTACGCCGACGTGCCTGCAGCGCGCGCCGACGACTGGAGTGCCTTGGCGATCCCCACGACGCCAGCCACGTCCGCCACGGCTGGACTGGGTGAATCAGCCGATGACGGCGGCCCCCGCCAGCAGCCGGAGTTGTCCGAGATTGCCACCTACAGCCCCGAACTCGATCAGTCGGCCAGCGACCTGTCGCTGCTCGATGACGACGACTTGCCGCTTCCCCTCCCATCCCAGTTCGACCCGCGCTTGCAGCGCACGGCGCGGCTGGCAGCCCTCGACCCTGACGACGGAATCCAGCTATGACCCAAGCTCGCTTGAATCTCTTCATTCAACCCGACCACGCCAAGCGCCTGGACGAACTGGCCGCCAAGAAAGGCGTCTCCAAGTCCTCCATCGTCGCGGCGGCACTGGCGTCCTGGCTATCGCCGGACGCGGGCGACCAACGCGAGGCGGCAACGGCCAAACGGCTGGATCGCTTGTCGCGTCAATTCGAGCGTCTGGAGCGTGACCAGAACATCTTGATCGAGACGATGGCGCTGTACGTCCGCTACTACCTCACCGTCAGCACGCCGGTACCGGAGGCCCATCAGGAAGCCGCCAAGGCCCAGGGCAAGGCCCGCTTCGAGCAGTTCGTCGAACAGCTTGGTCGCCATGTGCTGCGCGGGCGCAGTCTGGTCAAGGAGGTCTACGAAGAAATCCAGCCTGATGCCGCGCGGCTGCCAGAAGCGGCCATGCAGGAGGACGGGGCATGAGCGCCGTCCCGAAGTTGCCACCCGAGTTGCAGCTTAAGCCGCCGTCATCCGCCGCCACATCGCTGGACCGGCGCATCCGCATGCTGCGCACGGCGATGGGGCCGCTGATTGCCGCCGCACTGGAAGACCCGGACGTGGTGGAGATCATGCTCAACCCGGACGGCTCCTTGTGGATTGATCGGCTGTCGTCGGGCCGCTCGCCTACAGGCGTCAAGCTGTCCGAGGCCGATGGCGAACGCATCATCCGGCTGGTTGCCGCCCATGTTGGCACCGAAGTGCATCGCGGCCAGCCATTGCTGACCGCCGAACTGCCGGAAACGGGTGAACGTTTCGAGGGCATCCTGCCACCGGCTGCGCCGGGACCGGCCTTCGCCTTGCGCAAGCGCGCGGTGAGCATCATTGGTCTGGAGCGCTATGTCGCCGACAGCATCCTGACCGAGGAACAAGCCGAATTTCTGCGCCACGCAGTGCGTGAGCGGCAGAACATTCTGATTGCTGGGGGCACCAGCACCGGCAAGACCACGCTGGCCAATGCGTTGCTGGCCGAGATTGCCGCCACCGGCGACCGGGTGCTGGTCCTCGAAGACACCGTGGAACTTCAGTGTGCCGCCCGCGACCATGTATCGCTGCGCACGCGGGCCAACGTGGTGTCGATGGCCGAACTGGTGCGGGCCACGATGCGCCTGCGGCCGGATCGCGTCATCGTCGGTGAAGTGCGCGGCGGCGAAGCCCTGGACCTGATCAAGGTCTGGGGCACCGGGCACCCTGGCGGTATCGCCACCATCCACGCCAGTTCCGCCCACGGTGCGCTGCTACGCCTGGAACAACTGATCCTCGAAGTCGCCTTGACACCGCCGCGTGCGCTGATCGCCGAGGCGGTGAATGTCGTTGTCTTCATCGCTGGGCGCGGACGCGCCCGCCATGTCCAGACCATCGCCCGCGTGGTCGGCTTCGACGGCCACGGCTACCAACTCGACGAAGCCCTGGCACCGCCATTCCCTTTGCTACAGCCGCCGCTTCCAACCATTTCGCTCCCTTCCTCAACCACCCCTGGAGAACTGCCATGACGTACACCGTACACACCACTTTTTCGACTTCCCGCTTTTCTGTAAATCCGCATCTGCGGCTGGCGTTGCACGTTGCCGTGCTCGCCGCGCTGTTGCTGTGTCTGGCAACGACGGCCCACGCGGCCGGCTCCAGCATGCCCTGGGAAGGGCCGCTGCAATCCATTCTTGAGTCGATCCAGGGGCCGGTGGCCCGGATCGTGGCGGTCATCATCATCATTTCCACCGGCCTGGCGCTGGCCTTTGGCGATACGTCGGGTGGCTTTCGCAAGCTGATTCAGATCGTATTCGGGCTGTCGATTGCGTTCGCCGCTTCCTCGTTCTTCCTGTCGTTCTTCTCGTTCTCGGGCGGGGCGGTGGTCGCATGAGCGCTCCCAACGAATTCGCGGCGGGCTTTGCCAGTGGTTTCGAGATTCCGCTGCATCGCTCACTGACCGAACCCATCCTGCTGGGCGGCGCGCCGCGCACCGTGGCGATTGCCAACGGCACGCTGGCCGCCGCCGTCGGCCTGGGCCTGCAACTGTGGATTCCCGGTCTGGTGCTGTGGATCGTCGGCCATTCGCTGGCAGTCTGGGGTGCGCGGCTCGATCCCCAGTTCATGGCCGTGTTCGCCCGGCATATCAAACACCGCCCACTGCTGGATGTGTAAGGCGAATGAGGAGAACACACCATGATGCATCTCGCTGAATACCGCAAGCGTCCCGCACTGCTGGCCGACTGGCTGCCTTGGGCCGGGTTGGTCGCGCCGGGTATCGTGCTCAACAAAGATGGCTCGTTCCAGCGCACGGCGCGCTTTCGTGGGCCGGACCTGGACAGCGCCACGCAGGGCGAACTGATCGCCACGTCGGCGCGGCTGAACAACGCGCTGCGTCGGCTGGGATCGGGCTGGGCCTTGTTCGTCGAAGCCGAGCGGCGTGCGGCCGCCGACTATCCACATTCGGCGTTTCCCGAGCCACTGTCCTGGCTGGTGGACGAGGAACGCCGGGCCTCGTTCGAGGAAGACCACAGCCACTTCGAGAGCGGCTACCACCTGACGCTGGCGTACCTGCCCGCCGAGGAATCCCGCGCTCGCGCGGCCAAGCTGCTGTACGAGAACACGCCGCAGGGCGGCGTGGACTGGCGCGAACGGCTGGAGTCGTTTGTCTCGGAGACAGAACGTTTCTTTGACCTGCTCGATGGCGTCATGCCGGAGATAGCCTGGCTGGACGACAGCCAGACCTTGACCTACCTGCATGCGACCGTCTCGACCCGGCGTTACCGGGTGGCTGTGCCAGAGCATCCGTTCTACCTTGATGCCTTGCTGGCCGATTCCGCGTTGGTGGGAGGTTTGGCCCCCATGCTGGGTGACCAGCACTTGCGCGTGGCATCGGTGCGCGGTTTCCCCACCTCGACCTGGCCAGGGCTGCTGGACGACTTGAACCGCATGGGCTTTGCCTACCGATGGTCCACCCGCTTTCTCTGCATGGACAAGGCCGAGGCAGAAACGGAGTTGGGCCGACTGCGCCGCCAGTGGTTCGCCAAGCGCAAAAACGTCGTGGCGCTGTTGCGCGAAACCATCTTCCAGCAGGAAAGCCCGCTGGTTGATACCGATGCCTCGAACAAGGCGAACGATGCCGATGCCGCCTTGCAGGAGCTGGGCAGCGATCAAGTCGCCTTCGGCTATGTGACTGCGACGGTGACGGTACTCGATTCGGATGCCGGCGCGGCCGACGAGAAGCTGCGTAGAGTGGAACGTGTCATCCAGGGCCGTGGCTTCGTCACGATCCCGGAAACACTCAACGCCGTGGAAGCGTGGCTGTCCTCAATTCCGGGCAATGCTTACGCCAACGTGCGGCAACCCATCATCTCGACGCTGAACCTGGCGCACCTGATGCCGGTGTCAGCCGTATGGGCCGGGCCGGAGCGCAATGAGCATCTGGACGGGCCACCATTGATCGTGACGCGCACCGACGGCGCCACGCCATTCCGGCTGGTGACGCATATCGGCGACGTGGGCCATACGCTGGTGGTCGGACCAACGGGCATGGGCAAGTCGGTGCTGCTGGCGGCCTTGGCGATGCAGTTCCGCCGCTATCCCGGTTCGCGCATCTTTGCCTTCGACATGGGGCGCTCCATGCGGGCCACCATTTTGGGCCTGGGCGGTGAGCACTACGACCTGGGCACGGATGGAGAAATCGCCTTCCAGCCGCTGGCCCGCATCGACCAGGAGGGTTACCGCACCTGGGCGGCCGAATGGCTGGAAGGTCGGTTGCTGCATGAAGGCGTGACCGTCGGTCCGGAAGAAAAGGCCGCCATCTGGTCTGCGCTCGGGAGTCTGGCGGGTGCGCCGGTGGAGCAGCGGACCTTGACCGGACTGTCGGTACTGTTGCAATCCAACGCGCTGCGCCAGGCGCTCGCGCCCTATGTGCTGGGCGGCGCCCACGGCAAGCTGCTGGACGCGGATTCGGATCGCCTGGGCTCTGGTTCTGTGCAGTGCTTCGAAATGGAAGAACTGATGCACAGCAAGGCCGCTGTGCTGGCCGTGCTGGGCTATTTGTTCGCGCGTTTCGACGAACGCTTCGACGGCGCGCCGACCTTGCTGATTCTGGACGAGGCCTGGTTGTTCCTCGACGACCCGGTGTTTGCCGCGCGCATCCGCCAGTGGCTCAAGACGCTGCGCAAGAAGAACGTCAGCGTCATCTTCGCCACGCAGTCGCTGGCCGACATCCAGAACTCGTCCATCGCTCCGGCCATCGTGGAGAGCTGCGCCAGCCGCATCTTCCTGCCGAATCCGCAGGCGACCGAGCCGCAGATTCGCACAATCTACGAAGGCTTCGGTTTGAACCGTCGCCAGATCGAGATCGTGGCCGAGGCGGTTCCCAAACGCGACTACTACTACCAGTCCCGGCTGGGTAATCGCTTGTTCGACTTGGACCTGGGGCCGATCACGCTGGCCTTTGCCGGCGCCTCGACACCGCAGGACCAACGTGACATTGACGCGGTATCCCGCTCCGTGCCGTCTTCCGACTTCGCAGCCGCCTGGCTGCTCCATCGCGGCCTCGACTGGGCCGCCGACCTTGTTCCGTCCTTTCCGTCCTATTCATCCACCCCAAAGGAGTACCCATCATGAAAAAGACCATCCTCGCCATTGCCGCCGCAACGCTGGTGACGCTCGTGCCCGCCGCACACGCGCAGTGGGTTGTGATTGATCCATCCAACCTGGCCCAGAACATCATGACGGCCGCGCGCACGCTGGAGCAGATCAACAACCAGATCCGGCAGCTCCAGAATCAGGCGCTGTCGCTGATGAACGAGGCGAAGAACCTCACCGGCCTGGACTTCAGCGCGTTGAATGAACTGCGTGCGTCGCTGTCGGCGACAAATCAGCTCATTCAACAGGCGCAAGGCTTGGCGTTCAACGTGTCGCAGATGGAGACCGAATTCCGGCGGCTTTACCCCGATGCGTATTCCGCTTCCACCTCGGGAACCCAGATGGCGACCGATGCGCGTTCGCGCTGGCGCAATTCACTCGAAGCTCTGCGCACTGCGACCAAAGTGCAGTCGCAGGCGGTGCAGAACTTCGCGTCCGATGAGCAGACGCTGACAAACCTGGTGAACCGCAGCCAGTCGGCGGTCGGCGCTTTGCAGGCCACGCAGGCGACCAACCAGTTACTGGCCTTGCAGGCGCGGCAATCCATCCAGGCGCAGCAGTTGCAAATCACGCAGGACCGCGCCACCGCGCTGGAGCAGGCCCGCATCGTTGCCGTGCAGGAGCGGGCCCGCGAAGTGCGGCGGCGTTTTATCGGTGACGGCACGCCGTACAACCCGCAGACCGTTGATTTTTACGGGAATTGAGGTGATGCCATGAACGACGTTTCCGTCATCGACCATTTCCTCAACGTCTTCTCGCACTACATCGACTCCGGTTTCGGTTTGGTGCGAGGAGAAATTGCTTTCCTGACGACCACGCTGGTGGTGATCGACATGACGCTGGCCGGGCTGTTCTGGGCCATGAGCCATGCCAGCGGTGGCGGGGACGACATCATTGGCAAGCTCATCAAGAAGGTGCTGTATGTGGGTACCTTCGCCTACATCATCGGTAACTTCAATCTGTTGGCCGGCATCGTATTCCGGTCCTTTGCCGGTTTGGGATTGGTAGCGTCAGGCTCGACGATCACCCAGGCCGAGTTCCTGCAGCCGGGGCGGCTGGCCAAGGTTGGCATTGACGCCGGTGCGCCGATCCTGAAGCAGATCGGCGACATGGCGGGCTTCCCCGAGGTGTTCGTGAACCTTGACGCGATCGTCGTGCTGTTCCTGGCCTGGCTGGTGCTGATTGTGAGTTTCTTTGTACTCGCGGTACAGCTCTTCGTCACCTTGATCGAGTTCAAGCTGACCACGCTTGCAGGCTTCGTGCTGGTGCCGTTTGCATTGTGGAACAAGACTTCGTTCCTCGCTGAAAAGGTGTTGGGTAACGTGGTGTCGTCGGGCATCAAAGTGCTGGTGCTGGCTGTGATCGTCGGGATTGGCACGGGCTTGTTTGCCGAATTCCAGGTAACCCCGAATGAACCCTCCATCGACCACGCACTGACCATCATGCTGGCCGCACTGGCGATGCTGGGCCTGGGTATCTTCGGGCCAGGCATTGCGACGGGGCTGGTGTCCGGGGCACCGCAATTGGGGGCCGGTGCCGTTGCGGGAACCGCCTTGGGTGCCGCTGGCGCAGCGGTCGCCGTGGGTGCTGCCGCCACCGGTGTCGGTAGCGCCGTTGCTGCCGGTGCGCGTATGGCACCGGGTGCCGCAAAGATGGCCTCAACCGCCAGCAGCGCGAAATCCGCATTCCAGGCTGGTTCTGACGGTGCTGGCGGCGGACTCAAGGGCGCGGCGGCAGGCCTGGGCAACGTCGCCAAGACGGGTGCGCAATCGGTGGGGCAAAAGGTCGCCGCTGGAGCCAAGTCCATGAAGGACCGGGCAGCGGCGGCCATCAAGCCGGAGGCCCCGGCATCCGGGACTGGCGCTGGTGCCGGAGCCGGAGCTGGTTCGACCGCTCAAGGCGACACCGATGCCGCGCCCGCCGATACCCAGCAACCCGCGTGGGCCAAGCGCCTGCATCGTCGCCAGCAAATCAGCCATGCCGCCTCGACCGTTGCCCACACGCTGCGCGGTGGAGACGGCGGCGGCTCGGGCAGCAGTCCCAGCCTGCGCGACCCCTCGGATTCATAAGGAGAACATCTCATGCGATTCAAACGCCCACTGGTGCGCTATACGGACACGCCGCAGCCCGCCACCCCGTATCAATCCGCCGAACAGGTCTGGGACGACCGTATCGGTTCGTCCCGCGTACAAGCAAAGAACTGGCGACTGATGGCTTTCGGTTGTCTGGTGCTGGCCCTGCTGATGGCGGGTGGCCTGGTCTGGCGCTCGGCGCAGTCCATCGTCACACCCTTCGTGGTGGAAGTAGATACCGGCGGGCAGGTCCGCGCTGTCGGTGAAGCAGCCACACCGTACAAGCCCAATGATGCGCAGACGGCCCACCACCTTGGGCGCTTTGTCACACTGGTGCGCTCGCTGTCCATTGACCCCATTGTCGTGCGCCAGAACTGGCTCGATGCCTACGACTACACCACTGACCGCGGCGCGGCGGTGCTCAACGACTACGCGCGGGTGAACGACCCGTTCGCGCGTGTCGGCAAGGAGTCGGTGACGGTGCAGATCACCAGCATCGTGCGCGCCAGCGATGCGTCGTTCAACGTGCGCTGGACCGAACGGCGCTATGTCAACGGCGCAGCCGCTGGACTGGAGCGTTGGACGGCCGTCGTTTCCATCGTCCTGCAAGCGCCGCGCACCGAAGAGAAGCTGCGCCGCAATCCGCTGGGTATCTACGTCAATGGGTTGTCGTGGAGCCGTGAACTTGATTCTTCCGAAGGAGCCAAACCATGAAACCGACTTTGCGCATTTACGTATTGCTGTCCCTTGTGGCGGCCGCATCCATGACCCTCTCGGGCTGCGCCACACAGGGCACGCCACCGCCAGCCATCACGCTGGATGAGGTGGTGCAGGCGCAGCCATTGCCAGAACCGGCCAAACCAGTGGAAGTGGTAGCTGTCCCGCAGCCGTTACCACTGCCCGAGCAGTTGAAGCCCTTGCCGGGGCATGCCGATGACAAGCCCACGCCGGAACCCGCCGACGAGAAGCTGCGCGTGTCCCGCGCCAATCAGGAGGCTCGCATTGCACCCACCCGTGAGGGCTACGTCAATGCGATCCAGGTGTGGCCGTTCACCGATGGTGCGCTCTACCAGGTCTATGCCAGTCCGGGCCGGGTGACGGTGGTTTCGCTCCAACCCGGCGAGGAACTGGTGACAGTTGCAGCCGGTGATACCGTGCGCTGGATCGTGGGCGACACGTCCAGCGGTACGGGTGCAGACCTGCGCGTGAGTGTGCTGGTCAAGCCTACGCGCAGCGGTCTCAAGACCAATCTGGTCGTGACCACCAACCGGCGCACCTATCTGATTGAGTTGACCTCGACCGAGAAGGCTTGGATGGCCTCGGTGTCCTGGGACTACCCGAAAGACCGCATGCTGGCCTTGCAGCGCCAGTCGCAGGTGGCACAAGTAGCGGCGCCGGCGGATGCAGGCCTATCGCTGGAGAAGATTCGCTTCCGGTATGCGATCAGCGGCAGCAATCCATCGTGGAAACCGTTGCGTGCCTTCGACGATGGCGAGAAGGTCTATATCCAGTTTCCCGGCGGCATCGCACAAGGCGAGCTGCCGCCGCTGTTCGTGATCGGCGCGCAAGGTGATGGGCAACTGGTGAACTACCGTTTTCGTTCGCCGTACTACATCGTGGACCGGCTATTCGGCGCGGCCGAACTACGCCTGGGCGCTGACAAAGGTGACGTGGTGCGGATTGAGCGCACGGATGGGACTGTGAGTGGGATGCGGAGGAACTGACCATGAGCCAAGCGAACGATACCCCCGACACACCGGTGCCCGACGTGCCGCCCAAGGTGGCCCCGGAAAACGTGACGCTGCGCTCCCAGCCGCGTCCAGTGACGCGCCTGAACCGGCGCATGCTGGCCGTCCTCGCAGGCGGGCTGGCGACCGCCGTACTCGGTGGCACTATCTGGTCGCTGCAATCAACGCAGCACCGTGGCGCTGGCGACCAGAAGGAGTTGTACAACGTTGATCGCGTATCGCGCTCGGAAGGGCTTGATCGACTGCCAGCGGATTACTCCAAGCTGCCGCCGACCCTGCCTCCTGCGGTGCCGCAGCTCGGCGCGCCGCTGCCGGGCGATTTGGGCGGCCCGATCCACAAGGCCGAGCAACAAGCGCAGGGGTATGGCTACCAGCAGCCTGGCCATGACCCGGCCGAGATTGAGCGCCTGGCGCGTTTGAAGCAGGCCGAGGAAGCGGCGGCTTCTTCCGTGTTCTTCCGTTCAGGTGCTCAAAAGGTGGCTGCTACCGCGCAGCCGCAGGCTTTGCCTGTAGCCACAGCGCTGGCCACGAATACCGCCTTTGATCCGATGGCCGCTGGCCCCGCCTCGACAGCAGCACAGCCCGCCGATCCCACGACGGTACAGAACCGGCAAGACCAGAAAGAGGCGTTTCTGTCCAAAGCCGGTTCTACGGAAACCCGTAATTCCGGGTCTCTGCAAATGCCCACATCGCCATATCAAGTCATGGCCGGTACGGTGATCGCCGCTGCGCTGGTCACGGGCATCAAATCCGACCTGCCGGGCGATGTCATCGCCACGGTGACGGAGCCGGTCTATGACACGGCCACCGGCAAGTACGTGCTGATCCCGCAGGGCTCGCGCTTGCTGGGCAAGTACAACAGCCAGGTGAGTTATGGGCAGAGCCGCGTGCAGGTGGTGTGGAATCGGGTGATCCTGCCGGACACGTCTTCGTTCCAGCTCGACAAGCTGGTCGGCACCGATCCGGCGGGCTATGCGGGTCTGGAAGATGGAGTGGACTGGCACTGGGATCGCGTGTTCGCCGGTGCTGCGCTTACGACCTTATTGGGCATCGGCGCCGAGCTGGCCGCACCGGAGAATCGCAATGGTGGTGACCGCGTGGTCATCGCCGGGCGCGACAGCTTGAAGGACTCTGTGAACCAGGTCGGCCAGGAGATGACCCGGCGCAACATGAACATGCAGCCGACGCTGACCGAGCGCCCCGGTCTGCCGGTGCGCGTCATCGTGAATCGGGATCTGGTGCTGCGGCCGTACCAGCCGATGTTTTTTGTGAGGGGGACATCGCGATGAGCACGCCGATCAAGAAGCTGCGGCTTGGGCCACTTCCCAAGACTGAAAGTATCAAGCTGACCTTCGCATGCCCGGCCAGCTTGAAAGCCGACCTCGACCGCTATGCGGCGCTGCACGCGCAAGCCTACGGCGAATCAGTGGACGCGGTGACGTTGATTCCGCACATGCTGGAGGCGTTCATGGCGGGGGATCGGGGATTCAAGAAACGGGAAGCATCAAAGCCGGTGTCGCAGAAGCCACCACAGCGAGAAGCAACGCCTCCGTAGGCGAAGTCACTGCCGAAAGCACTCTCGAACGCGCAGCCTCCAGGCTGCGCGTTCGCATTTGGGGGATCAGTCTCGTGTACTGGTGGGCATATGATTTCGGAGGAAGCAGTCGAAGCCTCCATCCGTGTTGCCCACTCTGGCACGCCAAGACCCGCAACCGCAAGGCTCCTATGTGGCCCCCAGCCTACAAACCCACCGTGGGCTAAAGTCGCTCAGAAGCAGTCTAAACTGTTGGTTTATATGGGTTTTTCGCGCCATGCCCGCCATCAGAAAAGGCTTGACAGCGGACATTTTTTATACCCGTACCGCGCGTATGGGTGGGTTTTCCCCGTTTGTTTGCCTACGCTGGTTTCACTATGATGGATTCTGCATAAAGCTAATACATTAGATAGATAAGGGGGCTGCCGTGTCGATGCGGATATCTGGAAAGACCAAGGCCGCTGTGCAGCGGCTCGACGCGCAGGCGCTGCAGGTCACGGCTGGCAATGCCGGCATGATGTCCTCGTTTACCAACGTCGTGACCGCCTCGCGCGAGCAGGCCGGCATCCTGTCGGGGCTGCGTGACCGGGTCGATCAGCTGGCCGACAGCATCGATGCGGTGGACCAATCGGCCCAGGTGACCCGCGCCGAGGTCGACACCATGCATCAGCTGACGCTCAAAAGCGACGAGCTTCTGCGGGAAACCTCCGGGCGTATCGCATCCCTGGGCCAGTCGGCGCAGGGCCTGAGCGATCGTTTCGGTGAAGTGGTGCGCCATACCGGCGAGATCGAGGCCATCCTGGGGATGATCCAGGATGTCGCCATGCAGACCAATCTGCTGTCCCTGAATGCCGCCGTCGAGGCCGCACGGGCTGGCGAGCAGGGCCGGGGGTTCGGGGTGGTCGCCGAGGAAGTGCGCAAGCTGGCCGCACGCACCGACGAGGCCACCGCCCAGATCCGGCGGATGATCGCCGGCATCACGGACAGCACGGCGGCCGCCGGTGGTTTTCTGGACACGGTGCTCGACGACATTCAGGTCGGAGTCGAGTCCTCGCGGCAGACCGAGGCCATGTTGGCCGACATCAGCCGGCATTCGCGCGAAACCCTGGACGCGGCCAGCGGGCTGGCGGCTGCCGCGCAGACGCAGACCGCGCTCAGTCAGGCGATGGTCGGAGATGTCGAGCGGCTGTCCGCCGCCGCGGCCGAATCGATCCAATGGGTAGGCACGAGCAATGCGCAGATCCGTGAAATCCAGGGCCTGATCGGCGAACTCAAGCGTGAAACGTCCGCCTTGCTGCCGGGTCAGCGCGAACTCGACGTGCTGTCGTCTTGCGTCGAGGAAATGCGCGCCTGCAACATCCTGATCAAGAACGCGGATTCCTACGTGCAGATTCAGGCGGTCGTCACGCGGATCGAACAGATCGATCAACTGATGGACGCCACCTGGTCCCGATTTCACTCACGGGTCCAGGATGGCGATGGACCCCGGCAGTTCGAGCAGGCCTTGCGGCATTACCGTTCCGTCCGCGGCCGGGTCCTGGCCGTAGCCCGCCAGGAACAATTCGACCAGGTCAGGCAGCTGATCTCGGCGCATGGGCGCCCGGCGTATGGTCAGTTGCGCGACGCCCTGAACCGGCTGGACGCGGAAGACCGGCAGCGCCAGACTACGCGCTGGCTGCCATGGCGGGCAGCGTCGCCGGCTCAGGCCTGATGGCGCCCAGCGTCTTTCCGAACCAGCCCAGCTCCATGCCCAGAGCCGCCGCGCCGCCGACGATCGCCAGAGCGGGTGACCTGATGCTGTGATGGGCGGCCTGCGCCACGACGGTTTCCAGGGTGGCGTGCAGGGTTCTCTGTTCCGGCCGTGACCCGTTCTCCACGATGGCGCAGGGCGTCCCGGGCGCATGGCCGTCGGCCAGCAGCCGGCCGCACAGTTCGGGCAGGCGCTCGACACCCATGTAGTACACCAGGGTCCGGCCCTCCGCCTGCGGGTGGACGGGATCAGCTCCCACACTGGACTGCCGATGCGCGGTGGCCAACGTCAGGGTCTGCGCATGATCCCGATGCGTCAGCGGAATGCCCGCATAGGCCCCGCAGGCCAGGGCGGCCGTGATGCCGGGGACCACTTCGTAAGCGATGCCGTGGCCCTTCAGATGCTGCAATTCCTCGCCGCCGCGCCCGAAGACCATCGGGTCGCCGCCTTTCAGCCGCACGACACAACGTCCCTGGCGGGCGTGGGACACCATCAGCGCATGAATGCGGGCCTGGGTGGATTCGTGCGGGCCGCCCGGGGCCTTGCCCACATCGATTACCTGGGCGTCGCGTCGCGCCAGGGCCAGGACGTCGGGACTGACCAGGCGATCGGCCAGAATGACGTCCGCCTCGTTCAGGGCGCGCAGGCCCTTCAGGGTCAGCAGGCCAGGGTCTCCCGGGCCCGCGCCCACCAGCAGGACCTTGCCGCTGGGCGGTCGCGCCCCTTGGGACAAGGCCTGATCCAGCAGGGTTTCGGCGTCATCGGGTCGGTTGCTGCGCAGGGCGCCCGGAATCGGGCCATCCAGCAGCCAGTCGTAGAAGTCGCGCCGTGCCCGCAACTGCGGGCGGGCCTGGCGGATGGCGAGCCGCTTGCGCTGCGCCAGCGCGGCCAGGGCCCCCAGGACAGGATCAAAGAGGGATTCGATCCGCTCACGCAGGCGCCTGGCGATGACCGGCGCGCTGCCGCCCGAGGAAATGGCGATGGTGATGGGTGAGCGATCCACGATGGCAGGCACCTGGGCGCTGGACAGTTCGGCGTCGTCGACCACATTGCAGAACAGTCGCCGGGCGATTGCCGCATCCGCCACCCGCTGATTCAGATCCCGATCGTTGGTCGCGGCAAAGACCAGCCAGGCCTCGTCCAGCCAGGCCGGGTCGAACGGCGCCAGCCGCAGTTCGATGTCACCGGCCGTGGCACGGGCCTGGACCTGGGGATGGGCCGCATGCGCGCCGACGATGACGCGCGCGCCGGCCGACAGCAGCAGGCCGATCTTGCGGTCGGCCACCAGGCCGGCGCCCACGACCAGCACGGTGCGGCCTTTCAGATCGGTGAATAGGGGAAATAAATGCATGCGTCGATTCTCACTGCGATCTTGCCCTGTGGTCTGCCGGAAGCGGGATTCGCCCCTTCAGACCACCCCCGTGCGTACCAGGAAGTCCCCGAACCCCTCGGCCGGCTGGCGAGTGCCGGCATACTGGCCGAAGAGCGCATCCAGGCTGTCCAGAATTTCCGGTTCGGCGATGTTTTCCCGATACAGGCGATTGAGCCGTTCCCCTGTGAAGTCCGCGCCCAGGCGCAGGTCGTAGCGCCCCAGAGCGCGGCCCACCAGGGCGATCTCGCCCAGGTAAGGGCGCGAACAGCCGTTCGGGCAGCCCGACAGGCGCAGCAGGATCGGTTCGTTGCGCAGGCCGTGCTTGTCCAGCAGGGCTTCCAGTTTGGGTAGCAGGACCGGGGCGTAGCGTTCGCTTTCGGCCATGGCCAGCCCGCAAGTGGGCAGAGCCACGCAGGAGATGTGATGACGGCGGATGCCGCTCTGTTCCCGGTAGTCGTCCAGACCGTATTCCGTGACCAGCGCATCGATTGCGGCGCGGTCGGATTCGTCCACGTTGGCGATTACCACGTTCTGGTTGCAGGTCAGGCGGAACTCGCCCTTCAGGATCCGGGCGATCTCGCGCATGCCGGTCTGCTGGCGCAGGTCTTCGTGGTCCCACAGGCGGCCCGAGGCGACATACAACCCCAGATGCCAGCGGCCGTCTTCGCCGCGCGACCAGCCATAGCGGTCGCCGTTGCTCTCGAATCGGTAGGGGCGGGGGGCTTGCAGGGTACGTCCGCTGCGCACCTGGATCTGTTCGCGAAACCAGTCCACGCCCAGGCGATCGACCGTGTATTTCAGGCGTGCGTGCTGGCGTTCCTGGCGGTCGCCGTGGTCGCGCTGCAGGGTGACCACGGCTTCGGCGACGGCGATCAGATCCTCGGGCGTGACGAACCCCACCAGCGAACCCAGGCGCGGATAGGTGGTGGGGTCGCCCGCCGTGGCGCCCATGCCGCCGCCCACCGCCACGTTGAAGCCTTGCAGCGTGCCGTTTTCGATGATGGCGACCAGTCCCAGGTCGTTGGCGAACACGTCGCAATCGTTGGTGGGCGGAATGGCGATGCCGATCTTGAACTTGCGCGGCAGATAGGCCGAATCGTTGCCGTAGATGGGTTCGTCATCCACGGCTTCGCCGACCTGCTCACCGCCCAGCCAGATCTCGGCATAGGCGGTGGTGCGCGGCAGGAAATGGTTGGACAGCTTCAGTACCCAGTCCTGCGTCAGCGCATGCTGGCTGGACAGATACGGATTGACGGAGCTGATCACCTGGCGGTTGACATCGCCGCAGGCGGCGATCGTCGTCGCCCGCGCGTCGTGGATGCCTTGCATGAACGCACGCAGGTTGCGCTTCAGGATGCCGTGCCACTGGAAGGTCTGGCGGGTGGTGATGCGCAGGCCGCGCGTGGCGTATCGCTGCGCCAGCGCGTCCAGCGCCAGCCACTGGTCGGGGCTGATGACGCCGCCCGGCAGTCGCGCCCGCACCATGAAGGCATAGGCCGGTTCCAGCTTCTGCTTGCGGCGCTCGTCGCGGATGTCGCGGTCGTCCTGCATGTAGCTGCCGTGGAACTTCAGCAGTTTCGTGTCGGATTCCGGAATGGCGCCCGTGATGGGGTTTTCCAGTTCCCGGGCGATGGTGCCGCGCAGGAAGTTGCTGCGGGTCTTGATGTCTTCGAGGGGTGACAGGGGGGAAATGCTCATGTCGGCGATGTTCGGGTCAGGTAATGGTGGATCAGGGCTCGGTGGCGTATCAGGCAGTCCGGGGCGGTGGTGCGTGCGATCAGTACACGTCCCGGGCATAGCGCCCCTGGGCGGACAGGTCGTCGAGCCATTGCCGGGCGCCTTCCTCGTCCAGGCCACCCTGGTCGCGGGCGATCTCCAGCAGTGTCGCGTGGATGTCGCGGGCCATGCGTTCCGCATCGCCGCAGACATAGATGTGGGCGCCCGCCTGGATCCAGTCGTAGACGTCCGCGCCGCGTTCCAGCAACCGGTGCTGGACGTAGACTTTGTCAGCCTGGTCGCGTGAGAACGCCAGGTCGATGCGGTTCAGGTGGCCGTCCTTCAAGGCCTGCTGCCATTCCGTCTGATACAGGAAATCGCTGGTGAAGTGCGGGTTGCCAAAGAACAGCCAGTTGCGTCCCGTGGCGTCGGATTCGGCGCGTGCCTGCACGAAGGAGCGAAATGGCGCCACGCCGGTGCCCGCCCCGATCATGATGATGTCGCGCGCGGAATCGGCCGGCAGGCGGAAACGGGTGTTCTCCTCGATGAAGACCGGTACCGTGTCGCCTTCGGCCCGCTCGGCCAGGAAGTGCGACGCCACGCCCCAGCGGGCTTCGCCCTCTTTGTCGAACGCGACGTGCGCCAGCGTCAGGTGGACTTCGTCCTCGGCCACAGCGGCGCTGGACGCAATCGAATACAGCCGGGGCGTCAGCGGGCGCAGCGCGGCGACCAGTTCCGGCCCGGTCCAGCGGGCCGGCCATTCGCGCAGGGCGTCGATCAGCTGGTGGCTGCCCAGATAAGCGGCCAGCGAGTCGCGTGCCTCGGGTTTCAACAGGTCTTTGAGTTCATTGCGGCCGGCGCGTTCCGCCAGCGCAGTCAGGAAGGGGCGTGTCAGCACCGTCAGTTCGCGGTGGCGGCCCAGCCATTCGCCCAGCGGCCGCCGGGTGCCCTGGTGTTCGATGGTATCGGCCGCGTTCAGGGCGCTTGCCTCCAGGATGCGGGCCACCAGCGTGTCATCCTGCACGGGCCAGATGCCCAGGGCATCCCCGGGTTCATACCGCAGCTGGCTGCCGGCCAGGGAAAGCTCCAGGTGGCGGATGTCCTTGTCGCTGCCGCGCCCGGTGATGACCTGATTCAGCAGGACCTCCGCCTGGAACGGATGCTCGCGGGTGAATTTTTCGGTCTGCGGGCGCAGGGGCGTTACCGTGGCTTGATGGGCTGCGGGTGCGGCCGGCGTCAGGGCTTCGCTCGCCAGTGCCAGGGCGCGGCCCTGCCAGGGGACGGTGACCGTCTCGAGATCCAGGTCCGCGGTGCCGGCATCCTGCAGGCGCCGCGCGCCCAGTTCAGCCAGACGCTCATCGATTTTCTGCGAGATGCCGCAAAACGACGGATAGCTGGAATCGCCCAGCCCCAGGACGGCGTACTTCAACCGGGGCAGCTTGGGGGCTCGTTTCCCCAGGACGAATTCGACCCAGGCGATGGAATCGTCGGGCGGGTCCCCGTCGCCCTGGGTGCTCATGACCACGTACAGCAGTTGCTCATCCTTCAGGTCTTTCGCCTTGTACTGGTCGGCGCGCACCAGTCGCGCCTCCAGTCCCTGGGCGAGCACCTGCTCGTGCAACTGGGTGGCGACGCGTTTCGCGTTGCCGGTCTGACTGCCGTACAGGATGGTCAGCCGCTGGGCCCCATCGGGGGCTGGCGCCGCAGCGACCGCCAGGGGCGGCGCCACGGTTTCCCGGGCGGGCTGGCGCGCCTGGGCGACCCCGGCGAAATAGCCGGAGAGCCAGTGCAGGCTGGATGGTTCCAGCGTGTCGGCCAGTTCAGCGATCAGGGAATGGCGGGCTTCCGGCAGATAGTTCGGCGCGAGCATGGCGTGGCCTTGGCGAAACGAAAGAAGCGTCCATTCTGGGACGCTTCCGCCATGCCGTGAACGAACCGATGCTTATGTTTTTATGCGGATATAAGCAAATGACGGGACCCGGGGGTCCCGTCCGGCCGATGGCCGTGGTCAATGAAACAATGCGCTTGCCTTCAGCAGTGTTTCCCAGATCCCGAGGGCCAGGGGGATGCCGACGTAGAGCCAGAACAGGATGAGGAGGGCCGGAGATGACGTGGAAACTGGTGCGGACATGATGTCTCCTTATTTCTGGGTAGCGAGCGCGGGCTGGGCCAGAGACCCAGGTTCGGTATCGCCCGCCATGTGATGGTGCGAGGCCACGGGGCGCACGAGCAGATTGCAGATGAAGCCGACCACCAGCAGGCCCGCCATCAGGTACATCGTGACCGTATAGGACTGTCCGGGCGGGACGCCATGATCGACCTGGTACTGGCGGATGTAGTTCACCAGGACTGGCCCCAGCACCCCGGCCGCGGCCCAGGCGGTCAGCAGCCGGCCATGGATGCCGCCCACATAACGGGTGCCGAACAGGTCCGCCAGATATGCGGGAACGGTCGAGAACCCGCCGCCGTACATCGAGATGATGATGGCGTAGAACAGCACGAACAGGGCGACATTACCCGATGCCCCCATCCCGGGCACCAGGAAATACAGGATGGCACCCAGGACGAAGAAGATGCCGTAGGTGGTCTTGCGGCCCAGGTAATCCGAGGTGCTGGACCAGAAAAAGCGTCCCAGCATATTGGCCAGGGACAGCAGGCCGACGAAGCCCGCTGCCGCAGCCGGCGTGATGGCGCCCTTGAAGCTCTCCTGGATCATGACCGATGCCTGGCCCAGCACGCCGATGCCGGCGGTCACGTTCAGGGTCAACGCCCACCACAGCAGCCAGAACTGCGGGGTCTTGAGCGCCTGGTCGATGTGCACGTGATTGCGCGAGATCATGCCCTTCTGGGTGACGGGCGGGGTCCAGCCGTCCGGTTTCCAGTTCGCCGCCGGGATACGGATCGCGTAGGCGCCGATCATCATGGAGATGAAGTACAGCACACCCATGACCAGGAAGGTCTGGGACACCCCCATGGAGGTCGGCGTGCGGAAATGTTCCATCAAGCCGACCGACAAGGGGGACGCGATGAAGGCACCGCCGCCAAAGCCCATGATCGCCATGCCCGTGGCCATGCCGCGCTTGTCGGGAAACCACTTGATCAGGGTGGAGACCGGCGAGACGTAGCCAATGCCCAGACCGATGCCGCCGAGCACACCGTACCCCAGATACAGCAGCCAGAGCTGATGCGTGGATACACCGACGGATGACACAATGAAGCCGCCACCAAAGCAGCAGGCGGCGACGAACATGGCCTTGCGCGGGCCGACTTCCTCGAGCCACTTGCCGGCGAAGGCGGCGGAAAGGCCCAGAAACAAGATGGCCAGGCTGAAGATCCAGCCCAGTGCCGGCAGGCCCCAGTCATCAGGGGCCGACTTCTGGATGCCGATCAGCTTGGTCATCGGGCCGTTGAAGACCGAGAACGCATAGGCCTGACCGATACACAGATGAACCGCCAGCGCGGCGGGAGGAATCATCCAGCGGTTGAACCCGGGTGGGGCGGTGATGCGTTCCTTGCTGAAAAAGCTGGAGCGGGTAGCTTCCGTACTCATGCTGTCTCCTCCTGGGTCGAATGCCCGGACTGTTGTTGATGTTGCGGTTGAGGTCGGAAAAAAGATTTAACGCGGTGCCGTGGCGGCCTGGGCCGGCAGTAAACGGTCCCGGTGGCGCTGGATGGCCTCCTGGCAGATGGGGGTCAATGTCGTGGCGCCGCGCTGGCCATCGGGGTGCACGGTCAGATAGTCCAGCAGCGCCTGTCGCATGCGGGGATCCCAGAAGCGCCGGATGTGGTCGGCAATGCCGTCAATGGCGGCGGAACGATCCGGCATGGCTTCGAAGAAATAGCCGATACGGTTGGCCAGCCGGATCAGATGTTCGATGTTGGTCACGGGTGGCTCCTGTCCTGTTCCAGGTAGTCGGGGTGGCTATATATGGTGAAGCGGCCGTCTCGGGCGAAGCCGGCCAGCATCATGCGGGCGGATTGCGCCAGCCGCACCGCCAGCGTGGTGGGGGCGGATACGGCGATCAGGGCGCCGATACCCGCCGCGTGCGCCTTTTGGACCATCTCGAAGCTGGCGCGGCTGGAGACCACGACGAATCCTGCACCCCGGTCAACCGGTTCGCGCAGCAGGCGGCCGATCAGCTTGTCCAGTGCGTTGTGCCGGCCGACGTCCTCGTAGATCCAGCCCGGCTTGCCATGCGCATCCGCCCAGGCCGCCGCGTGCGTGGCGCCTGTCAGGTTGTGCAGGGGCTGGTGCTGGCGCAGCTCGCGCAGGGCGCGCACGATCGCGGCCCGCCGCCAAGGCTGCACCGGCCGGGGCAGCGGCGGCAGGTCGCGGGGGACCTGGGCCAGACTCTGGACGCCGCAGAGTCCGCAGCCGGTGCTGCCGGCCAGGGTGCGGCGTCGCTGCTTCAGTGCGTGCAGGCGGGCGTTGACGATGGTCAGGCGCACGATCAGGCCCAGCGGGGTGGTCTCGACGTCCAGGTCGAGCACATCCGATGCCGCCTGGACGATCCCTTCGGTAAATGAAAAGCCCAGGGCCAGCTCTTCGATGTGCAGCGGGGATGCCAGCAAGGTGGCATGGGCGATCCCGTTGTATTCCAGGGCCACCGCCTGCTCGCAGGCGATGGCGTCCTGGGCGGCTGTCGCTTGCGCTTCCTGGACGCGCAGGATGGGACCCAGTTCATGGGCGGCATCATGGCCCGGGTAGTCGGCCATGGGATCGAAGTCGGCAGGGTGCATGGCGGCCTCCGCCTTACGAGCCGGCCGGGGCCGTGATGGTTTCCCGGGATTTCAGGAGCCGGTCCTGCCGCCGTTGGACTGCGGCCCAGTCCTGTTGCCATGGCGAGGGCGCCGTGACCTTGCTCACCTGGACAGCGGTGACCTTGTATTCGGGGCAGTCCGTCGCCCAGTCGGTGTTGTCGGTGGTCAGGACGTTCGAGCCGCATTCCGGGAAATGGAAGGTGGTGTACACCACGCCCGGCTGGATCCGGTCGGTGACGGTGGCCCGCAGCGTGGTTTCCCCGGCACGGCTCTGGATCGTGACCCGGTCCCCCTCGACGATGCCGCGATCTTCGGCATCGTGCGGATGGATCTCCAGGATGTCCTCGCTGTGCCAGGCGTTGTTGGCCGTCCGGCGGGTCTGGACCCCGGCGTTGTATTGCGACAGGATCCGGCCGGTCGTCATGAGCAGGGGATAGCGCCGCGTGGAGCGTTCCTCGGTCGGGACATACTGCGTGATCATGAACCGGCCCTTGCCGCGCACGAATTCGCCCACGTGCATGATCGGCGTGCCGTCGGGTGCGGCATCGTTGCAGGGCCACTGGATGCTGCCGCCCAGCGCGGCGATGCGACCGAACGACACCCCGGAAAACGTGGGTGTCAGGCGGGCGATCTCGTCCAGGATCTCGCCGGGATGGGCGTAGTGCATGGGGTAGCCCATGGCATTGGACAGCGCGCAGGTGACTTCCCAGTCGGCCAGGCCGGCCTTGGGCGCCATGACCTGGCGCACGCGGGAAATACGCCGTTCGGCATTGGTGAAAGTGCCGTCCTTTTCCAGGAACGATGACCCGGGCAGGAAGACGTGCGCGTATTTCGCGGTCTCGTTCAGGAACAGGTCCTGGACAATCACGCATTCCATGGCTTTCAGGGCTTCCACGACGTGGCGCGTGTTGGGGTCGGACTGGGCGATGTCTTCCCCCTGGCAGTACAGGCCCATGAACGAGCCGCTGTGGGCGGCGTCGAACATGTTGGGCAGGCGCAGGCCCGGTTCGGACTGCAGCGGCACGCCCCAGGCGCGTTCGAATTCGCCGCGCACCCGATCGTCCGAGACATGCCGGTAGCCGGGAAATTCGTGGGGAAACGATCCCATGTCGCAGGATCCCTGCACGTTGTTCTGCCCGCGCAGGGGATTGATGCCCACGCCTTCGCGGCCGATGTTGCCGGTGAGCATGGCCAGATTGGCGATGCCCATGATGGCCGTGGAACCTTGGCTGTGTTCGGTGACCCCCAGGCCGTAGTAGATGGCGGCATTGCCCCCTGTGGCGTACAGCCGTGCCGCGCCGCGCAGGTCGGAGGCCGGCACGCCGGTGATGGATTCCGTGGCTTCCGGGGCGTGTTCGGGGCGGCGGATGAACTGCAGCCATTCGTTGAAGGCCCGGTCCTCGCAGCGGGCCTGCACGAAGGCCTGATTGATCAGATCTTCGGTGACGATGACGTGCGCCATGGCATTGAGCACCGCGACGTTGGTGCCGGGGCGCACAGGCAGGTGAAAGTCCGCCTTGACGTGGGGGCCGTCCACCAGCTCGGTCTGGCGGGGGTCGATGACGATCAGCCGCGCGCCCTCGCGCAGGCGGCGTTTCAGGCGCGAGGCGAATACCGGGTGGGCGGCGCTGGGGTTGGCCCCCAGGACCACGGCGACGTCCACATGCATCACGGAATCGAAGGTCTGGGTGCCGGCCGATTCGCCGATGGTGGTCTTCAGGCCGTAGCCGGTCGGCGAATGGCAGACGCGGCCGCAGGTGTCCACGTTGTTGTTGCCCATGGCCGCGCGCACGAATTTCTGCACCAGGTAGGTTTCCTCGTTGGTGCAGCGAGAAGACGTGATCCCACCGATCGAATCCACACCGTATTTGGCCTGGATGCGGCGCAGTTCCGATGCGGCGTGCCCGATGGCTTCGTCCCACGAGACCTCGCGCCAGGGATCGTCGATGCTGGCCCGGATCATGGGTTTGGTCAGGCGGTCGGCATGGGTGGCGTAACCCCAGGCGAAGCGCCCCTTGACGCAGGAATGTCCCCGGTTGGCCTTGCCGTCCTTCCAGGGCGTCATGCGTACGACGCGTTCGCCCTGCATTTCCGCCTTGAAGCCGCAACCCACCCCGCAGTAGGCACAAGTGGTGATGACCGCGTGTTCGGCCTGGCCGCTCTCGATGATGGTGTTCTCGATCAGCGATCCGGTCGGGCAAGCCTGGACGCAGGCGCCGCAGGACACGCAGTCGCTATCCAGGAACCCGTCGTTCTGGCCGGCGACGATGCGCGAATCGAAGCCGCGCGCCTCGATGGTCAGGGCGTAAGTGCCCTGCACGTCGTCGCAGGCGCGCACGCAGCGGCTGCAGACGATGCATTTGGATGCGTCATAGGTGAAATAGGGATTGCTGGTATCGACCGGATCCTGCCGATGGTTGGCGCCATCGAAGCCGTAGCGCACGTTGCGCAGGCCGACCACGCCGGCCATATCCTGCAGTTCGCAGTCGCCATTAGCCGGACAGGTCAGGCAGTCCAGCGGATGATCCGAGATATAGAGTTCCATGACGTTGCGGCGCAGATCATGGAGTTTCGGCGTTTCGGTGCGGACCACCATGCCGTCTTCCACCGGCGTGGTGCAGGACGCCGGATGCCCCCGGCGGCCTTCGATTTCCACCAGGCACAGGCGGCAGGATCCGAAGGCGTCCAGGTTGTCGGACGCGCACAGCTTCGGGATCTGGATGCCGCTTTCGGCCGCGGCGCGCATGATCGAGGTGCCGGCGGCCACGGTGACGGCCTGGCCGTCGATGGTCAGCGTCACGGTTTCAGTGGACAGGGATGGCGGCGTGCCCAGGTCGCGGTCACGCGTAAGGACGGTTTCGAGCATGGCGGGCTCCTAGGCGGTTTGCGGGACGGGTTGACGGGGCAGACCGAAGTCCTCGGGGAAATGGCGCAATGCGGACTGGACCGGATACGGGGTCATGCCGCCCAGCGCGCACAGGGACCCGGCCAGCATGGTGTCGCACAGATCCTGCAGCAGTTCGGCCTGGGATTCGCGATCCTGATCCTGGCGGATTTTGCGGATGATTTCCGTGCCGCGCACCGAGCCGATGCGACAGGGCGTGCATTTGCCGCAGGATTCGATGGCGCAGAATTCCATCGCGTATTCGGCCATGGCGGCCATGTCCACGGTGTCGTCGAAGGCCACGACGCCGCCGTGCCCGAGCATGGCGGAAACCGCCAGGAAGGCTTCGTAGTCCAGCGGCGTGTCCCATTGGGATTCGGGCAGGTAGGCGCCCAGCGGCCCGCCGACCTGGATGGCGCGCAGCGGCCGACCCGATGCGCTGCCGCCGCCATAGTCGAACAGCAGTTCGCGCAAGGTCAGACCGAAGGCCTTTTCGACCAGGCCGCCCTGGCGGATGTTGCCCGCCAGCTGGAAGGGCAGCGTGCCCCGGGATTTGCCCATGCCGAAGTCGCGGTAGGCTTGCGCCCCCTGGGCCAGGATGAAGGGCGCCGTCGCCAGCGAGATCACGTTGTTGATGACCGTCGGGCAACCGAACAGCCCCCGGATGGCGGGTAGCGGTGGCTTCGCGCGCACCAGGCCGCGGCGGCCTTCCAGGCTTTCCAGCAGAGAGGTTTCTTCGCCGCAGATATAGGCGCCGGCCCCGCGCCGCAGTTCGATGTCGAAGGACTGACCCGACCCCTGGATATCGTTGCCCAGCCAGTCGGCGTCGCGCGCAGCCCGCAGGGCCAGCCCCAGGATGTGTTCGGCCTGGGGGTATTCCGAGCGGACGTACACATAGCCGCGCGTGGCGCCGACCGCCAGCCCCGCGATCGTCATGCCTTCGATCAGGGAGAAGGGGTCGCCTTCCATCAGCATGCGATCGGAAAACGTCCCGGAGTCGCCCTCGTCGGCATTGCAGACGATGTATTTCTGCGCGGCGGGCGTCTGCAGGACGGTGCGCCATTTGATTCCGGTGGGAAAGGCGGCGCCGCCCCGGCCCCGCAGCCCGGATTCCGTGATGCAGGCCACGATCGCGTCCGGGGTCATGTCCAGCGCCCGGCGTAGCCCGGCGTAGCCGCCGTGAGCTTCGTAATCGGCGATGCTGAGCGGGTCTGTGATGCCGACACGGGCAAACGTCAGACGTTCCTGATGCCGCAGGAACGGGATCGATTCGGTAAGGCCGTGGCACAGGGGATGGGACGCACCATCCGTACAGGCCGCATCCAGGATGGAGGGCACATCGGATGCGGTGACGGGCCCGTAGGCGACGCGCCCGGCCGGGGTGTCGATTTCGACCAGCGGTTCGAGCCAGAGCAGGCCGCGCGAGCCGTTGCGCACGATGCGAAGCGGGATGTTCCGGCGGGCGGCTTCGGCGTGGAACGCGTCGGCCAGGGCATTGGCCCCCATGGCCAGGGCGGCGGAATCCAGGGGAATGTACAGGGTCTTGTCCATGTCAGGCCTTGGTGGACAGCAGGGCGTCGAGTGTTTCCGGGGTGACGCGGGCGTGCGGGCGGCCGTTGATCATCACGGCGGGCGATTGGGCGCACAGGCCCAGACAGAACACGGGCGCCAGCGACACGTCGCCGTCGGAAGCGGCCGCGATGCGTTGTTCGGCGTGGTCGTACAGGGCCTGGCCGCCGCAGGCCTGACAGGATTCCGCGCGGCAGATTTCGACGTGCGTGCGGGCCGGCGGCGACGTGCGAAAGTGCGTGTAGAAGTGGATGACCCCATGCACTTCCGCGCGGGATCGCTGGATGCCGGCGGCGATCTGTGGCACCAGCGTGTCCGGGATCCAGCCGATGGCGTCCTGGACGTCGTGCAGGATCGGCAGCAGCGAACCCTGCTGCCCCGCGTGCCGGGCCAGGATGTCCTGCACAAGGTCGCTGTGGTCCTGCTGACCCGGTTCGGTATCGGGGCGAACGCTGTCCATGTCGATGTCTCCGAGCGCGGGGGCGGCAAGCCGGGCGCTTTAATATGTTTTGATTTGCATATATATGCATTGCCGTTGGTTTACTCTACTATCGAAAGTAAATTGATTTCAATAAGATAAAAAAAGCATATTAAGACTGTGGTCAATCCATTTATATGAAATCACATTCATATAAATCAGGATCAGGAGGAGACATGGCGGTTTATCGCTTCAAACCCAGGTTGAATTCAGAATGGATTCTGGAAAAACAATCCGGGGAAATACTGCCTATGGGCGAGGTCATGCGGCTGCTGGCGGCGGTGGATGAACATGGCCATATCGCCGGGGCCTGTCAGGCGCGCGGCCTGTCCTACCGTCATGCCTGGGGCATCCTGCGCAAGGCGGAAGCCGATTTTCAGGCACCGCTGATCGAAACCTCGCGCCGGCGTGGCTCGCGCCTGACCAGCTTTGCCCAGCATCTGCTGTGGGCCAACCGCCGGATCGACGCCCGTCTGGCGCCGACATTCGAGAGCATCGCCTCGGAACTGCAGGAAGAGCTGCAGCGCCTGTATTCCGAAGAACCGTCCGTGCTGCGGCTGCACGCCAGCCACGGCTTCGCGGTGGAAGGCCTGATGCGTCTGGCCAATGGCCAGGACATGCTGCCGCTGGAATTACGCTACCGCACCGGGATCGAGGCGCTGGCGTCGCTGGATCGGGGGGAATGCGATCTGGCGGGCTTTCAGGTGCCGGTCGACGACTACGAAAAGCCGATCCTGCGCCGGTACGGGCATTGGCTCAATCCGGACCGCATGTTGCTGATTCATCTGGCGGAACGCAACACGGGCCTGTTCGTTCAGCCGGGCAACCCGAAGAACATCCTGTCCGTGCGCGATTTCGTGCGCCCTGACGTCCGCTTCGTCAATCGGCAGATGGGCTCCAGCACCCGCTATCTGGTGCATCTGCTGCTGGAGCGCCAGGGCATCGATCCCGCTCAGGTCACCGGCTTCGATAGTGGTGAATTCACCCATCTTGCCATCGCGGCGCACATCGCCAGCGGCATGGCCGACGTCGGCATCGGCGTGGAAACCGCCGCCTGGCGCTGCGGCCTGGAATTCATTCCGCTGGCCAAGGAACGCTACTTCTTTGGCATCAACCAGGATCTGGTCGGCACGCAGTCACTGCAGCGGCTGCTGGATCTGATGAACGGCGAGGCCTATCAGGCCTACGTGCGCGATCTGGTGGGATACGACTGTCGTCTGATGGGGCAGGTGCGCACGCTGGAACAGGTTTTCGGCGCGGACTATGCCAACGCGATCGGGACATTCGGCAAGACGGCCGGGTGATATCGCGGGCCACGGGACCGGTGGCCCTTCAGTGCAGGCATTCGCAGGAACCGGCCCCGATGACCGGGGCCATGCCGAATTCCGGCGTGACAGGGATCAGTCTTCCCAGTGCGCCCAGCCTTCCTGCATCCACTCGTCCAGCAGGGCGAGGGTTTCCGGGCGCAGTGCACGCAGATCGTCGGCCGGCAGGGTCCGATGGTCGGCCAGGGCCTGCAGCGCCGGCTCGGTCGCGCAGGCGGCAACCTCGCCGTTGATGAATACCTGCGGGCCGCTGTACATCAGCCGGGTGCAGCGATCCAGCGCCAGCCGGCCGGTCTGGGGAATGGCGGTGGATAGTGCGACCGGCACCTCGGCCGGGTCGAACAGCGCGCTGTCGGGCAGCGAGGTCAGCCACTGGCCCAGGAACCGGGCGGCCACCGCGGAGTCCAGGCGGATCCGCTGCAGCGTGTCCAGCGTGGCCTGCACCAGGTGGTCGGGCAGGGCGGCCGGCGCGCGGGTCGCGGGCACGTCGGCGTCGGTGTAGAGCGCGGACAGATCCGGGCCGGGCAGGCAGGGATGCCCGTACAGTCCGGAATCGTCCAGGTGCTGCGCCGAGATCTGGTCCGCTGCCGATTCCAGCAGGCCCCGGGCCAGGGTTGCCTGGCTGGGCACCCGGAAACCGATGGACAGGGTCATGCAGTCGTTGCCGACCGCCACCCCGTCATGGCAGACGTGCGGCGGCAGGTAGAGCATGTCGCCGGGTTCCAGGATGTCGTCGGCATCGGGCTGGAAATCGGCCAGGATCTTCAGTGGCAGCCCTGGCACCAGCGCACGGTCAGCCTGCCGGCTGGTGCGCCAGCGCCGCCGGCCCTGGCCCTGCAGCAGGAACACGTCATAGCTGTCGAAATGCGGTCCGACCCCGCCGCCGTCGCTGGCGATGCTGATCATCAGGTCGTCCAGCCGTGCATCGGAGATGAAGCGGAACTGGCGCATCAGCGCGGCCGATTCATCGTCATGCAGGTCCACGCTTTGTACCAGCAGGGTCCATTTGGGCTGCGCGGCGGACGGAAACCGGCGAAACGGGCCATGCTTCAACGACCAGCCTTGCTCGCCATGGACGATCAGTCGGGATTCGACCTCCTCGCGGCGCGCCAGGGTCTGGACATCGCGGATCGTCACCGGTGGGCGAAAGCCCGGGATGGCCTGGCGGATGAGCAGGGGTTTCTTCTGCCAGTAATCGCGCATGAATTCGCGCGGGCTCAGCCCGCCCAGCAGCGGTGTGGGTTGGTCGATGTCCGGTGTGGAATAGGCGGCAGACATGATGGCGTGTCCTGGCTGGATCGAAAGACGGGGCAGCGTCACGGCGCTGTGGCGCGCGGGTGGCGCGGCTGTCTTCAGTGTATGGGGTCGGCGGGGAAACTCAAAGAAAATCGCGCCGCAGCTGATAGATCAATTCCAGCGCCTCGCGCGGGCTGAGCGAATCCGGCTCCAGCGCCTGCAACGCGGTGCGCAGCGGGGCGTCGGCATCGCCGCCGGCCTCTTCCTCGGTCTGCTGGATGAACAGCGACAACTGGGATTCGGCGCGATTGCGGGCTTCCAGTTCGGCCAGTTCCTTGCGCGCGTGGCGGATCACCACGGGCGGGATGCCGGCGCGTTGCGCCACGTGCAGGCCATAGCTTTGACTGGCGGGCCCCGGGCGGACTTCGTGCAGGAAGACCACGCCGTCCGGTGTATCGGCCGCCGCCAGATGCACGTTGTGCACCCCGTGGGTCTTTTCCGGCAACCGGGTCATTTCGAAATAGTGCGTGGCAAACAGCGTCAGCGCCCGGTTGTGCGTCAGCAGCCGGTGGGCGATGGCCCAGGCCAGCGCCAGGCCGTCATAAGTGGAGGTCCCCCGGCCGATCTCGTCCATCAGCACCAGGCTGCGCGGCGTGGCGGCCGCCAGGATGACGCCGGCCTCCATCATTTCCATCATGAAGGTGGATCGCCCGCCCGCCAGATCATCGGCTGCCCCGATCCGGGTGAAAATCCGGTCCACGGGCCCGATGCGCGCCCGCGTGGCCGGCACGTAGCTGCCGGCGCGCGCCAGCAGCGCGATCAGGGCCACCTGGCGCATGTAGGTGGATTTGCCGCCCATGTTCGGCCCGGTGATCAGCAGCATGCGGCGGTCGTCGTGCATGCGGCAATCGTTGGGGGTGAAGGCCTCGATGCTGTGTTCCACCACCGGGTGGCGGCCGGCCTCGATGTCCAGGCAGATGTCCTCGCATAGTTCCGGGGCCACCCAGCCGTGGCTGCGGGCGTGGTGCGCCAGCGCCGCCAGCGCGTCGATGCGGGCCAGGGCTGCCGCGCTGGCCGCCAGCGCGGCAGCGTAGCCGGATGCCTGCTCCAGCATCTGATCGAACAGCAGCTTCTCGCGCGCCAGGCCCCGCTCGCGGGCCGACAGGACTTTGTCCTCCCAGGCCTTGAGTTCGGGCGTGATGTAGCGCTCGGCATTCTTCAGCGTCTGGCGGCGCCGGTAATCGTCAGGGACCTTGTCGGCCTGGCCGCGCGTGACCTCGATGAAAAAGCCATGCACCCGGTTGTATTCCACCCGCAGATTGGCGATGCCGGTGCGTTCGCGCTCGCGGGCTTCCATCTCGATCAGGAAGGCGCCGTTGTCCCCGGCCAGCTGCCGCAGGGTGTCCAGTTCCGCGTCGTAGCCGTCGGCGATCACGCCGCCGTCGCGGATCATCAGCGCCGGTTCGGCCGCGATGGCGCGGGTCAGCAGATCGGCCAGGGCGGGGTCCACCGGGATGGAGGCCAGGCTGTCGGCCAGCAGGCCGCCGACCTGAAAACCGGCCTGCGCGGCGGCCGCCAGGGGCCCCAGCATGCCCAGCGCGTCGCGCAGGCTGGCCAGTTCGCGCGGGCGGATCGTGCCCAGCGACAGGCGCGTGGCCATGCGCTCCAGATCGGGCAGGGCGCGCAAGCCCTCGCGCAGGTCATGCAGCGCCTGATCGGAGCCAGGCGCCAGCAACTGGGTGATCGCGTCCTGGCGCGCCTGGGGCTGCGCATTGGCGCGCAGCGGCGCCTGCAGCCAGCGGCGCAGCTGGCGGCTGCCCATGGGCGTGCGAGCATGGTCCAGAGTGCTGAACAGCGTCGGGCCATCGCCCCCGTTCAGCGTATCGGTAATTTCCAGATTGCGCCGCGTGGCCGGGTCCAGCACGACATAGTCGCCACCCGCGTCCACCGACAGGCTATGCACGTGGTGCAGCGTCCGTGCCTGTGTCGTCCCGACGTAGCGCAGCAGGGCACCTGCCGCGCACATCGCCAGGGGCAGATGGTCCAGCCCAAAGGCGCCGACGTCATCCACACCGAAATGCCGCAGCAAGGTATCGCGCGCGCCATCGGCCTCGAAGTGCCAGTCCGGCACCCGGCTGATCGCCGCATCGAAGCCGGACGATTCCAGCGCCTGCGTGTCGGCCTGTTCGGGGCAGACCAGCTCGGCGGGCGCGATCCGGCCCAGTTCCGTATCCAGCAACTCAGGTTCGCATTCGCAGGTCTTGAAGTCGCCATTGGCCAGATTCATCCAGGCCAGGCCGATGCCTTCGCGGCCACGCTGGCGCCCCGTCACCCAGGCCGCGATCACGCGGTCCTCGCGGGCGGGCAGCAGCGCGTCGTCCGTCAACGTGCCCGGCGTGACCACGCGCACGATTCGGCGTTCCACCGGCCCCTTGCTGGCCGCCGGGTCGCCTATCTGCTCGCAGATAGCGATCGATTCGCCCAGCGCCACCAGACGCGCCAGATAGCCTTCCATGGCGTGATGTGGCACCCCCGCCATCGGGATCGGCTCGCCGTTCGACGTGCCGCGCTTGGTCAGGGTGAGGTTCAGCAGTCGCGCCCCGCGTTCCGCATCGCCGTAGAACATCTCGTAGAAGTCGCCCATGCGATAGAACAGCAGATGCGAGCCCGCCTGGGCTTTCAGCTGCAGGTACTGCTGCATCATGGGGGTGTGGCCGGAGAGATCGGGGGTGGTCATGCGGGGGTGGCGGTGCGGGGGGTGTTGGGGGGAGACGGTATTATCGTTCAATGTGGGGTGGGGGGTGCCGCGTATTTGATTTTTGGGATGGCCATCAACGATTTGGGACCGATCATCATGGAAATCGTACTGAGTCAGCAGGGTGATGCCGTGAGCTTTGTTTTATCTCCATGACACAAGTCTTTATGTTACAAAACAATTCATGGACGACATTGCGGCTTCTGATCTCAAGACAATCCTGCATTCCAAGCGGGCCAATATCTATTACCTGGAACATTGCCGGGTGCTGGTCAACGGCGGTCGTGTCGAATATGTGACTGATGCGGGTAAACAGTCCCTGTACTGGAACATTCCGATTGCCAACACCACCAGTATTCTGCTGGGAACAGGCACTTCCATCACCCAGGCCGCGATGCGGGAACTGGCCAAGGCGGGTGTGCTGGTAGGTTTCTGTGGAGGCGGCGGGACGCCCTTGTTTTCCGCCAACGAAGTCGATGTCGAGGTCGCCTGGCTTAGTCCGCAAAGTGAATATCGGCCGACGGAATACCTGCAGGCATGGGTCCAGTTCTGGTTCGATGATGCCCGTCGGCTGGCCTCCGCCAAGGCATTGCAGAAAGCTCGCATCCAGCGTCTGGGCGAGGAATGGCAGCAAGCGGCCCTGAAGGATGCCGGTTTTCTTGTCGATGCGGATCGGTTGGTTGGCTTGTTGACCCAGAGCGTACGGCGTGTGGATCAGGCCGGGGAGACAGTCGATTTGCTGACCGAGGAGGCCAGGCTCACCAAAGCCCTCTTTAAGATGGCTGTCGATGCGGTTGGTTATGGTGAGGAATTCACTCGGGCCAAACGAGGGTCCGGCACCGATCCCGCCAACCGGTTCCTGGATCACGGCAATTATCTTGCCTATGGACTGGGCGCGACGGCGTGCTGGGTGCTTGGCTTGCCGCATGGCCTGTCGGTCCTGCATGGCAAGACGCGCCGCGGCGGGCTTGTGTTCGATGTGGCGGATCTGGTAAAGGACGCCTGCATCTTGCCGCAGGCCTTTCTGTCCGCCATGCGGGGCGACGATGAGCAGCAATTTCGTCGCAACTGTATCGAGGCGTTGACACGCAGCGAATCCCTGGATTTCATGATCGATACAGTCAAGGAAATCGCCGTGACCACTTCACGCGGGCCCACTCCTGCCGCATTGGGCCAGGAAGACCGGGCATGAATATCCTGCTGGTTTCCCAATGCAGCAAGCGGGCTTTGACGGAAACACGCCGGATTCTGGATCAGTTTGCCGAACGGAGAGGCGACCGAACGTGGCAGACGGCAATGACCAAAGCCGGCCTGGACACCTTGAGGAAATTATTACGCCAGACCGCGCGAAAGAACACAGCCGTGGCCTGCCACTGGATCCGCGGCAGGGATCATAGTGAACTGTTGTGGATCGTCGGCGATGCACGGCAGTTCAACGCGGAAGGCGCTGTCCCGACGAACATGACCGCGGGTGACGTCCTGCGGCGCGATGACGAGAACGATTGGCATAGTCTACGGACGATCCGGCAGATGGCCGCATTGGCTGCGCTGTTGCACGATCTGGGCAAGGCGAGCCAGTCCTTCCAGGATCGGTTGCTGCCAGGAGGGCTTCGGAAAAAAAACCGCTATCGTCATGAGTGGGTCTCCGTGCGTTTATTTCAGGCCTTTGTGGGCCAGGATGATGATGCAGCCTGGCTTCAGCGTTTGATTGACTGCGGCGACGAAGGTGCTGATGGTGATCGTTTCGAGACTCTCTGGCTGGACCATAAGAAAGGCCGCCTGCTGCGCGATGGCATGGACCCGGCAGCGCGGGACAATAAGCCGTTTGCCTCTTCAGGAAAGGGTTTGCCGCCCCTGGCCCAAGCGGTTGCCTGGCTGGTGCTGACGCATCACCGCCTGCCTGCCTTGCCGCGTAGCTCGAACGAGTCTCCCGAGTCGACCCGGTTATGGCATGGGCGATCTCTCGGAGGGGTGAACGGACGCACATTGAATGCTGTCCTGAGCCAGATCGATGCGGATTGGAACGAGCCGTGGTGTGAACCGCCCGCAGCCTCTAAGAAAAGCAGAAAGGTTGATCCTTACTGGACGTTCATCCATGGCTTACCTGTGCGGACCTTGAAGTGGCGCAAGCGTGCGGCACGTGTCGCACGGGATCTCTTGCAGGATTTACCGACGGTTGGAGGTTGCCTGGACGATCCGTACATCATGCATGTCTCGCGTCTTGCCTTGATGTTGGGGGATCACCACTATTCCAGTCTGGAAGCGAAAAATGAGCGGACGACAGGGGAGAAGGACTTTCCGCTGTTCGCCAATACCCAGCGTAAGACTGGGGCATTGCTGCAGCCATTGGACGAGCATTTGCTGGGTGTTGAACTGCATGCGGGGCGAATTGTCCATTCTCTGCCGATTCTGGCGCGGGATCTGCGCCACCTGATCGGGCATCGCGGCTTGAAAAAGCGCAGTGTGAACCCCGCATTTCGCTGGCAGGACAAGGCGGCCGACCTCGCTGCCGGGGTGCGCCTGCGCGCTGCGGAGCAGGGCGCTTTCGTTGTCAATATGGCGTCGACCGGTTGCGGGAAGACTCTGGGGAACGCCCGGATCATGAACGCGCTGGCGGATCCTGCCCTGGGTTTGCGCTGCGCGTTTGCCGTTGGCCTTCGGACGCTGACCTTGCAGACGGGCCGCAGCTTCCAGAAAGATCTGGGCCTGCCGGATGACGAACTGGCCATTCGGGTCGGGGGGGCGGCAAGTCGTGAATTGTTCGAGTATTACGCTCAATTGGCTGAAGACAGCGGTTCCGCCTCCCGGCAATCCCTGCTGGACGAGACCACGCATATTGTCTACGAAGGCGACGACCGCCACCCGGTGCTGGACCATCTGGGAAGTGATGCCGGGGTCCGACGTTTTTTGGCTGCACCCTTGCTGGTCTGCACTGTGGATCATCTGACTCCGGCTACGGAGGGCCTGCGAGGTGGTCGTCAGATTGTGCCGATGCTGCGCTTGATGACGGGGGATCTGGTGCTGGACGAACCGGATGATTTCGACTTGTCCGACCTGCCGGCGCTGGCCCGTCTGGTCCATTGGGCGGGGTTGTTGGGCGCGCGCGTCCTGGTGTCTTCGGCGACCTTGCCACCGGCTTTGATACAGGGCTTGTTTACTGCCTATCTGGAGGGCCGCCGCTGGTTTCAGCGCAACCGTGGCGTGCGCCCATCGGAAGCTCCTGCCGTCTGTTGCCTCTGGGTTGATGAGTTCGCGCAGACCCATGCGGATTGTCCAGATAAAGAAGGATTCAGCCAGGCGCACCAGGCTTTTGCGGCGAAGCGCGCGCAGAGGTTGGTAGAGCAGGCGGTTCGTCGCCGGGCCCGTCTGCTACCGCTCCCGGGGGCGCTGGGAACTTTGGACCGGGCTGGCCGCCGGGAGGCCTTTGCCGGCATTCTGCGGGACGCCGCCTTGGGTTTGCATGCGCTGCACGGCACCGAAGACCCGCGTAGCGGCAAGCGTGTCAGCTTCGGTCTGATCCGTATGGCGAATATCGATCCGCTGTTCGAGGTCGCCCTGGCTTTGTTCCGCCTTGGGGCGCCCCAGGGCGTGCATATCCACCTATGCGTTTATCACTCCCAGTATCCGCTGTTCCTGCGGTCCAGGATCGAGAACCTGCTGGATACAGCCCTGGATCGGCGCCGGGAAGCGGCGGTGTTCGACTTGCCTGATGTGCGGCGGCGTATCGATGCCGTGGAGGCGCGGGATCAGTTGTTCGTGGTGCTGGGCTCCCCCGTGACCGAAGTCGGCCGGGATCACGACTATGACTGGGCCGTGGTCGAGCCTTCATCGATGCGTTCGCTGATCCAGTTGGCGGGGCGGGTCTGGCGCCACCGCCGCGACAGAGTCGCGTCACAGCCCAATCTGCTGGTGTGCGACAGCAATCTGAAGCATTTTGACCGGCCCGGGCAGCCAGCCTTCTGTCGGCCGGGTTTCGAGAGCCAGGAGTTTCCTTTGCGGCCGCATAACCTGGCGGCGCTTCTGGCACCCTGGCTGGGTGACGACCAGAGCATGCCGATCGATGCGCAGCTGCGGATCGTCGCCCGCGCCGAATCGGATCGTCGGCCTTCCGGCAACTTGGTCGATCTGGAACATGTCCGGATGGAATCCCAGATGCTGCCGCCGAGTCGGGCGCACATGTTGAACGCCACCAGCTTCTGGCTGCGGGATCATGCGCGGCTGACCGCCTTTTTGCAGCAGGCGCAGCCGTTTCGTGATCAGCCTCGCCCCGATGCGGAGGTGGTCTGGCGGCCCGATGAGGACGATGAACTTCGCTTGTATCGGGTGGAGGACGGGGAACGGAAGTTCCAGGAACTCTATGTCCGCATTGATGCCAGCAAGTGTTGGGACGTGCCGGAGGCCGCTGTTCAGGGGGAAGGAATCAGCTATTGGGGCGCCGAGGAGGGTTTTGCGCGTTGCATGGCGGAACAAGCCGAGGCTATGGACCTGCCCTTGGATGTGTTCGCCCTGAGGTATGCGCGGGCCAGCCTGCCCGCCAGCCAGGAAGGCTGGTACTGGCACCCGGCGCTGGGATTTTCGGTGAAGGGGTGAGCGTGAGATGTGGGTCGTATGGCGAGTTTGCCGCTATGCCGGAATGGACTCCATGGGTTGGAGCGACTCCAGTGTCGTCTGCAGAGCAGGGTTGCGCTCGGCGGTGCGCAGGTCAAAGGCGGTCTGTAGGTTCAGCCACGATTGTGCATCGCCGCCGAAATAGCGGCTCAGGCGTAATGCCGTGTCTGCCGTGATGCCGCGCCGCTCGAGCAGGATGTCGTTGATGCGTGAGGCAGGGACGAGCAGATGACGGGCCAGTGCATTGCCGCTCATCCCCAGGGGGATCAGGTAGTCCTCGCGCAGAACTTCGCCGGGGTGTACCGGGCGCATGCCATTTTTGATCATGTTCGGATCCTTCTGTTCTATTGACGTGTCGTTTCCAGTGAGGAGTCTTGTCAGTGATAGTCTACGATCTCGACTTTTGCCGGGCCTTCATCGGTCCAGATGAAGCAGATGCGCCATTGCGCATTGATCCGGACGCTGTACTGTTCCGATCGGTTGCCTGTCAGCTTTTCCAGCTGGTTGCCCGGTGGGCTTCGCAAAAATTCCAATGACACTGCGGCATCCAGCTGTGCCAGCTTGCGTTCGGCCACCCGTTGGATGCTTGTAAATCGGCGTGTCCTGCCAGTCGTGAACAAGCGCTGAGTTTCCTCACAAAGAAAGGACTGGATTGTCATGTGGCTACCATTTTATACCGTTTACCGGGATGAAGGATGCTGCCTGTTCGGCAGAAGGAGTGCCTGTCGTGAGGGCATCTTAGGGACAGTTTTCCAAGATGCTTATTGCAGCTGTTAATTAAAAAATGTTACATATAGTAGTGTTATTTCAGAGGCGGCATCTTCGACACTGGGGGATTAATGCTGGAAGCACAAGGTCATACAGGACAAATTCATCACATTCGTGATGCGATCACTGCCTTTCTGCAGGATCGTCTGCAGGCCAAACTCAAGAGTTCAAAGCTATCTGCGGAGGAACCGGCGTATGGTCTGTTGATTGACCAACACCAACCTGAAGCCTGGCTGGAAAATGCAGCTGGGCGTGTGTACCAACTTCAGGCTGTGACGCATGCGCTCAAAGCCGTTCATCCTGATGCGCGTGGCACCAACCTGTATGTGGATCCATCAGGGATGACGCCTCGCACGGTAGTGGGCAGCCATGTGCTGGGAGCCGAGTTCACCAGTGATGTAGTGGGTAATGCAGCGGTGTTGGATGTCTATAAATTCCTGAAACTGGAAGTCGACGGTCGCACGCTGCTGGATTGGCTGTCGGAGGATGACCCGGCTGCCGTGCGGGCGTTGAGTGATGACGAAGCCAAGGCGCGGGAGTGGCAATCGGCGTTCGTAGGCCTAGTGCATGCCCAAAAGGGCCACGGCGTGGCAAGCCATGCCCTAGCCAAGCAGACGTACTGGTTAGTGGGTGAGGATGTGGCTGATGATGCGCAATATCATCTTCTCGCGCCGTTGTTTGCGACATCCCTGGCACAGTCTGTCCATGAGGCTCTACAGGAAGATCGGTTTGGCGAAGCCAACAAGGCGGCTCGGGTTGCGCGACGGGAGGGCAGGGAGCATGAGAGCGCTTTCAGGGACTACCCCGCGCTGGCCGTGCGTAAGCTGGGCGGCACGAAACCACAGAATATTTCGCAGCTCAATTCGGAGCGTGGTGGAGTCAGCTATTTACTAGGCTCGTTGCCTCCCCAATGGAACCAGAACGTACCTCGTCAACTCTGGGGCGTGACTTCGGTGTTCGGGCCTGTATTGATGCGGTATGGCGATGTCAGGACGACGCTTCGAGCCTTGCTGCGGTTCTTGCAGAAGGATCCGCCGTCGAACATGGAAACCCGCGGTCGGGTGGATGCGTACCTGGACCGTCTGATCGATGAATTGGTCGCCATGGCAAGCGAAATCCGCCGTAGTTTGCCCAAGGGCTGGACGGCTGATCCTCGCTGCGTGCTGGTACGTGAAGAGCAGTTCTGGCTTGATCCATGGCGTGGCGAAGAGGATGGCGAGTTCCGCAGCAAATGGCTGTCCATGGACTGGCCGGCGCAGATCGGCCATCGCTTCGGCAATTGGCTGAACGAACGACTCAAGACACTTTCACCCTATCTGGGAGACGTTGAGCAGCGCCATTGGAGGAATGAACTGCTGCTCGATGAGGACGAGGCAGGCTGGGCGCGTGCACTGCATGGGTTGCAGACGGACCTGGATGCGCCGCACTACATTCCGACGCGAGGAGGCTCTGTATGAATCTGAAAGACCGGGAACCCGACGGCTTGTTGATTCTGCCGCATGTGCGCGTCCAGAACGCCAACGCGATTTCCAGTCCGCTGACGCATGGTTTTCCATCCATGACGGCATTCCTGGGATTCATGTGGGCGTTGGGACGCAAGCTGGCAGCAGCGGATATTCCCTTGAAACTGGAAAAGATCGGGGTGATCTGCCATTGGCACCAAGAGCAAACCCAGGAAGGGTATGTCCGGACCTTCCGTCTGACGCGTAATCCGGTGGACAAGGATGGCAGTACGGCCGCCATCGTTGAAGAAGGCCGCATCCATCTGGACCTGACCTTGGTATTCCAGCTAGGCGTGGTCGAGCAAGAGGGTGAGACTCATCTTCTGTTTCGAAGCGATGAGGCGCTACGGCAAAAAACCGCCTGGGAAATTAGGGAATTGGTGGGATCCATGCGGATTGCCGGCGGGACGGTACTGCCGCCGAAACCGAGTCCAGGTATTCGTGTCACACCAGCGCTGATTGGCTGGCCTGATCAGGAAATGGAGCGGCACACACTGTTCCGTCGCTTGCGCCGTCAGTGGCTGCCGGGATTCGCCCTGGTGGAGCGGGACGATCTGCTGCAGCAGCGCCTGGATCAACTGTGTCGTCAAGACCCGAAGAGCACACTGCTTGACGCTTGGCTGGATCTGTCGCGGTTCAATTTTCGCAGCAGCCAGGATGAGAAGGGTCACATCGCCTGGACCCATGATCGACCGAAGGGTTCCGGCTGGATCGTGCCTATTCCTATCGGTTATGCCGCGCTATCGGATCTATACGCCGGCGGACAGGTCGCCAACGCGCGTGACCAGAGTACTCCATTCCGGTTTGTAGAGGGGGTGTATTCCATCGGTCAATGGGTCAGTCCGCATCGCCTGCAAAGCGTACGCGATCTGCTCTGGTGGAGCGAGTCTCATGACGACGGTCTCTACCGCTGCTGCAACGACTATGCGCCCTTGCTAGTGGAAGATGACGCCGAATATTCATCCAATCCGCCGATCAGCGCGGAAACTCTTTGATTGCAATCCAACATTCATCAGGAAAGGAAATCTGCCATGTCCTTGAAGACCGCTTCCGTCCTTGCTTTTGAACGCAAGCTGGACCCGTCCGACGCCTTGTTTGCCGCAGGCTCGTGGGATGATCAGGCCAATGCCTCCCAGTGGCCTGCAGTTGGGATCAAAGAAAAGTCAGTGCGCGGCACTATTTCCAATCGGTTGAAGGCTGCGGAGCAGGACCCAGCCAAACTGGATGCCGCAATCGAGAATCCTAATCTGCAGACGGTGGATGTCGCCGCCCTGCCAGCCGACGCGGATACGCTGAAAGTCAGCTTCACCCTGCGCGTGCTGCCGGGAACCGGAAAACCTTCCGCCTGTAATAGTGCGGATTACGAGGCTAAGCTGCAGCAGGTTGTCGGCGGATATGTCGAAACCCATGGCTTCGGTGAATTGGCACGTCGGTATGCCCATAACCTTGCCAGTGGCCGTTTCCTGTGGCGCAACCGGGTCGGCGCCGAAGAGGTTCGCGTGATCGTAGCCTTGCTCGAACGCGGGCAACCCACGCAGAGCTGGGCCTTCAACGCGTTGTCCCTGAGCCTGAGGGGTTTTGAGGCAGGAGACGCTCAGGTGGATCGGGAAGCTGTGGCAGCATTGATTGCCGACGGGCTGGCTGGCAAGCGGCATGTTTTGCTGCAAGTCACGGCTTTTGCCCGTCTTGGGGCGGGGCAGGAGGTCTTTCCTTCCCAGGAACTGTTGCTGGAGCGCGGCCGAGGCGACAAGAGCAAGACACTCTACGATGTGGACAAGGTCGCCGCCATCCATTCTCAGAAGTTGGGCAACGCCATTCGCACGATCGACGATTGGTACAACGGGGCGGATAATCTAGGGCCGATTGCAGTGGAACCGTATGGCTCGGTTACTACGCAGGGCACAGCCTACCGTCAACCCAAGGTCAAGCCGAGCCTCGACTTCTACAACCTGTTCGATGATTGGGTACTCAAGGACAAGGCCCCTGGTATCGAGCAGCAGCATTTCGTCATGGCGGTGCTGGTGCGGGGCGGTGTATTCGGCGATGCAGGGAAGTGACAGCCATGGCAACTCATTATGTGGATATCAGACTTTTGCCTGATCCCGAGTTTAGTCAGGCTCATTTGCTGGGGGCCTTGTATGCCAAGTTCCACCGCGCCTTGGTGGGGCTGGGTACTCATGAAATCGGGGTCAGTTTCCCCCAATACAGTATGCAGCCCCGTACTCTGGGATGGATCATGCGGGTGCATGGTCGAGACGGCGCCTTGAATGCATTGTTATCCGCAGACTGGTTGCGAGGGATGCGGGATCATGTGGAGTTGGGAGCCTTGTCTGCTGTTCCACAAGAAGTCCAATACCGCCGGCTGTTGCGGCGCCAGTTCAAGACCAGCGTGGATCGTCTTCGTCAACGACGGATGCGCAGAAAGGGGGAAACCTATGAACAGGCGGCACAGGCCATCCCTGATGGCGTGGAACGACAGCCGGATCTCCCTTATGTGCAACTGCGCAGTGCCAGCACGGGGCAGCGGTTTTGCCTGTTCCTGTCATTGGGCGACCCTGAACTGAAGGCCGTGGTAGGAGAGTTCAACGCCTATGGCTTGAGCAGCACGGCGACGTTGCCCTGGTTCTAACCCTTTTCCACAAGGCCGATTCAAGTCTCTTATTAATCAGCAGGTTACGAAACACCCAAGAATTTGGGTGTTTCGTGTTTTCCCGCTTAGGATCTTTAACAAATCAATGAGTTGAGAGCTTTTTTCTCTAGTTCGCTGCCGCGCAGGCAGCTGAGAAAAGCATCCAGGCCCACAGGCCCCAGATAGCCCGGGTTCGCTGCCGCGCAGGCAGCTGAGAAAATACGATGCGACCGACCTCTATGGTGGTCATGGTTCGCTGCCGCGCAGGCAGCTGAGAAAAATCAGCTCGCGTAGCGCCGGCGTCACCCGAAGTTCGCTGCCGCGCAGGCAGCTGAGAAAATACTCGATACTTGTGGCCGGAGGCCTCTTTCGTTCGCTGCCGCGCAGGCAGCTGAGAAAAAAACCATGCCGGAACTGGCCCTGCTGCTGCAGTTCGCTGCCGCGCAGGCAGCTGAGAAATTCCTGGGGCAGATGGATTCTGGCCAGGCGCTGTTCGCTGCCGCGCAGGCAGCTGAGAAAAGTCCAGGACTGCCGCTATGACCCGAAGCAATGTTCGCTGCCGCGCAGGCAGCTGAGAAAAAATTCGAGGGCTTCGACATCGAGGATGGCGAGTTCGCTGCCGCGCAGGCAGCTGAGAAATTCCTGTCGATTCGAGATTCGTATCTGTCCCAGTTCGCTGCCGCGCAGGCAGCTGAGAAAAAGCACAAGGCACAGATGACCTCTGCTGGTGAGTTCGCTGCCGCGCAGGCAGCTGAGAAATTGGAGCGATACCCCGGCGCATCGGCCTTTACGTTCGCTGCCGCGCAGGCAGCTGAGAAAATAACGAAACCGGGAGACAGCGGCGGGAGTTTGTTCGCTGCCGCGCAGGCAGCTGAGAAAGGATCGCCCTTATCGATGTGGTCGCGCAGCATGTTCGCTGCCGCGCAGGCAGCTGAGAAAATATCGCGCGTTGGGACGACGACAGATACGCCGTTCGCTGCCGCGCAGGCAGCTGAGAAAATTCCCAGGCAGGCCGCCGATGCCAGACGAGAGTTCGCTGCCGCGCAGGCAGCTGAGAAAAGCCAGGCCGCCGGCTCAATCCTCACCCTCACGTTCGCTGCCGCGCAGGCAGCTGAGAAAAACTGCCCGTCGGGCCCCGGCAGCCAGTCGACGTTCGCTGCCGCGCAGGCAGCTGAGAAACTGCCGTCGCTGCACTTGATCCAGCCATGCAGCGTTCGCTGCCGCGCAGGCAGCTGAGAAAACGTGTCGCGGAAGGCGTGCTCGGGAAATTCAGTTCGCTGCCGCGCAGGCAGCTGAGAAATCGACAAGGCTTCCGGTCTTGCGTTCGTAGACGTTCGCTGCCGCGCAGGCAGCTGAGAAATATGCCGGTTTTGGTCGCGCCTGGGCGGTTATGTTCGCTGCCGCGCAGGCAGCTGAGAAAGCGAACATGACGATCTCAGAAGTGCTCAGCATGTTCGCTGCCGCGCAGGCAGCTGAGAAAAGTTGCGCATCCGTGCCAAGCGTCCAGCCAGTGTTCGCTGCCGCGCAGGCAGCTGAGAAAACCAGATGCGATCCTGTGCGAGCGATGCGAGCGTTCGCTGCCGCGCAGGCAGCTGAGAAAATCGTCGTGGCAGCATCAGCCAGCAATGGGAAGTTCGCTGCCGCGCAGGCAGCTGAGAAATGTTGGATTGCGCTCATGATTCCCTCTAGTAAGTTCGCTGCCGCGCAGGCAGCTGAGAAAAGTGTGATCTGCCAAAGAGCCGCACCCCCAGCGTTCGCTGCCGCGCAGGCAGCTGAGAAAACCGAAGATCGTCTTTTCGGCGTGAGCGTGGAGTTCGCTGCCGCGCAGGCAGCTGAGAAAAATTTCGCCCCCAGCAAAACGCAGTTCTCGGGGTTCGCTGCCGCGCAGGCAGCTGAGAAAACAAGCAGTGTCAGCCCTGCAACACCCACCTAGTTCGCTGCCGCGCAGGCAGCTGAGAAAAAGATCGTGGCCCGGTACTCCCTCGTGAAGGGGTTCGCTGCCGCGCAGGCAGCTGAGAAATCGCATGGCTCGATTGCCTGGAAGCTGCAGGGGTTCGCTGCCGCGCAGGCAGCTGAGAAAGTGCCCAGCATCTGGATGCGAAAACCGGCCATGTTCGCTGCCGCGCAGGCAGCTGAGAAATACTCAAAATCTACATCGTCGCCACCGCGTTCGTTCGCTGCCGCGCAGGCAGCTGAGAAAATCTGGTCGTACCACTTCGTCCAAGGACTATTGTTCGCTGCCGCGCAGGCAGCTGAGAAAATCGAAAAACTGGGTAAGGCCTTGTCGGCTGAGTTCGCTGCCGCGCAGGCAGCTGAGAAATGTCAAAGGGCGCGAAAACCTATCTTAGGAGCGTTCGCTGCCGCGCAGGCAGCTGAGAAAGCATCATCGCGGTTGCCTCTTTCATCTCGGCCGTTCGCTGCCGCGCAGGCAGCTGAGAAATACGGATCGTATGGCCTGCCGCTTTTTGGCGGGTTCGCTGCCGCGCAGGCAGCTGAGAAATTGAGCCAGACGAAATGATCCCAGCTACTGCCGTTCGCTGCCGCGCAGGCAGCTGAGAAAAATTTTTCGCGAGGGTTTGTAAATGAATCAGAGTTCGCTGCCGCGCAGGCAGCTGAGAAAAGCCGCGCAGCCCTGTCGGCAGCCGTGCGCAGGTTCGCTGCCGCGCAGGCAGCTGAGAAATCATAGCCAGATCCGCCCTCTGATGATAGTTGGTTCGCTGCCGCGCAGGCAGCTGAGAAATGCCGAAGCAGGCCGGAAGACTGGTTGATGGTGTTCGCTGCCGCGCAGGCAGCTGAGAAAATCCAGCGTGTGGATGTTCTCGGCGCCGAAAAGTTCGCTGCCGCGCAGGCAGCTGAGAAAGGATTGCGGCTTTGTCAGGCTCGCAGTTGCACGTTCGCTGCCGCGCAGGCAGCTGAGAAACGATGTTTGCCGCCAGGTTCTCGCGGAACCGCGTTCGCTGCCGAGCAGGCAGCTGAGAAAGCCACAGCCGGCCTAGAAATCGGCGGTCTTGAGTTCGCTGCCGCGCAGGCAGCTGAGAAATCTGCGGCAAAGAGACGCTGGATAGTAGCCAAGTTCGCTGCCGCGCAGGCAGCTGAGAAAACCAAGGCTCAGAGCGTGGCATTTCGCACGGCGTTCGCTGCCGCGCAGGCAGCTGAGAAAAAGGTAGGCCGGTCAAAACAGGCCATCGAACGGTTCGCTGCCGCGCAGGCAGCTGAGAAAATTGCAATCCTGGCGGTCGCCGGATTCACGGTGTTCGCTGCCGCGCAGGCAGCTGAGAAATGCCCCGGCCGTCGCTGCACCAGCCTGCGATTGTTCGCTGCCGCGCAGGCAGCTGAGAAAGGCGTACGCCGTAGGCCTGGCCGTCCTTCCAGGTTCGCTGCCGCGCAGGCAGCTGAGAAAACCCATGGACTTCACGATGGCGTCCAGGGCGTGTTCGCTGCCGCGCAGGCAGCTGAGAAAAGGGAGCGCGAAGGCGGAGAGCCAATGGCGGTGTTCGCTGCCGCGCAGGCAGCTGAGAAATGTTCGATACCGATGCGGCTTGTATATCCGGGGTTCGCTGCCGCGCAGGCAGCTGAGAAAATTCCAGACCGGCGCGGCTGCCGCAGCCATGGGTTCGCTGCCGCGCAGGCAGCTGAGAAATTCCCGGTCGCGTCGTAATCCCGCAGGGGCGTGTTCGCTGCCGCGCAGGCAGCTGAGAAAATAACGGGCAACTTCAAAAAGTCGCCCGGGGTGTTCGCTGCCGCGCAGGCAGCTGAGAAAAACGATGAGAGCCGCCGTCGTGGTGTCAGTAAGTTCGCTGCCGCGCAGGCAGCTGAGAAAACCTTGCCCTTGCGCGGGCCGCGCTTGAAACGGTTCGCTGCCGCGCAGGCAGCTGAGAAAGTAGTCGTCCAGCGAGGACATGCCGAGGGAGGCGTTCGCTGCCGCGCAGGCAGCTGAGAAAATGATCGTCCCGGCAATACGCGGTAGGCGGCTGTTCGCTGCCGCGCAGGCAGCTGAGAAATCGCGCAGACGCAGCACTTCATCCATCAGCGCGTTCGCTGCCGCGCAGGCAGCTGAGAAAATGGGCGTGAATTTCGTCGGTTACCGGATCTGGTTCGCTGCCGCGCAGGCAGCTGAGAAAATGTTGATCGTGCCGCGCTTTCAGCTTGAAGCGTTAGCTGCCGCGCAGGCAGCTGAGAAAAGACCAGTGATGGCGTCCGTGCTGCTGGTGCCGTTCGCTGCCGCGCAGGCAGCTGAGAAAATGTCGCGCAGTTGCGTCATAGTATCTGGCATGTTCGCTGCCGCGCAGGCAGCTGAGAAAACCCCGGCACCACGAATCAGGCCGTACAGGAAGTTCGCTGCCGTGCAGGCAGCTGAGAAGCCCGGCGGATACGGCCAGCAAGACAGTACCGATCGGGCGCTTGCTGATCTCCACCCCGCTCGGGCCGAACATAGCGGACATTCTCGCGTTGCGCCAACAGCTGGCACTCGATGCGTTGCTCGTCGACGGTTCCTGATGCGATGATGTTCGCATATGGGGTGTTTCAGCGCGAATCGAATGACGAGGGCAATCCGATGAAGAAGCCAATAACTTGCGATGTGAGCGGTTGCTGATGGCTGCGGGGACCTCGCCATTGAGTCCGTTCCGGCACCGCGCATTTGCGGTGATATGGACGGCGACCCTGGTTTCGAACATTGGCGTTTGGATGCAGAGCGCGGCCGGTGGTTGGCTGATGACGGCGCTCGCCCCCGAGCCGCGCATGGTCGCGTTGGTACAGGTTGCCAGCGCTTTGCCCATGTTCCTGCTGGGCTTGCCGGCGGGCGCCCTGGCCGACCTGTTCGACCGGCGCCGCCTGCTGCTCGCCATGGAAATCGTCGGTACCGCGCTGACGGCGGGGTTCGCGATCCTGGTTGCTCAGGGGCTCGTCACACCAGCTGTACTGCTCGCCTTTGTGTTCCTGACCAGCGCTGCGGCTGCGGCGATCGCGCCGGCCTGGCAGGCAATTGTCCCGCAGCTGGTCGAGAAAAGAGAGGATCTGGCGCCAGCGGTCGCGCTCGACAGCGTCAGTGTCAACATCAGCCGTGCCATCGGGCCGGCGCTGGCCGGCGTGCTGATCGGCAGCTGGGGCATGGCGGTACCGTTCGCGGCTTATGTCGTGCTCAACTTGGCCTGCATCCTGGCACTGTACCGGTGGCACCCGGCGGGCCGCCCGGTGGGGGATCTGCCGCCGGAGCAGTTTGGCAATGCTATCCTCGTCGGCCTGCGCCATGCCCGCTATAACCGGCCTCTGCGCGCGACGCTCGTGCGAGCCTGTGGTTTCTTTCTGTTTGCGAGCGCCTATTGGGCCTTGCTGCCGCTGGTGGCCAGCCGGCAGCTTGCGGCGGGCCCCGCAATCTACGGGCTACTGCTAGGGGCGATTGGCATCGGCGCCATCGCCGGCACGGTCGCACTGCCGCGGCTCAAGGCGTGGCTGGGCGTGGACCGGATTGTCGCTGTCGGCACGGCCGGCACTGCGGTGGCGATGGTGCTGTTCGCCCTGGCCCGGCAGGCGCCGCTTGCGCTGATAGCTGGGGCGCTCGCCGGCGCATCCTGGATTGCGGTGCTTGCCACGCTCAATGTTTCGGCCCAGATGTCGCTACCGGGTTGGGTCCGCGGCCGGGGATTGGCAACCTATGCGACCGTGATGTTCGGTGCGATGACAGTGGGCAGTCTGGCGTGGGGCGAATTCGCTTCCCTGTACGGGCTGCCGGCTGCGCATTTCGGCGCCGCCGCCGGTGTGTTGCTGACCGTACCGCTCTTGCGGCGATACAGGTTGCAGGCGGGGGTCGGCGCCGACCTGACGCCTTCCATGTACTGGCCACAGCAGGTGGTTGCCAGGGACATCGATGGCGATCAGGGGCCCGTCTTGGTGACGGTCGAGTACCGGATCTCGGTTGACGATCGAAGCGGGTTCATCGCTGCGATCCAGCGTCAGGGCGTGGCCCGCCGGCGCAACGGCGCGTACCGCTGGGGCATCTTTGAGGATGCCGCCGTTTCCGGTCGCTGGATGGAAACGTTCGTCGTGGATTCGTGGCTCGAGTACCTGCGTCAATTGAAACGCGTCTCTCACGCCGACCGAGTGCTGAACGAAGCCGTCTTGCAATATCAGCAAGGCGATCCACCAGTCGTCACATATTTCATTGCGCCTTGATTCTTGATCAGGCCAACAACCCCCAAGCCAACCGCGCCGCCACTCGCGCCGTATGCCCGTCGATGTCGAACTCCGGGTTCATTTCCGCCAGTTCCGCCAGGCGCAGCTTGCCGGATGCCCGCAGGTGCCGTGCGAATGCCTCGACGACCGACAGCGGTACGCCGAAGGCGGCCGGGGCCGACACGCCTGGCGCCACGCTGGCGGGCAGGCAGTCGATGTCGATGGTCAGGTACACGTGATCGGCCTGCTGGACCAGGGCGTCCAATTCCGCCAGGCGGGCGTCCAGGTGCCGTTCCTGCATCTCGGTGTCTTCGACATAATGCACGCCCAGTTTGCGGGCATGCTGGAATAGTCCAGCCGTATTGCCCAGGCGCGAGATGCCGAACACCGCATACTGGATGGCCTGGCCTTGCTCTTGGCAGTATTCCAGGATCTGGTCGAACGGGGTGCCGGAATTCCCCGGGCGCCGGGTTCGCAGGTCGAAATGCGCGTCCAGGTTCACGATCAGGATGGATCCGCCGCCCGCCTTTTTCAGATGGGCGTGCAGCCCCTGGAAGCTGCCCCAGGCGATGGCGTGTCCGCCGCCCAGGGTGACCAGCCGGGCGCCGGTGTCCAGAACCTGGGCGACTCGCCGGCCGAAGGCCGCCTGGGCATCTTCCAGGGCGTCGCCATGGCATTCGACATCGCCGGCGTCCCACAGGACGGTCATGTCGTGGGCTGGCAGCCCGGCGAGCTTCTGGCGGATGGCCTGCGGGCCGGACCGGGCGCCCGCGCGCCCCTGGTTGCGCCGCACGCCGGCGTCGCTGGCGAATCCCAGCAGGGCGGGGGTGCCCGGTGCGATGCCGGTATCGGCGGTGGTGACGATCTGGAACAGGCGGCGGGTGTCGCCGATTTCGGCGGAGTCGTCGCGCCCCTGCCAGAGATTCGAGGGTGCTTGCATGGAAAGACTTAACCTTCTTTCTTGAGTACGGCCTGCAGGAAGGACCGTGTGCGTTCTTCCCGGGGGTTTTTGAAGATGACGTCGGGGACGTCGGCCTCGATGACTTTGCCGCCGTCCATGACGACGACGATGTCGGCCATTTCGCGGGCGAAACCCATTTCGTGGGTGACGACCATCATGGTCATGCCTTCCTTGGCCAGCAGCTTCATGACGTTGAGCACTTCGCCGACCAGTTCCGGGTCCAGGGCCGAGGTCGGTTCGTCGAACAGCATGACCTTGGGCTGCATGGCCAGGGCGCGGGCGATGGCGACGCGCTGTTTCTGTCCGCCCGACAGGCTGGCGGGCATGGCGTCGGCTTTGTTTGCCAGACCAACTTTTTGCAGCAGCTGATGCGCCAGTTCGTCGGATTCCTTCGTGCCCATGTGCCGCAGGGTGCGCGGGCCGATGGTGACGTTTTCCAGCACGGTCAGGTGCGGGAACAGGTTGAAGGACTGGAACACCATGCCGACCTGGGTGCGCAACTGGTTCAGGTCCTTGTCGGACAGGATTTTGCCCTGGTCGACCAGGCGCTGGCCGCAGATGTCGATGGTGCCTTTTTGCGGGACTTCCAGCCCGTTGCAACAGCGCAGCAGCGTGCTCTTGCCGGACCCGCTGGGCCCGATGACGACGACGACCTGGGATTCGTCGACCTCGAAGTCCACGCCTTTCAGCACGTCGTTGCTGCCGTACGATTTATGCAGCTGGTCGATCTTGATCATGGCTTGGCGGCTCATTGCACCATTCCTCCTGCTTGCATCCGAAGTTCCACGCGGCGCAGCACGGTGGTCGTGAAGGTGGTCATGATCCAGTAGATGACGGCGATGACCAGGTAGATTTCCAGCGACCGGTAGGACACGCTGATGATCTTCTGCCCTTCGTGCATCAGGTCATGGATGGTGACCAGGGACACCAGGGCGGAATTCTTGATCAATGAGATGAACTCGTTGCCCAGCGGCGGGATCATCCGGATGAAGGCCTGGGGCAGGATGATCTTGATCATGGCCTGGCGCGACGACATGCCCAGCGACCGGGCGGCTTCCATCTGGCCGCGGTCGATCGACTGGATGGCGCCGCGCACGACCTCGGACACGTAGGACGCGGAATACATCCCCAGCCCCAGTACCCCGCAGACGAAGGCCGGCAGCAGGATGTTGAAGCGCGGCAGGCCGAAGAACCAGATGAACAGCTGGACCAGCAGCGGGGTGCCGCGAAACATGGACAAATAGACGCTGCAGATCCGGTAGGGCAGTTTGTGCTGCGGATTCAGGCGGCCGATGCCGATGAGCAGGCCCAGCAGACAGGACAGCACCAGGGCGCCGACCGTCACCTCGACGGTGACGGCCGCGCCGCTAAGCAAAGCCTGCCAGTTGGTCCAGGCGGGCGTGAAATCAAAGTTCATTGGTGGCCTTCCCCAAACCATTTCACGACGATCTTGTCATAGGTGCCGTTGGCCTTCAGGCGCGCCAGGGCGGCGTTCAGGTCCTTGGTCAGCTGGGGTTCGTTCTTGCTGACGGCGAAGCCGTATTCTTCCGTGGTGACCTGCTCGTTCAGCACCGTCAGGTTCGGGTGCGACTGGGCGTAGCGTTTGGCGGCCGGCTTGCCGGTGACGGCGGCGTCGGCCCGGCCCACTTCGACCAGGTTGAACATTTCTTCATTCTTTTCGACTTCGACGCGCTGGGCCTGCGGGTAGTGGTCCTGCAGGTATTTGACGGACTTGGTGCCGACCTGCACGGAGACCTTCTTGCCCGCCAGATCCTTCAGGGTTTTGATCGGACCGTCTTTTTTGGTCAGGACGACCAGGCCGCCGGCGTAGTAGGAATCCGTGAAGTCCACGACCTGCTTGCGCTCGGGCGTGATGTAGATGGCCGAGACGGCCATATCGGCGCGGCCCGACAGAATGGCGGGGATCAGGCCCTTGAAGTCGATGTCGGTCCATTCGATGGTCTTGCCCATTTCCTTGGCCAGGGCCGTGGTCAGATCGATGTCGAAACCGGTGCGGTGGCCGGCCTCGGTGAATTCCATCGGGGGGAAGGTCGGGTCGGTGACGGCGCGGATCGTGCCGGCGGCCTGGCTGGTGGCCGAGGCGCCCATCAGGCTGGCGGCGAGCAGCAGGGCGGTCAGGGTGGGACGAAGGGTCATGGCGGTTCCTTAGGGGGAAATGAGAAAGGGGGCTACAGGCTCTGCAGCCGGGAAGAAAGACGGGCGGCCACGTGGACCGTCATGTCGGTGAGCGCCTGGGCGCGGTTGCCGATCCGGGTGTTGGGCGCCATCAGCGTGATGGCGGCGACGGCATGGCTGGAGACCTGGAAGATCGGGGCGCTGATCCCCCAGACCCCGGCATCGACCTCGCTGTCGGTGCAGGCATAGCCCCGCGCCCTGATGTCGGAGAGTTCGGTTTCCAGGTGCCGGCGCTGGGTTTCGTCGAGCAAGCCATCGCGTTCCAGGTCGCGCAGGACGATGGCCTGGCGCTTGGCCGGCATGAAGGCCAGCAGGGTCTTCGCCGAGGCGCCCTTCAGCAGCGGCAGCCCGCGGCCTTTCACGAAGGAACAGCGCAGCTGCTGGTTGCTTTCGATCATTTCGATGCAGACCACCTGCTGGTTGACTTCCATCAGCAGTCCAGCCGATTCGCCCGTCTGGCGCGACAGCTGTTCCAGTTCGGATCGGGCTTCCAGCCGCAGATAGGAGGATTGTTCGAACCCCCGGACCAGCGGCAGGCACATTGGCCCAGGCAGGAACTGATCGTCGTGGTCCATGACGAAGCCCCAGCGCCTGAGCAGCGCCAGCTGGCGGTACAGGGTGCTTTTCGCCAGACCGGTTTCGACCATCAGGTCGCCGATGGAGGCCGGGCGTTCCAGGCGACCCAGGGTGGACAGAACCAGCAGCATGCGTTCTGCGCCTCCTTTGATCTCGGTGTCCTTTGGCGTCATGGATTGTGTCTTGCGGGTGGTTGACCCGTGCCCGGCGGTCGTTGGGGGAAATTCGATGGGTTCATTATGAGATCCTGTTCTCAAAAAATGTTTTCCATAATCCTGTTTTATGAGAATCAAAGGGTAATCCCTAATCGATGATGCCGTCGCCGACAACAGTGCGTAGTTTTCGCCCAGCGTCTTTAAGTCCTTGAGCGGCCAACGGAACTTGGGGTAACCCGCAGTTTGTCCAGGGGTTTGTCCACAGTCGGCGTGGATAAATGGGGCACGGTCGCCTGGGCCACAGGCTGGTCAATTTTTTATCTGTAGTTCCAACTATCTGATTTTTAGTCTGAAAATCGGGTGATCCAGCACTTGTCCATGAGCTTGTCCACATTCCGCGTGGACAAATCCGGCCTGGTCCGCCCGCACACTAAAATGTCTGGATCCCATTTCGTTGAATAGGATTTCCATGGAACAGTTTCAGGCCTTCTGGGCGTCGATGCCCGATTTTCAGGATGCCGCCGTGCATCTGCTGGTGACGCTGATCATCCTGGTCGTGGGCTGGACGGTCTCCAACCTGCTGGGGAACTGGGTGCGGCGGCTGTCGAGGCATTCCGCGCGGATCGATCCCACGATCATCCCGATCGTGCGCAGCGTCACCGTCTGGTCGGTGCGCACCGTGGTGCTGCTGGCGGTACTGGCGCGGCTGGGGGTGCAGACCGCCAGCCTGGTGGCCATGCTGGGCGCGTCAGCCTTGGCGATCGGCCTGGCCCTGCAGGGAACCCTGCAGAACTTCGCCGCCGGCATCATGCTGCTGCTGTTGCGGCCGGTGCGCGCCGGGGAATATGTCTCGGTCGAGGGCAAGGGCGCCGGTACGGTCGATGAAATCGGCCTGTTCATGACGCGGCTGGTGCAGTCCGACGGCATCCAGGTGCTGCTGCCCAATTCGGCGGTCTGGGGCAACCCCATTGTCAATTACAGCCGCAACTCGACGCGCCGTCTGGACATGCTGCTGGGCGTGCGCCACGATGATGATCTCGAGACCGCCTTGGGCGTTTTACGGGATCTGGTGGCCCGGCAGGCCGACGTGCTGCCCGACCCGGCGCCCGAGGTCATGGTGATGGAATACCGCGACAGCGCCGTGATGCTGAACATCCGCCTGTGGACGCTGGCCGACAAATACTGGGACGTGCGCTTCGACCTGCATCGCCGCGCGCCGCAGGCGCTGCGTCAGGCGGGCCTGCGCAGCCCGATTCCGCTGCGCGAGGTGCGCACAGTGGACGCGCCCGCCGCCAGTGATTCCTGAACCCCGCGCCGGTTAAAGCCTATTCGTCCACCATCCGGTTCAGGCGGTCCGCATCCAGCGGCCGCTGGCCGTTTTCGATGCGTTGCCCCAGGTCTTCCATGGCCTGGCAGAGCTTGTGGATGCGCTGGTCCTGCTGCGCACTGTGATTGATCAGTTCGTGCAGCACCTGGACCAGCGGGTCGTCGTCCGAACGCCCGACCCCATAAGGCGCGAAGTCCTCGGGGCGGTCTTCCGCCGCGCCACCCGTCCGCGCGCGGCCCTCGTCCGCCCGTCCGCGCTGCAGCAGGTCCTGCAGGGGGCGTGCGGCCCATTCGGACTGACAGGGCAGGCCCTGGGCGGTGGCGGATGCCGTATCGCCCGGCCGCGCGGTCACGCCGTCGGGCGTGGTCGCCGATGGGAATGGGGCGGGTTGCGCCTCGGTGTGGTCCGGCACGTTCGCCGGATCGGGCGCGGCCTCGTGGTCCTGCGGCAGGATGATGCGGGCCGGATTGCCCACCGCAGTGGCACCCGCCGGTACCGGCTTGATGACGACGGCGTTGGACCCGATGCGCGCATGGGCGCCGACGGTGAAGCCGCCCAGGATCTGCGCGCCGGCCCCGACCACGACGCCTTCTTCTAGCGTGGGATGGCGTTTTTCGCCTTTGTACAACCGTGTGCCGCCCAGGGTGACGCCCTGATAGATCGTGCAGTCGTCTCCGATCTCGGCGGTCTCGCCGATCACGACGCCGAAGCCGTGGTCGATGAAGACGCGGTTGCCGATCCGGGCGCCCGGATGGATCTCGATGCCGGTCAGCAGCCGCCCCAGGTGCGAGACGAACCGCCCCGCCCAGTACCAGTGCCGGATCCACAGACGGTGGGCCATGCGGTGGATCAGGATGGCGTGCAGGCCGGGATAGCAGGTCAGGATCTCGATACGGCTGCGGGCGGCCGGGTCCCGTTCGTGGATGCAGGCGATGTCTTCGCGAAGCTGATCAAACATGATGGTTCAGGTAGGGTCCTGGGGGTGTGTGTGGCGGGCGGTGCGGATCATGGCGGTGCACAATCCTCGCATCATATCCACTTCGTCGGTGGTCAGGCGGCTGCGGGTCCACATCTGCCGCATGCGTGGAACGAGCTTCTTCGGGTGCTGCGGATCCAGGAAACCCACGGCGATCAGGGCTTGTTCGAAATGGTCGAGCATGGCCTGGAGCCGTTCGCTGCTGGCCGGATCGGCGCCCGGGTCGTGGCGCCCGTGCGTGTCGGGCAGGCGGGCTTCGTGCGTCAGCGGCAGCAGCGCGTAGCGCATTTCCCATGCCGCCAATTGCAGCGCCTGGGATACGTTCAGAGAGCTGTATTCCGGATTGGCCGGAATGTGGCAGACCTGCTGGCACAGCGTGATGTCGTCGTTGGACAGGCCGGATCGCTCGGTGCCCAGGACGATGGCGATCCGCGCGCCGGCCCGCGACAGTTCGGTCGCGGCCTGCGCGGCGGCTTCGCGGATGTCACAGGGTGGTGGGCCCAGGGCGCGGGCGCGCGCCGTCAGGGCGAAGGCCAGGGTCGTGGGACCCAGCGCGTCGGCCAGGCTGGCGTGGATGCGGGCCTGTTCCAGGACGTCGCCCGCTCCGCTGGCCAGCGCCTGGGCATCCGGATGCCGCAGCACGTCAGGGTCCCCGGGGGTGACCAGATGCAGCGCGTGGAACCCCATGGTCTTGATGGCCCGGGCAGCCGATCCGACGTTGCCGGGATGGCTGGGGCTGACCATGATGAAGCGCACGCGGGCGAACGGATCGGGGGCCGTCGCAGCGGAATCGGAGGAAACTGGCAGAGTCATTTAAAATAGAAAACTTATTACCCGTGATCTTTGGAAACCTATGCATCCGATGCTCAACACCGCCATCAAGGCGGCACGCCGCGCAGGCGCCATCATCAACCGCGCCGGCCTGGACCTGGAACGCCTGAACGTGGCGCGCAAGGGTCCAAAGGACTACGTCACCGAGGTCGATCGGGCTGCCGAGGAATCCATCATCGACATTTTACGCACAGCCTATCCCGATCATGGCTTTCTGGGCGAGGAAACCGGTGTGCACGCGGTCGCCGGCGGTCGCGCAACGCCTGAATTCCAGTGGGTGATCGATCCGCTGGACGGCACCACGAATTTCATCCATGGCTTTCAGCACTACGCCGTGTCCATCGCGCTGATGCAGCGCGGGCAGGCCACTCACGCGGTGATTTACGACCCGACCCGCAACGAGATGTTCACCGCCAGCCGGGGCAGCGGCGCCTTCCTGAACGATCGCCGCGTGCGCGTGTCGTCCTGCCTGCGCTATCACGACGCCTTGCTGGCTTCGCATATTCCGCAATCCACGGCACTGCCGGCCACTTCGCCCTTCGTGCCGCTGCTGGCCGAATGCGCTGCCGCGCGCCGCACCGGCTCGACGGTGCTGGATCTGGCCTGGGTCGCCAGCGGGCGGCTGGATGGTTTCTGCGGCGTGGGCCTCAAGCCCTGGGATATGGCCGCCGGCAGCCTGCTGGTCCTGGAAGCCGGCGGGCTGATCGCCGATTTCCAGGGCGAGCAGGGCTGGCTGGAATCCGGCAACGTGCTGGCCGCCACCCCCAAGATCTTCGCCCAGATGATGGCCCATCTCCACGTCTGACAAGGAATCCCCAACATGGAGTGGTTGCTGGATCCGGCAGCCTGGGTGGGCCTGTTCACCCTGATCGTCCTCGAAATTGTCCTGGGCATCGACAATCTGGTCTTCATCGCGATTCTGGTGGACAAGCTCCCGCCCAAGGAACGCGACCGTGCACGGGTGACGGGGCTCAGCCTGGCATTGGTCATGCGGCTGCTGCTGCTGACGCTGATGTCCCACCTGGTGACCTTCACCACGCCCTTGTTCCATGTGGGCGACATGGGGTTTTCCGGCCGGGACGTGATCCTGATCGTCGGCGGGTTCTTCCTGCTGTTCAAGGGCACGTTCGAACTGCATGATCGGATCGAGGGCCGCACGCAGCGGGCCTCGGGGTCCCGCCTGCACGCCGGCTTCGCGGTGATCGTCACCCAGATCGTGATCCTGGACGCGGTGTTCTCCATCGACTCAGTGATCACGGCGGTGGGGATGGTGGATCATCTCGCCATCATGATGGCGGCGGTGGTGATCGCCATGGGCATCATGCTGGTGGCGTCCAAGCCGCTGACGACGTTTGTCAATGCCCACCAGACCGTGGTCATCCTGTGTCTGGGGTTCCTGCTGACCATCGGCTTTTCACTGATGGCCGACGGCTTCAAATTCCCGGTCCCCAAGGGCTACCTGTACGCCGCCATCGTCTTTTCAGTGCTGATCGAGACCCTGAACCAATGGGCCAAACGCAACGTCCGGCGTGCCGAGATGCGCCGGCCGCTGCGCGAACGCACCGCCGAAACCGTCCTGCTGATGCTGGGGCGCAAACCGCTGGTCGGCCCGGAACCTGAAGACGGCCAGGCGGCCGCCAAGCCCATCGAGGTGTTCGGCGACGAGGAACGCAATATGGTCAGCGGGGTGCTGACGCTCAGCGATCGCAACGTCCATTCCGTGATGACCCCCCGCACCGATGTTTCCTGGATCAATCTGGAAGCGCCCGTCGAGGAATTGCGCGAGCAACTGATCCGCGAGCCGCACAGCTTTTTCCCTGTCTGCCGGGGCACCCTGGACGAGGTCGTCGGGGTCGGGCGCGCGAAAGATCTGCTGCTGGACCTGATCGAACACGGCGGCATCCGCGAAACCCGCCTGCGCGAACCGATCATCGTCCATGAAAGCATCCAGATCCTGTCGCTCATGGAAACGCTCAAGCGCGCCCATGGCCTGCTGGTGCTGGTGGCCGACGAATTCGGTTCCATCGTCGGCGTGGTGACGCCCATCGACATCTTCGAGGCCATCGCCGGTGAATTCCCCGACGAGGACGAGGCCCCCGACATCATCGACCAGGGTCAGGGCCGCTGGCGGGTGGACGGCGCCGCCGACCTGCACCATCTGGAACAGATCCTGCATACCGACGGCCTGGTGGACGAGGACGAGGAATACTCCACCATCGCCGGCTACCTGCTCAGCCGCTTCGGCCGCCTGCCAGACGTCGGCGACCAGTGTGAACTTGTGCACGACTACGACGGCTTCCGCTTCACTGTCGCCGCCCTGGAAGGCCGCCGAATCTCCGCCGTGCAGATCGAACGCATCCCCCCTCTCGACACAGAACCCGAGGTGGAACAGTTAGGGTGAACCGCCTGCAGGCGGCCACCCATGCATCCGGATTCCGTCCGTATCGATCGAAATCCAGCCCCCGCGCGTCGGCGCGGCATGATCGAATTCCCAGTCGGGCAGCACGTAGCGCCGGCCCTCATGATCGCCCAGCGGCACCGTGTGGACCGCCGGCCGGTGCGTATGACCGTGAATCAGTGTCTCGCAGCCGGCGGATGCCATGGCCCGGCTTACCGCATCCCGGTTCACGTCCATGATCCGCATCGGCTTGGTGCCGTGGGCCCGTCGGCTGCGTTCGCGCGCCCATCGGGCGATCGCCCGGCGCAGCGGCAGCGGCAGGGCCAGGAACATCTTCTGTATCCAGGGGGTGCGCACCACACACCGGAAGCGCTGGTAGGCGACGTCATCCGTGCAGTATTCGTCCCCGTGCGCCAGCAGGATTGCGCCGGCATCGGTGTCCAGGCGGATGGGGGCGGGGATCAGTTGCGCGCCCAGCGCGCGGGCCAGGGCCGCGCCCATCAGGAAATCCCGGTTGCCGTGGATCAGCCACAGCGGGATTGCTTGCGCCGTCAGGCGCAGTTCGCGCAGGGCGTCTTCCAGCCAGGCGGGCGGCTGACGCAGCGCGTGGTCGTCGCCGATCCAGGCATCGAAGATGTCGCCGCACAGGATCAGTGTCTGGGCCTGCGTGCGGGCCTGCGCCAGAAAATCGTAAAAGGCGCCCGCCGTCCGTGGAACGGCGGCGCCCAGGTGGATGTCCGAGGCGATCCAGAGGACGCCTGGAAGTCTCGCCTTATTCAACCAGGGTGGCGCTTTCGATGACGACGTCTTCCACCGGGACGTCTTGGTGGAAGCCCTTGTTGCCGGTCTTGACCTTCTTGATCTCATCGACCACTTCCGTGCCTTCGATGACGCGGCCGAACACCGTGTAGCCCCAGCCGTTGGAGGTGGGCGCCGTGAAGTTCAGGAAGTCGTTGTCCGCCACGTTGATGAAGAACTGGGCGGTGGCCGAGTGCGGGTCGGACGTGCGCGCCATGGCCAGCGTGTAGCGATTGTTCTTCAGGCCGTTGTTGGCCTCGTTTTCGACGGGGGCGTGGGTCTGCTTTTGCTTCATGCCGGGTTCGAAACCACCGCCCTGGACCATGAAGTTGTTGATGACGCGGTGAAAGATCGTGCCGTCGTAGAAGCCTTCCTTCACGTAGGTCAGGAAGTTTTCGACCGTCTTGGGTGCTTTGTCGGCATCCAGCTCGATGAGCATGTCGCCCTTGTTGGTGTGCAGCTTGACGTGCGGATTGGTGCTCATGGGTTTGCCTTGGGTGGAGTTGAGGGGACCGGAAGCGGCGCCTGCCAGGCCGGGGGCCATGGCCAGGGCGCAGCCCAGGCTGAGGACGCGCATCCAGGACAGGATGCGGGTGGAAAAAAACGGATGGGACATGAGTATCGGCGGCGGTCGGTTGAAGGGACGCGAGCGGTTGGCGCGGGTGCCGCCTAGCGCATGGTGGCTGGTGCCGTGGGCAGTGGGCGTTTGCCGGGCTGATTCTGGAGCGGTTCGGGGGTAGCCGGGACGATGGTGGCCGGATGGGTCTGGGCGGCGCGTGCCCGGGCGAAAGATTCTTGCGCCAGCGCCATCTGCACATGGCCCAGGTTTTCCAGCGCGGGGGCGAAGGACGGGTCCGAGGCCAGCGCCATGTTCAGGGCGTCGTGTGCCATCTGCAGTTTGCCTTGTCCGGCGTATTCGATGGCCAGGGCATTCCAGGGTTCGGGCAGTTCGGGGAAGGCTTCCGTCATCCGCTGCCACAGGGCGATGGCCTGGTCGTGTTCGCCCAGAGCCGCCAGCGCGCGGCCTTTCTGGTATTCGAGCTGGACGTCGGTGCCCACCGGGGCCGATGCGGCGCGCGCGGTTTCGCGTTTCTGGATGACGTCCAGGGCTTCGCGGGCCTGCCCCGCATCGATCATCGCCGCGATGTGGTCGGTGACCTGCGACGGCGTCAGGGGGATGGCCGTGTTGACCGACGGCGTGGCTTTTTGCAGCAGATCGGCGAAGGCTTTCCAGCCGCCGTCCGGGGCTTCGGGCAGCGTGAACTCACCCGTCTTCGGGTTGAAATTCAGGTCTTGGAGCGCGGCCCCGGACGCGTTAGTATCATGGGATGCGCCGGTCGCCGGCCCTGCCGCCAGGCCCGCGCACAGAGTCAAAACAGTCAGAAAAACACGAATCACGACACGCAGCGCCTATGGGAGGGTTCAGGGATGGAGCCAGGGGACGGTATACTTGGCAGTTCATTTTACATCCCATCGCGCAGCCGGCAGGCCCGGCGTGTGGGGATCGCTTGACCTTGCCCATCCGACATGCTGCACATTTATAACACCCTTTCGCGCCAGAAAACCCCACTGCGAACCGTCGAACCGGGGGTGGTGCGCATGTATGTCTGCGGCATGACGGTGTATGACTTCTGTCACCTGGGCCATGCCCGCATGCTGGTCAGCTTCGATGTGGTGCAGCGCTGGCTGCGGGCGTCCGGCTACCGGGTGCGCTATGTGCGCAACATCACCGATATCGACGACAAGATCATCCGCCGCGCCGTCGAGCGCGGCGTGCCCATCCGCGCGCTGACCGAATTCTTCATCGCCGCCATGCGCGCCGACGAACGCGCCCTGGGGGTCCAGGCGCCCGACGACGAGCCGCGCGCCACAGAACACGTGACCGGCATGCTCGACATCATCCGCATCCTGGAATCAAAAGGTCTGGCCTATCGCGGCGCCGACGGCGACGTCAATTTCTCGGTGCGCAAATTCCCGGGCTACGGGAAACTGTCCGGCAAGTCGCTCGACGACCTGCGCGCCGGCGAGCGCGTGGCGGTCGCGGCGGGCAAGCAAGACCCCCTGGATTTCGTGCTGTGGAAATCGGCCAAGCCCGCCGAACCCGCCGATACCCGCTGGGATTCCGACTACGGGCCCGGGCGCCCCGGCTGGCATATCGAATGCTCGGCCATGAGCCACAGCCTGCTGGGCATGCCGCTGGATATCCACGGCGGCGGTCCCGACCTGAAATTTCCCCACCACGAAAACGAGATCGCGCAAAGCGAAGGCGCCTTTGGCGGCGCGCTGGCCACGACCTGGATGCACTGCGGCCCGATGATGGTGGACGCCGAAAAAATGTCCAAATCGCTGGGCAATTTCCGCCGTATCCGCGATACCGTGACCGACGGCGTGGCCGACGATGCCTCCGACTATGTCGCCAACCCGCGTGAATCCGAAATGCTGCGGTTTTTCCTGGTGCGCAGTCATTACCGCAGCGTGCAGAACTACACGCCCGACAACCTGCAGGATGCGCAGCACGCGCTCGACCGGCTGTATCAGGCGCTGGCCAACGTGCCGCCGGCCGCCACGGTCATCGATTGGGACACGCCCGCCGCGCAGGCCTTCCAGGCCGCCATGGATGACGATTTCAACACGGCCGGCGCCGTGGCCGTGCTGTTCGATCTGGCCAATCAGGCCAATCGTGATGCCAGCCCCCAGGCCAGCGGCCTGTTGCGCGCGCTGGGGGGCATCCTGGGCCTGCTGCAGACCAATCCTCAGGTCTATCTGCAATCACCCACCCGATTCCTGTCTGGCGGGACACAGGCCGCGCCACTGACCGCCGACGCCATCGAGGCGCTGGTGGCCGAACGCATCCAGGCCAAGGCGTCCCGCAATTTTGCCCGTGCCGATCAGATCCGCGCCGAACTGCGCGAACAGGGTGTCGAGCTCGCCGACGTTGCCGGCGGCCTGACGCAATGGCGGCGGGTGTAAACGTGGACATGCACTACCCAGACACTCAGCTGCGCCCGGTCTACTGGGCAGAGGCCTGCCAGGACCTGATGCAGCGTGACCGCATCCTGCGCAAACTGATCCCGGTCTATGGCGAGGAGCGCATCCAGGTGCGTCAAAGCCCCTACCAGACCCTGATCCGCATCATCGTGGGCCAGCAGATTTCCCTGGCGCTTGGCCGCAAGCTCTGGCAGCAACTGGTCCGGGCCTGCGGGCCGGACACGCTGCCCGATGCGATCATCCAGCATTCCGAAGCCGAATTGCGCGCCATGGGGCTGTCCCTGCGCAAGGCCCAGTACGTCCGCGACGCGGCCGTGTATTTTCAGCAGTCCGAACGGATGGACCCGGCCTGGTGGCAGGCGCAGGACAATGCCGCCATCCTGTCGCAGCTGTGCGAAATCCGCGGGGTGGGGCGCTGGTCGGCCGAAATGTTCCTGATTTTTTTCCTGGGCCGCCCGGACGTGCTGCCGCTCGACGACACCGCGCTGCTCAAGGCCATTTCCCATCACTACTTCAGTGGCGAACCCGTGTCGCGCTTCGAGGCCCGCGAGGTCTCGCAGGCCTGGGCGCCGTGGCGCACGGTCGCCAGCTGGTACCTGTGGCGCAGCATGGATGCCGCTGCCGTCGAATATTGATCTTTCCATCCTGGAAATCCTGTACTCATGCGAAATACCTTTCTTGAATTCGAACAGCCCCTGGCCGAACTCGATCAGAAGATCGAGGAACTGCGCTACGTGCAGACGGATTCCGCCGTGGACATCTCCGAGGAAGTCGGCCGTCTGCAGCAGAAAAGCCAGACCCTGGCCAAGAGCATCTATGCCAAGCTCACCCCCTGGCAGACGGCGCTGGTGGCGCGCCACCCGCAGCGCCCCTACACCATGGACTACGTCCATGCGCTGTTTACGGATTTCCACGAGTTGCACGGCGATCGCATGTACGCCGACGACCAGTCCATCGTGGGTGGGCTGGCGCGATTCAACGGCACGCCCTGCATGGTGATCGGTCACCAAAAAGGCCGCGACACCAAGGAACGCGCCATGCGCAATTTCGGCATGCCGCGCCCGGAGGGCTACCGCAAGGCCCTGCGCCTGATGCGTCTGGCCGAGAAATTCCGCCTGCCGATCTTCACCTTCGTCGATACCCCGGGTGCCTACCCCGGGGTTGGCGCCGAGGAACGCGGCCAGTCCGAAGCCATCGGCCACAACCTGTTCGCGATGGCTGGGCTCAAGGTGCCCATCATCGTCACCATCATCGGCGAGGGCGGCTCGGGCGGGGCTCTGGCGATCGCGGTCGGCGATACCGTCATGATGTTGCAGTACTCCACGTATTCGGTGATCTCGCCCGAGGGCTGCGCGTCCATTTTGTGGCGCAGTGCCGACAAGGCTGCGACTGCGGCCGAAGCCCTGGCCATCACGGCGCCCCGCCTGAAGGATCTGGGCCTGATCGATCGCGTGGTCAACGAACCGGTGGGCGGCGCCCACCGTGACCCGGCCACCATGGCGCGCCAGCTGCATCGGGCCCTGGCCGATGCGCTGCGCGAATTGTCCGGCCTGGAAACCGACGAACTCCTGCGCCGTCGCATGGAGCGTATCTCCGCCTATGGGCGCTTCCAGGAAGCCCGCTGATCCACGGCGCCTGATTCCGATGGCGTGCCTGACCGCTGGTGGCTGCCCGATGATCGGGTGGGTCATCGGCGCGTGGCGCATCGGCTGTATGACGCAGGAGTGTCCCCATGAAGCCTGTCGCGGCGGATCGGTGGTGTGCCACTTATGATGATGATCTGCTGACCGCGGTGCGCGTCGCGCTGGCCGACGTTCCCGCCGGCGCGGCCCTGGGTGTGGCGCTCAGCGCCGGGGCCGATTCGGCCATGCTGGCCCTGCACGCTGCGAGGGTGGCCGCCGATACCGGCCGGCACCTGCACTGTTTCCACATTCATCATGGCCTGCAGGCTTCCGCCGACGAATGGCTAAATCAAGCGCATCGTCTGGCCGGGCTGATCGGCGTTTCCTGCCATAGCCGGCGCGTCCGGGTCGATGCGCAGGGAACCGGCATGGAGGCCGCCGCCCGAGCGGCCCGTTATGCCGCCTTGGCCGATCTGGCCGCACAGGCCGGGGTGGGGCACGTCCTGCTGGCGCATCATCAGGACGATCAGGCCGAAACTGTGCTGCTGCGCCTGTTGCGCGGTGCCGGACCGCTGGGGCTGGGTGCCATGGCGCCGGTGATGCGGCGCGATGATCTGCTGTATCTGCGCCCCTGGCTGGATCAGCCGCGCTCGCACATCCTCCAGGCCGCCGACCGGTTCGCCGCGATCAGCGGCTGGCAGCCCGTGCACGATCCCAGCAACCGGGACGCGCGATACGCGCGCGGCGCCGTGCGTGCCGATCTGGCGCCCGTCCTCGATGGGCGATGGCCTGCCTGGCGCCGCACGCTGGCGCGCCACGCCCGCCAGGCGCGCGAACTGGAACAGTGGGCACTGGATGCCGTGCGCGAGGACTGGCCGCGTCTGGATCCGGATGCCGATGGTCTGGGCTTTTCCCTGGCCTCCTGGCGTCTGCTGCCGGCCTCGCGCCAGGCGCCTGTGTTGCGATTCTGGCTGCGGTCCCAGGGTTTGCGCATGCCCACCGAGGCCCGCCTGGATGCGTGGCTCAAGCAGCTGCGCGAAGTCCATGCCCTGGGCCATGACCGTCAGGTGCGCTTGCGCCATGAATCGCACTGGATCGTGGTGCAAAAGGGGCGGGTCCTGCTGGTTCCGGAAACATCCTCAAAACCCAGTTAGAATAATCAGCTTATCTTCAGTTCGGTTGCGCTGCCTGTGGGCCTGATCGCAGCCTTTCACTTCCTCGTTATCATGCTCATCGTTCAGAAATACGGCGGGACCTCCATGGGGTCCGTCGAACGCATTCAGAATGTCGCCCGGCGCGTGGCCAAATGGCACGCCGCCGGCCATCAGGTGGTCGTCGTGCCTTCGGCCATGTCCGGGGAAACCAATCGCCTGCTGGGGCTGGCCAAGGAAATCTCGCCCCAGCCCGACCCGCGCGAACTGGACATGCTGGCTTCCACGGGCGAACAGGCCAGCAGCGCGCTGCTGGCCATCGCCCTGATGCGCCAGGGTGTGGCGGCCCGCAGCTACGCTGGTTGGCAGGTGCCGGTGCTGACCGACAGCGCCTACACCAAGGCCCGGATCAAGTCGATCGACGATTCCCGCATCCGCGCCGATCTGGACTCCGGCCGGGTGGTGATCATCACCGGTTTCCAGGGCATCGACGACGACGGCCATATCACCACCTTGGGGCGCGGCGGGTCGGATACCTCGGCGGTGGCGGTGGCGGCGGCGATGAAGGCCGACGAATGCCTGATCTTCACCGACGTGGACGGGGTCTACACCACCGATCCGCGCGTCGTGCCGGAAGCCCGCCGCATGAACGTCATCTCGTTCGAGGAAATGCTGGAAATGGCCTCGCTCGGGTCCAAGGTCCTGCAGATCCGCTCTGTTGAATTCGCTGGCAAATATCAGGTGCCTCTGCGCGTACTGTCGTCACTGACCGATCCCATGATCCCGGTCGACGAGGAAATGCATTCGGGCACGCTCATCACTTTCGAGGAAGATCAGAAAATGGAATCCGCTGTTGTCTCCGGCATTGCGTTCAGCCGCGACGAAGCCAAAGTCACCCTGCGCAATGTGCCCGACACCCCGGGCGTTGCCTATTCGATCCTGGGCCCCGTGGCCGCGGCCAACATCGACGTGGACATGATCCTGCAGAACATCTCCCAGCAGGGCATGACCGACTTCTCCTTCACCGTCAACCGCAACGATTTCCTGCGCACGCTGGACCTGCTGAAGAACCAGATCGGGCCGACCGTGGGTGCCGGTGAAGTCGTCTCCGACGACAAGGTCGCGAAGGTCTCGATTGTCGGCATCGGCATGCGCAGTCACGTGGGTGTGGCCAGCCTGATGTTCCGCACCCTCGCCGAGGAAGGCATCAACATCCAGATGATCAGCACGTCGGAAATCAAGACCTCGGTGCTGATCAACGACAAATACATGGAACTGGCGGTGCGCGCCCTGCACAAGGCCTTCGAACTGGACCAGGAACCCGTCAAGGCCGAATCCTGATCAAAGTCGACAGCGCCGGTTCCTGTGCTAGAATGCCGGTCTTGCCGGAGACATGGCCGAGTGGTTGAAGGTACTCCCCTGCTAAGGGAGCATGCGGCTTATACCCGCATCGAGGGTTCGAATCCCTCTGTCTCCGCCAGTGCTGTTTATACAACACTGTTATACAGCTTTATGCAAAGCCCGCATGTTGAACGACATGGCGGGCTTTTTTGTTGCTAAAGTAACAACAGTCATTCGTGGCAATACCGTTGTAACGACACTGTATTACTGTGTCATTTCGACCATGAGAGGCAAGCACTGATGATTGATGCACTGGTCCAAGGCAAGTTGTTCGGCAGTCCCAGACAAAGCACCGGGAAGGCCGGCAATCTCTATGTCACGGCCAGGGCCAAGGTCTGGACCAACAACGGCGACCTGCTGATGTGCGATGTCGTCGCATTCGAGGATTCCGTACAGACCGCCCTGCTGGCCCTGACCGACGGCGACAGCGTGGCGCTGTCGGGTCATCTGGTGCCCAAGGTTGTCCAGACCCCCTCGGGCGAGTACCGGCCGGGCATGAACATGGTGGCCCATGGTCTGCTGTCGACCTATCAGGTGCGGCGCAAGCGCCACGCCCTCGAAGAATAGTCAATTCTCGGGCACTTCAGAATATCGGTTCCCGATCCTCGTGGTCGTACATGGGATCGGGCCCCGGGTGGAATTTCGTGACGTGATCCCCGTCACGGCCGAAAAACACGAACATCAGCGAATTCCAGACGTGATCCTGCTTGTAGCGGTAGTTCCAGACAATCTGGCGCACGCTGGGCAGGCCCACCGCGTCGGTGAAGGCCGGGGGGCCGAATTCGCAGCGCACCTGGTCCGGCGTCCAGGTACCCTGTTTCAGGACCTCGAAGTGTTCGTCCGTCAGGATCGGCTGCACGGATTCCACGCGGCCCTGGGGGTCCACCGTGGATGCCCAGGCGTATTGCCCGAAAGGCTGTTGCGACCAGATGACGCGCTCGCGCCCCTGCCGGTCCGTGCATTGCAGCGTGGGGACGCCGAATTTCGCTTCCACCTGGGCGAGCGGGGTGCCCGGCGGCGTGTCCGCCATATTGGCGCAGCCGACCAGCCACAGGCAGGCGCCCGCCGCGAGGATGCCCCGGATGGATGTGCGTGGGTTGAAACGGACGGACATCGAGGTCTTCCTGTGGTGTGTTCGAAAACGGACCCGCGTGCGGGAAACGCTATGCCGGTGCCGCGGGGCATATGAACCATTGTAGCGACGCGCCGGCGACTTATCCGAAGAACCAGTAGCACACGCCGATGGATGCCAGGACGCCGGCCAGATCCGCCAGCAGGGCGCAGCCCACCGAATGGCGGGCGCGCTGGATGCCCACGGCGCCGAAATACACCGCCAGCACGTAGAACGTGGTTTCGGTGCTGCCCTGGACGGTCGCGGCCAGCAGGGATGCGAAGCTGTCCGGCCCCGTGTGCTGCATCGTTTCGATCAGCAGGGCGCGCGCCGCGCTGCCCGAAAACGGCTTGACCAGGGCCGTGGGCAGCGCATCGACGAATCGCGTGTCCAGCCCGGCCACACTCACCGCCCAGCGGATGGCGTCCAGCACCAGATCCAGCGCGCCCGATGCCCGCAGGACGCCGACGGCGCAGAGCATGGCGATCAGGTAGGGCAGCAGGTTCTTGCAGACGTCGAAGCCGTCCCGGGCACCCTCGATGAAGCTTTCGTAGACGGGAATCCGTTTCCAGGCGCCGGCGATCAGGAAGGCGATGATGATGCCAAAGAGCACCAGATTGCCCAGCAGCGACGATAGGGCAGCCACGGCGCTGGCGCTGATGGTGGCCAGCAGGGCCATGAATCCGCCCAGCAGCAGGGCGCCGGTGCCCAGCCAGGCCAGCACGACCGGGTCGATCAGCCGCAGCCGCTGCATCCAGGCGACGGACAGCAGGCCGGTCAGCGTAGAGGCCGAGGTCGCCAGCAGGATGGGCAGGAACACCAGGGTCGGGTCGGGCGCGCCCTGCTGGGCCCGGTACATGAAGATCGACACCGGCAGCAGGGTCAGGGACGAGGAATTCAGCACCAGGAACAGGATCTGCGCGTTGGTGGCGGTCTTGGGTTCGGGGTTCAGCGTCTGCAGTGCGTGCATGGCGCGCAGCCCGATGGGGGTGGCGGCATTGTCCAGCCCCAGCGCGTTGGCGGCGAAATTCAGGGTCATCAGCCCCAGGGCGGGGTGCCCCGGGGGAACCCCCGGCATCAGGCGGCGAAACAGCGGCCCGAGCAGCCGCGCCAGTCCTTGCACCAGACCCGCGGATTCGGCGATGCGCAGGAATCCCATCCAGAGCGTCAGCGTGCCGAACAGCAGCAGCATGACCTTCACCGACAGGTCGGCCATGTCGAACAGGCTGGCGATCAACCGGGCAAAGATGCCGGGGTCACCCAGCACCAGCCACTGAAACAGGGCGCTGACCGCCGCGATCAGGAAGAATCCGAGCCACAGGACGTTCAGCATGAAGGATTGGCGTCCAGTCGGTGAGCGTGGTCTGATTGGTGGGTCTGGGTCATGGCGCGGACCCTTACAGGGCGCCTGCCGCGGCCGGGTTTACAAGGACGCTGCGATCCACGTCCTGGATCCGGGTACGGCCGCAGAACGCCATCGTGACGTCCAGTTCGTTGGCCATGAGTTCCAGCGCCCGGACCACCCCGGCTTCACCGGCGGCGGCCAGCGCGTACAGGAAGGCTCGGCCGATCAGCACGCCGCGTGCGCCCAGCGCCACGGCGCGCAGGATATCCTGACCACTGCGGATGCCCCCGTCCATCAGGACTTCGATCCGGTCGCCGACCGCCTGGGCGATGGCAGGCAGGGCGGCGATGGACGAGGGGGCGCCGTCCAGCTGGCGCCCGCCATGGTTCGACACGATCAGGGCATCGGCCCCGGCATCGACCGCGTGGCGGGCATCCTGCGGGTCCATGACGCCCTTGACGATCAGCTTGCCGCCCCAGCGTTCCTTGATCCAGGCCAGATCGTTCCAGTTCAGCGTCGGGTCGAACTGTTCGACCGTCCAGGATGCCAGCGATCGCATGTCGGCGACGCCGCGCGCATGACCGACGATGTTGCCGAAGCTGCGGCGTTGTGTGCGCAGCATGTCCAGACACCACTGGGGCTTGGTGCCCAGGTTGATCAGGTTGCCCAGGGTGGGACGCGGCGGCGTGGACAGGCCGTTCTTGATGTCCTTGTGGCGCTGGCCCATGACCTGCAGGTCCAGTGTGACGACCAGCGCGGAACATCGTGCCGTGCGGGCGCGGTCGATCAGGCGGCCGATGAAATCGCGGTCGCGCATCACGTACAGCTGAAACCAGAAGGGCCGGCTGGTGTGCGCGGCCACGTCCTCGATCGAGCAGATGCTCATGGTCGACAACGTGAACGGTACGCCGAAGCGTTCAGCCGCCCGGGCCGCCAGGATCTCGCCATCGGCGCGTTGCATGCCCGTCAGGCCCGTGGGCGCCAGGGCCACGGGCATCGCGACGTCTTCCCCCAGCATCCGGCTGCGCAGGCTGCGCTGGGCGATATCCACTGCGACGCGTTGGCGGAACTTCAGCGCCCGCAGGTCCGCCTCGTTGGCCCGATACGTGGATTCCGTCCATGAGCCCGAGTCCATGTAGTCATAAAACATGCGGGGCACGCGCCGCCGGGCGATGCGTTGGAAGTCTTCGATGCAGGTGATCTTGTTCAGGGCAGGCAAGGGGGTCTCCGGTTGTCGGTGCCTGTTTTATACCCCTTTTTGGATAGCCCCGGTGCCGGCGCGCGAAGTCCGCGCGACCGGCGCTGGCGACCCGACGAGACTGCGTTTTATGTCCATCGGGTCGCTGCCCGGCCTGCTTCAGCGCAGGTTGCCGGTGTGGCCCAGCGAGTAGCGTCCGGGTTGCGGCCAGACCGTCAGGCCGTGAGGTTCCTGGCCGACCTTGATCTGGTTGACGGCTCCGGTCTTCGTGTCGATCCGGTAGACCATGTCGTCGAACCGGCCCGACAGCCAGAGCCATTTGCCATCGGCGCTGACGTTGCCCATATCGGGGCTGCCGCCGCCGGGAATCGGCCAGTCGGCGACGATCTTGTCGGTGGCGAAGTCCATGACCGCCACACCGCCCTTGCCTTTAGGTTTGCCATGAATCGCGTGCGTGCCGCGGCTGGTGATGTACAGCGATTTTCCGTCGCGGCTGGGATACAAGCCGTGAGTGCCCAGGCCGACCGGGATGAAGCCGATCACCTTGAATGCGTCGCCATCGACGATGTGCACGCCGTCGGCTTCCATGTCGGCGATGTAGAAGCGCTTGCCGTCGGGCGAGATCCGCACGTCCTGCGGCATGCCTTTCCGGGGCATCTTCATTTTTTTGGCGTGCTTGGCATCAGCCGCGGTTTTTTCCTGCATGCGAGTCGCGGGCATGGGCAACTGCAGATAGCCGATGACCTTGTGGTTGACCATGTCGATCTTGGCCACGCTGCCGTCGAATTCGCAGGTGAACAGCGCGTATTTTCCGTCGATGGAAAAATCCGCGTGGTTCAGGCCGCCGCATTGCGGCACGTCGATGGAATACTGCATGGCCATCGTGTGCGGATCACGGAAGTCCAGCCGCTTGCGCGCTTCGGCCACCACGATGGCGGACTTGCCGTCGGGCGTGAAGTACATGTTGTAGGGATCGTCGACAGCCACTTCCTTGCCAGGTTTGCCCGTAGCGGGATCAATCGGCGTCAGGCTGCCGTCATTGCTGCGCTCGGCATTGTTGGCGACCCACAGGGTACGCAGGTCCCACGAGGGCACCACATGCTGCGGACCCTTGCCGACCTTGAACTTGTCCACGACCTTCAGCGTGTCGGGGTCGATCACGTAGACGTCGTTGGAGCGCAGATTGGGCACGTAGACGCGAGGCAGGTCCTTTTGCACGGCGGCGCTCAGGTGGCCAGGGCCTGTTTCGCTGTAGAGATTGTGCGGATTGATCACTGGCGGCATGCCCGGCACCGTCTGGATGGCGGCTGGTGCAGCCGATGCCTGGGCCGGCGCGGATGCCGCGGTTCCCGCTGCCTGGGCAGCCTGCGCCGCCGACAGGCCGATGGCCAGGATGGCGGCTGCGGACAGGACCGCGCGCGGCGCGGACACTTTTTTCAATACCACGATGAAACTCCCTATTTTTTGGCGGAGTGACTTTGAGAAGAGGGGACTTGAGCCGGGCGGCCTCCGGCCGCGTGCTGTTCGACCTGTCGACGGATGCTGGCGACCGACGTATCGACGATGAGGCGCACGCCGATCTGGCCGAGTTCGGCGCTGGATCGGGTGGGGTTGCCGTAGACCCCGTCGTGCACGGTCCATTGCCCGCCGTGCGGCAGCAGCTGGCTGCGTACCTGGGCAGGGTCCAGCGCCATCGACAAGGATGTATCCGCCAGCCCCGCATGGGTGCCGATTTCGGCCGTGGAATAGCCACGTTTTTTCAATGCGTCGATGAACGCGGTCTGGGTAACCTGGTAGTAATCGAGCAAGGCATAGGCGCGCGCCCGAGGATCCGCCGCCCATTCCTTGTTCAGCCGGGTGGCGGCCTTTGTCTCGTTGCGCTGGTAGCCGCCGTGATCGCCCAGAAAGAAGATGTCCTTGAAGCCGTGCTGCCGGAAGCTGCGGGCGGCCGATTCCAGCACGGATTCGAAGACGGGTTCGGGCACCGAGATGGTGCCTGTGAAGCGCATATGGGCCGTCGGGGGCGTGATCGAACCTTCCGGGACGTAGGCGATGGTCGGCGCCACCACCGCGTTGCCCAGTTCCTGGGCGATCCTGCCGGCCAGGATATGGACGCGGGCATTATGCTTGCCCAGCGCGATGTTCGGTCCGCTTTGCTCGGTGCCGCCGATAGGGATCAGGATGGTGGTGGTGCCCGCCGCGATCCGGTCGCGCAGCTCGGGCGAGGTCATGTCTTCCAGATAGACGGTGGATGGCGCACGAGCCAGGGCGGCGGTGTCGAACCCCGCCACACAAGTCAGGGTCAGGCAGATGGCGGACAGAGTGCGCCAGCGCTGCGGGTGATGCGATCGAAGCATGAAAAGCCGCCTTTGCTCGGAAAAACCGGCAACGACGACCGTGTTGCCCGGGTGCGTGTTTTATACTACCAAGCTGCCGCGACGTGTTTGTCCACCTGTGACGCGGTATCCCGGGTGTTGCGTTCATGCACCGCCGCAGTGTCTCCTTAGTTAAATGGATATAACTTTCCCCTCCTAAGGGAAGATTGCAGGTTCGATTCCTGCAGGAGACGCCAGTACGGCGATCAGCCGTGCTTTATCCAATACATGACGCCCCATATCAAAGGCCATGTCGCCAGACTTACGCAAAGAATGATCGCGAAGCTCCATAGCGCCACAGGATGGGATCGCGGACGATTTGTCGGGCCGTTCGCATCGGCCTGTCGTTGATCCATCATGTTGCCATCGACAGCCGGTCCTGCTGACGACCGAGCAGGTTCGATCGGGCGGGTGACCGTGTCGTGTGCCAAAACAAGTTCAACATCACCAAGTGCGGCATCGAGAGTCGTCTTGCGCGTGAATAAGCTGCCCGCTGGCGGCGCTCCCAAACGCTGACGTTGGCGGCGGATAATGCGGCTTTCGCAAAGGACAAACACGACGCACAACAAAGGCACGACGATGGTCAGCGCCGGTGCCTGGGTATCGACCCAGGTAGACAGGAGCGGGTCCGAAACCGCCAGTTGCCCGGCAATCCAGCCAAGCAAGATGCTGCCGGCAGGGACAAGTTCCGGGTATTTTTGGAACAACCGGTTGACAAACAGGCTCCCGGTCATCAACAGCGGCATGCTCAACAACAGGCCCAGTATCAGATAGACCACATCTCCTTGAGCGACGGCGGCAATCGCAACGACATTGTCCATGCTCATTGCAAAATCCGCCGCGACAACCATGGCTACCGCGGATCCCAAGCTGCCAGCGGCCGATGACCCGGCTTCGTGCGATGGGTCTTCGAGCGCCAGCAGCAGCTTGATCGCAATGACCGCCAATAACACGGCCCCGATCAATTTCAGAAAAGGAACTTCAAGCAGGAAACTGACGACCGTCGTCAGCAGAATACGCGATACGATCGCAATCGCGGTGCCTATCATGATGGCGCGTGCCATCAAGGGCCTTGGCAAAGAACGACAGGCCAATGCAATCACAAGCGCGTTATCGCCGCTCAGGATCAAATCCAGAAAGAAAATCTGGAATATCGCGCTTGGCGCATGGACAAGGCTATTGAATTCCATTGTGGACACCCTGGTGCGCGGGCCGGCAGCCACGGAGAGTTCTCATCCCAGTGCCCCGCTGATACCAGCGTACAAACCGACGCTGGCGGTAATGAGAAAAATAGCCGCTACACAACATGCATAAGCGCCCTTCAGGCGATGCTGCGCGGGTAATTCGTTCCGAGCCAGCCAGTAAAGAAATCCCAACGCCACGGGCAACAACAAGGCGTTGATGACTCCCGTGGCAATCGCCAGGCGCACCAGATTGACGCCCGACGAAACCAGTATGGCGCCCGCCAGCAGCATCAAGCCAAATGCGGCGTAAAACCACGGCGCATCGCGTGGGTGGTCGGCCAGGGAATGGCGTCTGCCAGAAATTTCGCCCATCGCCCACGCGGCGGATAGACACACAACGATGGTAGCGACCAGCGCGCCGCCGCTGAGTGCAATGGCAAAGGTTATCCGCCCGGCGTTTTCGCCTAAAACCGCAGTGAACGCCTGCGCAATTTGCGGCACACTGTCCAGGATCATGCCGCCGCCGTGCGCGCCAAAGGCCGCGGCTGCTGCAATCAGCACGGCTGCTGTAATAATCTGACATAATACAGCGCCGCTGAATGTATCCAGCCGGGCTGCCTTGAGATGAGAAATATCCAGGCCTTTGTCAATCAAGGCCGATTGCTGATAGAAAATGGTCCACGGCATAATGCTGGTGCCCAGATTGGCCGCGAGTAAATATAAATAATTGCGGTCAGTCAAAGGCATGTCCTTCAACTGGGCAAGCATTTGTCCATAATCTGGCCGAGCGTGCCAGGCCACGACAAAAAACGCGAACTCGAAAACACCCAGCACAAGGGCAACCCGCTCGACGGTGTTATAGTTGCCCGAGCACACCATCGCAAATATGGCCAGTGCAACGATGCCAACTGTTTGCCAGACGGGTACCCCGAACAGCTGTCCGACTCCAGCCAGGCCGCTCATTTCGGTGACCAGGGCGCCGAAGCAACTGATGATCAAGGTCACCATGGGCACGGTGGCGACCCAGGGGCCAAAGCGTTTCAAAATCAGCTCGCCATAACCTTTGCCGGTTGACAGTGCAAGCCGGACGGTGAGCTCTTGGGCGACGAACAGCAAGGGAATAATGAGAAGCTGCAGCAGCAGCAGCCGGTAGCCCCACTGGGCTCCGCTCTGGGCGGCGGTAATCACGCTGCCGGCATCGGTATCGGCTAGCATGACGACCAGACCGGGCCCGGCGACAGAAGCAAACCTTTTCAGGCGAGTCAGCGATAAGGTCTGAGTGATCACGGCTTGGGGGTGGCGGGGCCATGCTCGAAGTCGTGCAGCACAGCAGCGTCTGGAGACAACACCAGCGTAATCGCGGAATTGGCCAATGCTTCGCGATAGGTTTGTAACGAACGGTCGAATTTATAGAAGCCGGGGTCGCTGCGGAAAGCATTCGCCATGACGTCGTTGGCTTGTGCGTCGGCCTGGCCATAAATAATGGCGCTTTGGCGCTGAGCTTGCGACAAGATGACGGTACGCTCACTATCGGCTTTTGCGCGTATCTGCTGTGCCCATTCGTTGCCTTGCGCGCGGAGTTGGCTGGCCTCTTGCTGCCGAGCGGATTTCATCCGGTTATAGATGGCTTGGCTGGTTGCCAGAGGCAAATCCGCACGGTGCAATCGGACTTCCGTTACCTGCAAACCCAAAGGCGGCGCGTGCTGCACGACCTCTTGCTGAATCAAGGACGCAATCTTGCCGCGCTCCGACGACAATAGTTCCTGGATCTTGACCTTACCCAGTTCACGGCGCAGCGACGTGCTGACCAATTGCGTCAGTTGTATCCTGGCTTGCTGCTCGGTGCGCACAGACTGGTAAAACCGCAAAGGGTCGGTGATGCGGTATCGGGTATAGGTTTCCACTTCCAGGCGTTTCTCATCGCCCAGAATCACTTCCTCCGGAGGCGGTGCGAGCGTTTGTAGACGATCGTCGTAATACTGCACCGAATCCACCAGCGGCAATTTAAACTTGAGTCCTGGCTGCTCATCCACCTTTATGGCCGCGCCAAGCCGGATGACCAAGGTTTTCTGTCCTTCTTCCACGGTATAAACACTGGAGGACAGCAGCCACAATACGGCTACCGCCGTCACCGCGACCGTAATGCGTATAGCCCGCTGCATCAGTGTGCTCCAGCCGGTTGGACTTTGTCTTGCAACGACATATAAGGCACGACGCCGGACACGCCCTTTCCGGACGAGTCAATCACGACCTTGCCGGCCTTTTTAAACACTTCATCCATGCTTTCCATATAAAGGCGCCATGACGTGACGTCCTTGGCCTTGGTGTAGCTTTGTTCTATTGCTTGAAATTGCTGGGCTTTGCCTTGCGCCAGATTGATGGTCTTGGTTTTGTAGGCCAATGCCTCCTGCATAATGCGATCGGCCTGGCCACGCGCTTTGGGGATGACGTCATTGCTATAGGCTTGAGCCTCATTTCGCTCCCGCTCCTGGTCGGCCCGAGCGCGCTGGACGTCATTGAAAGCGTCAATCACGGCAGACGGCGGGTCTACCCGCTGCATCTGTACCTGCGTCACCAGAATACCGGCATGTTCCTCGTCCAGCCACTTCTGGAGCAAGGTGCGGGTTTCGTCAGCCACCTGCTGGCGCTGATTGGACATGGCCGCTTGAATGGGGGTGTGCGAGACCGTATGGCGTAAGGCACTTTCGGCTGCAATGATTAGCGAGATTTCTGGATCTTTCACCTTGAACAGAAAGTCTCCCGCGTTCTTGATGCGCCAAAACACGGTGCAATCGGCCTCGACAATATTTTCGTCTCCCGTCAGCATCTGCTTTTCGCGCGAATTGGTGCTCTGCGTCTGAGGGCCGCCTTCGTACAAATTGGCCAGATGGATCTGATTGATCTGGGTGACCTTGGGGAGGTAAACAGTTTCTATCGGCCACGGAAAATGGTAATGCAAACCAGGTTCGGTTGTGCTTATCCATTTTCCAAAACGCAGCTCAAGTCCCTGTTCTTCGGGCTGGACCTTGTAGATGCCGCTGGCCAGCCAGGCAATCACGATGAGGGATGAGAGCAACCACAAGCCGCGGCCTTCAAGTCCCAGCACACGCAGGCCATAACGCATTCTGTGAAATAGCCCATTGCCGGTTTGATTGGGCGCGGAGGCATCCGGGTGCGCAGCATCGGGCATAACGCCACCTTCATCATTTTGTGAAGACATGGTGCTTTGAAATACTCGAAATAGGGGAATCCTGGCCCAGGAAAGCCTACATGCTTTTGGGAACTCAGCATTAAATAACAGAAATGCTGAATAAACGCTTAATCGAAGTTTCCGCTGGCTAAGCCGGTTTTTGTAGGTATCCATCATGTGGGTACCGTGATTTCCATCGCTTCAAGAGCCGCCAGTCTGGCCGGCCCCAGACGCCTGCCCATGCGCGTTCAGCGTCGCGCGGCGGGTTCTGTTTCTATTTTGCAACTCGCTATTACTATGTGTTTATTGTATATTTATTTATGTCATAATTGACATGGGTTCATCGGGCCGTACTTTGATTCCCATTTTTTTTGACAGTTTTTGAGGGTGTGTTCCTGCACTTTCATGATGGTTCCCTGAGGTAACGGCCGGATGTCGGCATCGATGTGCACACGGTGCAGTCTTTTTTTGTGGTTGGCGCTTGGTCTGATGGCCGCAGGGGTGGCGGGGGCTGCGCCGCCGGATGCGGCGTCGGTACCCGACATCGCCCTGTATTACCAGGCCGATCCCCCGGCCGATCAGCTCAAGGCCTTCGACATCGTCGTGCTGGATCCGGCCCAGACCCGATTACCGGATGCCGCCGCCAGGCCAGGGCCAAGTCAGTGGTTTGCACGTCTGCGGACAGCGGATCTGATCCAGCTGGTTCGGGATCCGTCCGCTGTCGTCCATGGGCGGCTCGCCACTCTGAAAGCGCAAGGCTACACGGGTTTTCTGCTGGATGACGGGGTTGCCTTGGGCCAGGACGACCCCCAGGCCCGGGAACGCATGCGGCAGGTGCTGCGGATATTCCGGCGACATGACGCGGGCACACCGCTGATTCTGCGCAACCATGTGGATCTGGCCCTCGCCGATGCCAGGCGGCTGCGGGCGGTGGTGGTGGACGGCCTGCATACGCGCGGAATCGTTCGCAATGGGCTGGTGGAGCAGACGTCGCCAGTCTTGCAAGCCCGCGCCCTGGATGATGTCCGCCGTTTGCGGGCAGTCGAAAATCTGCCTGTCGTAACGGTGGATTACTGCAAGCTGCATGATCTGCGCTGTCGCCGGACACGGGCACAGGCGCTCGTGCAAGAGGGGCTGACGCCGTACGTCACGGATCCCGACATGTCGGTGATCGGTGTCGGGGCGCTCGAGGTCTTGCCCCGGAAGATCCTCGTGGTGCAGCCGGTATCCAAGGAACCGATCGATCAGAGCACCGGGGTGCGCTTGTATGCGATGCCCCTGAATCAGTTGGGCTATGCGCTTGATTATGTCGATGTGGACCATCTGCCGGCCCGCCTGACCCGGGACCGGTACGCGGGCGTGGTCGTGGCGCTCAATGATCGGCCTGCCCACCCCCGCGCTTGGCGGGACTGGCTGCTCGACAGGGTCCGCGAAGGCATGCCGGTGGCCGTCATGGGTACGTTTGGTTTCGACGTTGGGCCATTGCAGGCGCGCGCGCTGGATTTGCAGCTCAGTCCGGGGAAACCGGACCCGCTGGCCAGGGTCCGGATTGTGCATCGCGACCCGATCATGGGGTTCGAGACCATGCCGGCCCCCGATCCGCGGGCGCTCAGCGGTTTTCGGGTCGGGTCCGGCGGGCGGGCATTGCTCACGGTGGGGGTGGGCGATCGGCAATATGACATGGCGGGGCTGACGCGATGGGGCGGTTTCGCGCTGGACAACATGACGGTCGTGTCGATTGCCGGTTTGCCCGGCGATCGATGGGTGCTACAGCCGCTCGAATTTTTCCGCCAGGCCCTTCGGTTGCCGCTGATGCCCGTTCCCGTCGTGACGACGGAAAACGGCGTGCGGCTTTTATTCGTTCATATCGACGGCGACGGCTTTGCGTCCAAGGCGGAATTCCCGGGGAACCAGTTCAGTGCGCAAGTGCTGCGGGACAGGATACTGAAGAAATACCCGATTCCCCATACCGTGTCCGTGATCCAGGGCGAGATTGGCCGCGACGGCATGTATCCTCGGCTGTCGGGCACGCTGGAACAGTATGCGCGCGAGATATTCGCCCTGCCCAACGTGGAACTGGCCAGCCATACGTTCTCGCATCCCTTCGAGTGGGACAAAGTCGAAGGCTCTCAAGCGGGGCGCGCCGATATCGAACAGAATCAAAGCGAGGGATCGTTCTATCTGAAGATTCCAGGGTATACGTTCGATCTCGACAAGGAAATCAGCGGGTCGATCGACTACATCAATACGCGTCTGGCCCCCCCGGGGAAGCGGGTGCTTGTCCTTCAGTGGTCGGGGGACGCCATGCCTTCGGCGCGTGCGTTGGCCAAGACCGCGCAGGCGGGTGTCCTGAACATCAATGGCGGGGATACGACCATCACCGAGGCGAACAAGACCTGGACGGCAATCGCGCCTATCGGTGTTTCCAAGGGGCCTGGCGATTCGCATTACCAGGTCTATGTGGGCGCGATGAACGAGAACGTCTACACCGACGACTGGCAGGGACCCTACTATGGCTATCGCAATGTCCGGCAAACCTTCGCGCTGACCGGATCCCCAATCCGGTTCAAGCCGATCAACCTCTACTATCATTTCTACTCCGCCACCAAGATCGCTTCCTTGAAGGCGCTCGAACAATCCTATGATTTTGCGCTGAGGGAGCCGGTTTATCCCATCTACACCAGTGAATACATCCACCGGGTACTGGATTGGCGGCATGTGGCTGTTGGGCGCAAGGGCGGCCGCTGGCTCATCCAGTCCGGCGAGTGGCTGCGGGAGCTGCGCTGGCCGCGCCAGCAGGTGCCGAGGCTCGACGGATCCCGGAATATCGCAGGGTACTGGCCGGGTCCGGATGGCACCTATGTCCACATGGGGGCATCCCGCGCCGCGTTCGCGCTGGCCGACCAGGATCGCGGACGGTATCCGCAGGTGGCCGAAGCGGCCGGCATGATCCGGTCCTTCCAGCGGGAAGGCCGCAATATGCGGTTTCGGTTCGGCGGATATTACCGGCCCTTCCTGGTTCTGAAAGGGGCCGATGGCTGCCGGGTTCAGGTGGACGGAGAACATAGATCAGCCAGGCAAACGATCTGGCTGAGCGGCACGGCGGCCAAACCGGTTCAGGAGCATCAGGTCGAGGTGTCGTGTGACTGATTCTCCCGCAGCCGAGCCTCGTCTGGTTTCGCCCTGGCTGCTGGCGGCGTTGGCCATCCTGGTTTTGCTGATGCTGGCGCTTGCGCGACCGGAGATGGGGCGCATGGCCCGGGATCTAGTGTCCGGCAAACCGTCGGATCTGTCCATTTCGTACCTCGATGCCTGGCTGCGGGTCCAGCCGGATTCGCCCCGATTGCAGGAGATCCTGGCGCGGCAGTATCTCGGGTTGGGCCGGTGGGACGATGCCTATCGTGCCGCGGTGCGCCTCGATGCGATCGGGGATGCGACGACCCGTCAGGCCGCCATGAGGCTGCAGGTCAGGGCGGTGGCGCAAAAGACCTTCGAGCATCCTGTTTCGGATCCGGAGCGGACCGTACAGAAGAGCAGACTGATCAAGCTGTTGCATGATCTGGCGGGACGGGACATGGACGTCCCGACCATGGCCTATCTTGCCGGCACCGCGTATTCGATCGGTGCCGGGGATGTCAGCCTCGTCTTGTATCGGCGGTTAGCCAGGACGGACGTTCCGCGGGCGGGGCAATGGTATGCCACCCTGGGCCAGGTGGCGCAATCGTCGGGGCAGTACGAGCTGGCGGCCCAGGCGTATTTCAGCGCCCAGCAGCGGTCGGGGTCGCTGTCCGGACAACGTGAGAATTTCCTGGCGGCATTGCGCGCCCTGGAATCGGGAAACCAGGCTGACCGGGCGTGTGATCTGGCCGAAAAATACCTGGGCGCCCTGGCCGACGATCCTCATGTCCTGCGGTTTCTGATCCGGCTGGCCGAGCAGGCGGGCAGGGCGGACATGGTCCGGCATTACGGCAGGGCGCTCGCGCGTCAGCTTGCTTTGGGCCCCCGATATCTGGATGGTGAGCGGGGAGCGATCCTGTCGGGCTGGATGCCGTCGGGGAACCTTTATCGAGTGGCCGATGCGCCGGTCGGGCAAACCCCCGCCCAGGTGCGGACTCACGAGGACTACGAGCTGCTGTATCGCGTTTTCGTCGAAAGCGGATCTTTGCAGGATGCCATGGATATCGCCCAGCGGGCCTTGCGCAAGCCCTTTCTGGACCGACGCGTCTGGTTGCCGCGTCTGGCGCAGGTGGCCGAATGGGATGGGCAGCCCAAGACTGCCCTGGCCGCATGGTTCGCGGCTGGGCGCGAGTTCGACGATGCCGCCGCCTGGGGCCGCGTTCTGCGGATGGCACCGCAGCTGGGCGACGATGCCATGTATCTGCAGGCCTTGCTGCATGCGCCGCCACAGTCGCTGCCCGAGGGGGTGGATCTGGTGACCGAAGTCGTGGCGGCCTACGAACGGCTCGGCGATCCCGAGGAGGGGCTCGGCTATCTGAAGCAGCAGCTCGGCCACGGGCAGGATCGCCACGTGCTGGAGCTACAGGCCGCCCTGGCCCTACGGGCCGGCGATGATGCACTGTCGCTGGATACCTGGAAGCAGCTGCAGCGGCGCTATGGGCCGGACCCATCTTATGCATTGCATGAAGCAGCACTCTTGTATGCCCACGGGCAGCCCCAGGATGCCCTGCAGTCTTTGCGGCAAGCTCAGGCAGCCGCAGCCGGACACGCCGCGCCTGCGGACTTTTGGGATTCCTACGTCGGTCTGGCGCGCCTGCTGGGCGATGATGCGGATGTTCAGCGCGGCATGCGGGGCCAGCTCGCGCAGGGGCGGGCGGATAAGGATGACTTCGCCGGCATGCTGTATTTTTACAGCGGCCACCCGATCGATGTCGGCCGGGTGGCCGAAGCCGCCTATCGCCGGACGGGTTCGCTGGCTGATCTTCAGCTGGCCATCGAGTCCTATCACCAGGTCCATGCCTGGTCCCGCATCGGGATGCTCCTGACCAATTTGAATGCGTCGCAGCAAACCGCTTTCGAAGCGTCTTCCGGTTTGCTGGAGGCGCGTGCGGCCTATCGGCAGGCAACGGGACAGCCGGCCGCCGCGCTGAACGATCTGCGGCGGGCATATCGGTTGCCGGGAAGCCAGCCTGGCACCGGGATTTCCTATCTCTGGGCCTTGCTGGCCGACGGCGATCTGGATTCCGTGCGAACGGTCGCCGGGGATCTGGCACGGAGGCACGGCAGCGAACCGGAATACGCGTCGGTCCTCGCGGCTGCGTCGCTGCAGCTTGGCCGGCCCCGCCAGGCGCTCAGGTATATGGATCTCGAGGGGGTGCGGGATCGGCAGGATCCGCTGTGGCTGATCACCTACGCGGATGCGCGCGAGGCGGTGGGCCAGCCGGAGATGGCCTGGCGGATCCGCCGGCAGGCATGGCGCTTATTGCTGCAACGACGCGAAAGCCAGGGTGGCTCGCAGGATGAGCGGGACGCACTGATCAGCCTGGCGCAAACCTATCGGGCGGGGGACGTCTCTTTGGGTCTGCTGATACGGCGATTGCGCGAGGGTGCCCCCGATACGCTGAAGCGGGCGGTTGCGCGGTCGCTGCTGGGCGATACACCGGGAGTGCCCCGCCTGGCCAGCCTCTCGCCGGCGGAGGCGTCTTCCGGCGTCGATCATGTCCGGCATGTCGATGCCGCAGCGCGTGCGCTCGTCCTGGCGTGGGCCATGAGCGGCGAACATCAGGCCCTGGCTCGCGCCTGGCTGGCGGATCGGTATGTGGCGGACATGCTCAAGCCTGATAACGTTCGTCTGGCCCTGGCGCTGCAGGATGATGATCGCGCGGCACTGGCGGATGTCCTGACGCGCAATGCGGCGGCGCTGACCAGCGACGCGAGAATCCAGGCTCTGGACAGACTGCATCGCGTGCCAGAGGCACAATCCCTGGCCTTCGAAACATTCGAGCAAGCGCCCGATCACGATGAGCACGCTGAAGTCTGGCGGGATGTGGCGATGCGTCATCGGCCCTCGGCGGGACTTGCGATGGATTTTTCATCGGTCGGCGACCTGAAGACCCGCTCCGCGATCCTGGACGCCGGCCTCGCGCTGGCCAGCGGCCTGCGGCTCAAGGTTCAGCGCATCGATCGCTGGTATGCCAGTCGCGACGACAGCACCTTGCCCGGGGTCCCCGCGCGCGATCGCAGCAGCAGCCTGAGCTTGCTGCACGCGGGACGTGACCATGACGACGCGTTGCAGCTCGGATGGCGCCAGGGACTGAGCGCATTCGGGATGGCTCGCGCATCGACCGATTGGGTGCTGAGCGACTATTGGCGGGTGAGCGCCTCGGCGGGCGTCAATCAGGACACCGATATCACGTCCATCATGACGGTCGGCGGCAGCCGGGACTTCGGTTCGCTCGGATTGTCCTGGGATAGCCAGCATGACTGGTTTGCCAATGGCAGCGTCGAGATGGACCGATACCGGGCGCAAGGCGGCGCGACGGTTGGAACAGGGCGCGGATTTCTTGGCACCGTCGGCTATCACCTGCGGATGGACGGGCCGCCGCTCAATCTCGAGACCCGGTTCAGTCATTGGAATTACGCTGCCAGGGCGGGGCCGGTCCCCGAATTGGCCCGCATGATGCCTGACCAGAAAGTGCCGGATGCCGCCGATCTGATGCCGGCCGATTCCAGACAATATGGACTTGCGCTCACCTTGGGCGACGAACGTCGCGATCGGTATCAGCGAGGATGGCGGCCGTTTCTGGAGTTGTCCTGGATGCATGACCGGCAGCAAGGTTGGGGCCTGGGGGTGCTGGGTGGGCTGGGCGGCAGCGTTCTGGGTCGGGACCGTCTGGGCATTTATGCCTTGCATGAGGCCGCCGGGCAGGGAGGTGGCCAGCCCACCACCCGTGTGGGTCTGTTTTATCGCTTGTTCTATTAACGATCTTTTTTTTGGGGTTCATGATGATTCGGACACTGCGGGTTTGTTTCTTCGTCCTGGGTGCCGCTCTGGGGCTGAGCGCCTGTTCAACCGTGGATATGGCGCCGGCTCCCGATATTCAGCGCCAGGACGCGATAGCGGTCCTGCCGATGGCCAACTACACGGAAACCCCGGAGGCGGGGCATCGCGCCGCCAGCATCGCCTTTGGCATTCTGCAGACACAGGGACACGCCGAGGTGCTGCGCAATGCGGATCAGGATGCGGGTGATCCGCTTTTCGGTGACGCCCGGACTCTGGCTCAATCCTTGGAATGGGCGCGCCAGACGCATGCCCGTTATGCCCTTGCCGGATCGGTACAGGAATGGCGCTACAAGGTCGGTGTGGATGGCGAACCGGCGATTGGCCTTGGGTTCAGCCTGATCGACCTGCAAAGCGGGGCGACCATCTGGAGCGCGACCGGCAGCCGCACTGGCTGGAGCCGATCGAGTCTGTCGGGTGTGGCGCAGAGTCTGGTGCGCAGCTTGCTGGATCCGCTACGTCCCCGGAATCGTTGAGCCGCCATGAGCTTACGTCCCACCGGCAGCGGCCGCCGACGCAATCCGGGTGATTCCGAAAGGCAGCCGCATTGGCAACGATGGCTGATGCCCTCGGCGCACGGTTTTCTTCCCTTGATCGAGATCGTCGTCGGGATGGCGGCCGCCACGCTGCTGCTGGCGTTCCTGAGTCCCGAGGACCCATTGCTGCTGCGGCTGGGTTTCCCCTGGCTGGGGGTCTATGCCCTGATCTTCTCCCTGCGCTACGGTGCCTTGCTGGGCGCCGTCGGGGGGGGATTCCTGCTGCTGGACTGGTGGGTGTTCTATGGCGCGGGTGGCCAGTTTCCGAAGGACTATTTCGCCGGCACCTTCGTGATGCTGATCTTCGTGGGCCATTTCGCCGACCGCTGGATAGCGCGGCTGGGGCGCGAGACCAGCGCCAACCGCTATCTGAACAGCCGGCTGGTGTCCGTCACCAACAGCCATTATCTGTTGCGGGTCTCGCATGACCGGCTGGAGAAGGAACTCCTCTCCCGGCCGACTTCCCTGCGCGATACGCTTGCCCGCCTGCGGGCGGGGGTCGTGCCGGGATCGTCGGACGAAGCTCTGCCGCATGCGCGCGCATTTCTCGATTACCTGGCCTCGGTCACGCAGATCAATCAGGCTGCGATGTTTGCCGTGCACGATGGGACTGCCGTCTTGCAAGCCTGTGCGACGGTGGGTCCGGATTTCCCGCTGGACGTGCAGGATCCGCTGGTCCAGGAATGCCTGGAAAAGGGCAAGCTGGCGCACTTGCGAGAGCTGGATGGCCGGGAGTCGGGATATCTGATCTGTGCGCCGGCGCGTACCGCGGCGGGAGAGTGCCTGGGGATTCTGGTGATCCGACGTATGTTCTTCATGGCGTTGAACTCGGATACCCTGCAGCTGATTCAGGTCATGCTGGCCTATTATGCGGATAGTTTGCGCGACCAGCCGCTGATTCGCAGCGTGCAGCGGCAAGTCCCGGATTGTCCGCCCGATTTTGCGCTGGAACTCTGCCGCCTGGCACATCTGGCACGCGAGAACGGTCCGGTGTCGCAGCTGGTGGCGCTGGTGTTCCGGCGCGATGGGACCGACCGCCCCGTGTTCGCTCAGATGGTCCGGCAGCGCCGTGCCCTGGATCTGGCCTGGCCGCTGGAAACAGAGCAGGCGCAGGTCTTGGTGGTGCTGCTGGTGCTGGCCGGAGAGCAGGGAGTCAATGGATATGTGGCGCGCATGGAAGCTTCCTTGCAGGCTCAGTTCGGCCTGGATTTCGAACAGGCGCGCATCGGGGTGTACAACCAGGCCGTGGATTCGGATGACCCGGGGCTCACCTTGCAGCGGTTCATGTCCCAGTGGGATCGGTCATGATTCGGCGGGATATTCCGCGGGCGGTGGGTTGGGGCGGGGTGGCGCTGCTGGTGCAGGCCTTCGCTCTGGGCCAACTGGGCGATCCGTCAGGCAGCGCCGTCGCTCCTTTGCTGCGATTCTGGGGGCTGCAGGCGGTGGCTGCGCTATCGAGCGCCGCGTGCTTTTTCCACTGTATGCCGCTTCGCATGCGGCATCCGGCCTGGAAGCCGCTGCTGTTCAACACGAGTTTCATCCTCTTTCTGCCGGTCGGCGGGCAGCTGGTGCTGGGCGGAACGCTGCTGATGCGCGCGCTGCTGCCGAGCGGGGGCCGGCGGCTGGATGTCGCGACGATCGAAATGCCGTCCTTCGAGCCCAAGCTGCTGGATCGTGTCCGTCCCGGCGCGGCTTCGCGGGCCCGCAATCAGGTCAGCCATCCGGTTGTGCAGGTGCAGGAACGGATGGCCGCCATGATGGCGATCAGGACCTTGCCCTTGCATGTCACGGGCGAGCTCTTGCGAAGCCTGCTGGGGGATTCCCAGGATGAGGTCCGCCTGCTCGCTTACGGCATCATGGACCGGGAGGAGAAACGCATCATGCAGCGGATCACCGAGGCTCAGGCGCGTCTGGGACATCGCAGCGGCACCCGTTGGGCTGCCGTGGATCACGCCCGTCTGGCGGAACTCTATTGGGAGCTGGTTTATCACGGACTGGTTCAGGGGGATATGCGCCGCTATACACGGGACCAGGCGGTGAATCATGCCCGGGAAGCGCTGGAATTGCGTCCGGGGCTGGCAGGCATCCATTTTCTGCTGGGGCGGGTGGCCCTGGCCGATGGGCACCCAGATCAGGCGCGGGAACATTTTCAGGCCGCGCGCCAGCATGGCATGCGGGAGGCGCGACTGGCGCCCTGGGTGAGCGAGGCCCTTTTCCAGGAAGGCCGGTTTTCCGAGATCGGACCATGGATGCGGCAGGTCGGGGAAATGGGGGGCAGCAGTCAATTGGCGTCGGTTTCCAGGTACTGGGCATGAAACACATCACAGCGCGCCGCGGCAAGCAGGCGGACATCGCCTTATTGCTTGAGGGTACGTACCCTTATGTGACGGGGGGCGTCTCTTCCTGGGTGGCCGACATGTTGCGGGCGTATCCGCAGTACCGCTTTGCCATTGTGTTCATCGGCGGCCGGGCGGCGGATTACGGAGCGCCGCGCTATGCGCTGCCCGACAACGTCGTCCATTTCGAGGAGGTTTTCCTGTTCGATCCGGATCGCCAGGTTCCCGTGGATGAGCCGCCGCGATGTCCGCAGGCCGCCATGCAGCGGATTTTCGATCTGCACGATGATTTCGGCCTGATGGGAAAGGAAACCGGGATCCGGTTGGCCGATGTGTTGCCGCTGATCGTTCCCGGCGGGCCCGTCACCGAGCAGCTCTTCCTGCATGGACAGCAATCCTGGGACGAAATACGGGCGCGTTACGAACAATTCTGCACCGATCCGTCGTTCACGGATTATTTCTGGACTGTGCGGATCATGCACATTCCTCTCTGGAAGCTGATTCGGGTGGCCGAGACCCTGATTCCGGTCAAAGTCTGTCACGCGGTGTCGACGGGGTATGCGGGATTTTTGGGGGCGCTGCTGCATATCCGGCGGCAGATCCCCTTGCTGTTATCCGAACACGGGATTTATACGAAGGAACGCCAGATCGATCTGTTCCAGAGCGAATGGATTCACGACAACCGGTCGCTGCTGGAGCGCAATTTCGTGCAGGTCCCGTATTTCCAGGAACTCTGGATGCGCTTTTTCCGCACGCTGGGGGCGATGACCTATGACGCCGCGGCAATTGTTTCGGCCCTGTACGAGGGCAATCGAGCGCGTCAGATACAGGATGGCGCCGCACCGGACCGGACCCGCGTGATTCCCAACGGCATCGAGATCGATCGCTATCGGCCTTTGCGGGACCAGCGGCCTGCCGTGGCTCCCCCGGTGGCCGTGCTGATCGGCAGGGTCGTGCCGATCAAGGATGTCAAGATGTTCATCCGCGCGATCTTCATCGGCGCGCGTCGACAGGCTGATCTCCAGGGCTGGATCGTCGGTCCGGAGGATGAGGATCCCGATTACGTGCAGGAATGCCGGGCGTTGATTGCCGCGCTGGGGTTGCAGGACCGCGTGCAGCTACTGGGTTTTCGCGACGTGCGCGAAATTTTGCCGCAGGCCGGTCTCGTCGTGCTCAGTTCGATCAGCGAGGGTTTGCCGCTGGTGATCCTGGAGGCCTATGCGGCAGGCGTACCGGTGGTGGCGACCGACGTCGGAGCCTGTCGCGAACTGATCGAAGGACAGGGATCGGAAGACCAGGCGATCGGCCCGTCGGGCCGGATCGTCCAGATGGCGGATTCTGTTGGGCTGTCCGACGCCATGCTCGAGATGCTGGGCGACCCGCAGGCTTGGCGCCAGGCGCAGCAGGCAGGCATCGAACGCGTCGAGCGCTATTACTCGCGCGCCCGCATGGTCGACACGTATTCGCGCCTCTATCAGGATCTCGGCGCCGGGGCGGGCCATCATCCGAAGCACCAGGAGGCGCCATGGCCGGAATAGGATTCGAGTTGCGCAGGATTCTTGCGCGCGACACGCTTGGCAGCACGATCAAAGCCTATTTTTATGCGGGGATGATCAGCTCGGGCCCGTTCATTCTGTCAATTCTGGGAACCCTGCTGATCGGTCTGCTGACGACCTCCGTGGTCGATCCGCCAGCCAAGGTCGCGCAATTTCAGGTGTCGGTCACGTATCTGATCGCGGTCAGCCTGATTTTGTCCGGTTGTTTTCAGCTGGCCTTTACCCGCTTCATGTCGGATCGCCTGTTCGCGCGTCAGGATAACCTCGTGCTGCCTTGCTACAACGGCGTGTGCCTGGCGGTGACCCTTCTGTGCGGCGGGGTCGGCCTGGTATTGACGTTCACGGCCTTTTCCGGGCAATCGTGGGCGTATCGTATCCTGATGTTGATGGGGCTGGTGACCTTGGGCAATATCTGGATGGCGGTGATTTTCCTGGTCAGCGTCAAGCAATATCGTTCGATCCTGCTGATCTTCGCCATAGGCTACGGACTGGCCGTCCTGTGTTCCGTGGGTTTGCACCGCTACGGCACTGAAGGCCTGCTGGGGGGCGTCGTGATCGGGCATCTCGCGCTGCTTCTGGGCGCCAATGGGTTGATCTGGTACAACTATCCGTCGGACCATTATTTGAGCAGCGGTTTTTTCCGTCGAGACGCCTTGTATTACAGCCTGGTGTTCGTGGGGTTGTTCTTCAACCTGGGCGTCTGGGTCGACAAGTTCATGTTCTGGTATTCGTCCGCGGGACAGGATGTCATCGGGCCGCTGCGCGCCTCGTTGATCTACGATATTCCGATTTTTCTCGCCTATCTGTCCGTCATACCGGGCATGGCGATGTTCCTGCTGCGGATCGAGGCTGACTTTGTCGAGTACTACCATGCGTTCTATCAGGCGATTCTCGATGGTGGAACATTGGCGGAGATCGATCTGATGCATGGCAATATGGTCCGCAGCGCCCGGGAAGGGCTCTATGAAATCCTCAAGATCCAGGCGCTGGTCTGCCTGCTGATCGTGGCCTTCGGCCGGCCGCTGCTGCAGGTGCTTGGGATCTCCGACCTGTACATGCCTTTGCTGCAGATCGACGTGGTGGCCGCCGGCCTTCAGGTGCTGTTCCTGGGGGTGATGAACATCTTCTTTTATCTTGATCGGCGGGATATCGTCTTGTGGCTGAGCGCGCTGTTTCTGGTGCTGAATGCCGGCCTGACGGGGCTGACCCTGTGGCTCGGCCCCGCCTATTTCGGTTTCGGATTCGCTGGCGCGCTGCTGATCGTTTCGGTGGTCGCCGTTTACTGCCTGGACCGCTGCTTTGGCCGCTTGCAGTTTCGAACCTACATGATGCAGCAATATGGCTAGACGCATGGTTTCTGTCCTGGCGGTCGTCGGTGCCTGGTTCCGGCGCGGGATCCTGTGGATGCCCCTGGTCCTTTGGGGGCTGGCCAGGCCTGCGGGCGCTGCGGATTTCTCCAGTATCGTGTTCTATTACGGTGGCGCGGCGCCAGTGTCCGAATTGTCCCGCTTCGATGTGGCTGTGCTCGAACCCGATCACGACTTCGTGCCGCCGCCGCGAGGGCAGGGTCGGACCCGCTGGCTGGCCTATGTCAGTGTGGGCGAGGTGTTGGCCTCGCGGCCCTACTTCGCCCAGATGCCACGGCAGTGGCTGGCGGGCCGCAACGATACCTGGCAGGCGCGGATCATCGATCAGTCGGCCCCAGGCTGGTCCGATTTTTTTGTTTCCCGCGTGGCGGCGCCTTTGTGGAAGGCCGGCTACCAGGGGTTTTTCCTGGATACGCTCGATTCCTATCAGTTGCTGGGAAAGGATGCCGCGATGCTGGAGCGTCAGCGCCAGGGACTGGTGCGGCTGATCCGTGCCCTGCGGCGGGCGTATCCGCAGGCCATGCTGATCCTGAACCGGGGTTTCGAACTGTTGCCCGATCTGCATGACCAGGTGGATGCGGTCGCCTTCGAATCCTTGTATCGCGGCTGGAGCCAGGCCCAGGGGAAGTATGTGGTGGTTTCCGAGACGGACCGGGCCTGGCTTCTGGGGCAGACGCAGACTGTCCGGGAGTACGGCCTGCCCGTGGTCGCCATCGATTACTGCCCGCCCGAGGATCATGTCTGTGCCCGGGACACCGCGCAGAGAATCCGTGCGCACGGCATCATCCCCTATGTCGGCGACGGGCACTTGCAGACGGTGGATGTCGATGTGCTGCCCTGAGTTTTCCGGTCAGTGTTCGTCGCCTAGCGCCACCTGCACCGGCTTTCCTCCCAATTCCCGAGTCAGCACGCTGGATGCGATGCTGATCAGATACCCGCGCCGCCCGCCGTTCAGATAGATCGTGTCGTAGTCCAGCAGGGTCTGCTCGACCCACACGGGCATCTGCTTGCGCGTGGCGAACGGCGATGTGCCGCCGACCTGGTAGCCGGAATTGCGCTGGGCCGTGTCCGGCGTGCAGGGGACAATTTTTTTGGCGCCGGTCTGGCGCGCCAGGTTTTTGGTGGAAACCTCGCAATCGCCGTGCATCAGCACCACCAGCGGATGGCCGTGCTCGTCTTCCATGATCAGGGTCTTGGCAACCTGGTGCGGTGGTACCCCCAGCTGATGCGCCGCTTCGCGCGCGCCGCCGTGGTCCACGTAGTCGTAGGGGTGTTCGCCGAACGGGATTTTCCGCTGCCGCAGCCAGTGGGTGGCCGGCGTTTCAGAGGTGTGCTTGGTCTTTGACATGGGTTTCCGGTGGTGTAAATCACCCACCGTGAATTGTGTCCGATTTCTTCGCTTCAGTGTGTTGGGTGTTATCCGTATTCGGAAGGGGGCCGGTTGCCTGGTGGTCCCGCATCGACCGCGGAACCTCAAACCCGCGCCAGGTCTGGCTGTGACGAATCTGTCCTACGGTTGTCCATCGAGTTATCCACGGGGGATGTGGGTAAGTGGGCTGGGATCCGGTGGGTGGCCGTCCGGCCGGTCGTCATGCCCGTGGGTGATGCTGCGCGTGCAGGGTTTTCAGCCGCTCGCGGGCGACGTGGGTGTAAATCTGCGTGGTGGAGATGTCGGCATGGCCCAGCAGCATCTGCACGACGCGCAGGTCGGCGCCGTGGTTCAATAGATGGGTGGCAAAGGCGTGACGCAGCACGTGGGGCGAGAGCGGGACCCGGATGTCGGCTTGGTGGGCGTATTTCCGGATCAGCAGCCAGAACGCCTGGCGGGTCATGGCCGCCCCGCGTGTCGTGGCGAACAGGGCATCGCAGAGACGCGCCCCCAGGATGGCGGGGCGGCTTTCGCGCAGATATCGTTCGATCCAGTGCAGGGCTTCGGCGCCCAGCGGCACCAGACGGTCCTTCGCGCCTTTGCCCATGACCACGCGCACCACTCCGTCGTTCAGGCTGGTGTCCTGCACTGTCAGGTGCACCAGTTCGCTGACGCGCAGGCCCGTGGCATACAGGGTTTCCAGCATGGCGCGGTCACGCAAGCCCAGCGTGGTGTCGGTGTCTGGGGCTTCCAGCAGGGCATCGACCTGGGCTTCGGACAGGGTCTTGGGGAAACGGGCGGGCTGGCGGGCGCTGTGCAGGCCCAGGCAAGGGTCTTCGTGGCACAGGCTGCGACGCAGCGCCCACAGGTAGAAGCGGCGCAGTGCCGCCAGACGGCGGTTGGCCGTGCTCGCCTTGGTCTGCTGGTGTTGCGCCGCCAGCCAGGCCTGGATGTCTTCGCGGTGCGCCGATTCGGGGGGGCGGTCCTGCGCGGCCCGCAGCCAGTGGGCGAATGCGGTGAGGTCCCTGCGGTAAGCCGACAAGGTGTTGTCCGCCAGGCCGTCTTCCAGCCATAGGGCATCCAGAAATGCATCGATCGTGGGAAAGGGCGAAGGCGAAATAGCCATGTCTGGGCAGATCAGGCGGGAAACACGGGAAACGGTGCGAAAGTGGCGGGCAACGGGGGTGGTCCGGCGCCTATTTTACCGCCCCTGCCGGAGGCGTCTCCATTTGTGGTCGCAGCCTGATAGCGGAATATACCTATATATATTACGATACCGGAAATCAGTTCGAGACTACCGGAGTTGTGAATGATGCCGTTTCACCGTGTGTTGATTGCAGGGGTTTTGTCCTGCGCCATGGTCCCCGTCATGGCGGGCGAGGTACTGGTATCGGGGGCCGCCAGCCTGACCAATGCATTCAAGGATCTGGCATCCCGGTACGAGGCCGCCCATCCGGGCACGAAGGTGCTGACTACGTTCGGGGCTTCGGATGTCGTGTTGCGCCAGATTATCGAAGGGGCGCCGGCCGACGTTTTTGCGTCCGCCGACCAGAAGGCCATGGACAAGGCGGCCGCCGCCGAGGCGATCGACCCGGCCACCCGGGTGAACTTTGTGCGCAACGAAATCGTGCTGGTCGTGCCGGCCGACAATCCACGTCACATCGGGTCGCTGAAGGATCTGGAAAAACCCGAGGTCAAGCGGATCGCGCTGGGCAACCCGGATTCGGTGCCGGTGGGCAGGTATGCCCGCGTGGCGCTCGAAAAGGCCGGCGCCTGGGATGCGGTTCAGTCGCGCGAGATCCTGGGCCAGAACGTGCGTCAGGTACTCAGCTATGTCGAGCGTGGCGAGGTGGACGCCGGGTTCGTGTTCGCCACCGATGCCGCCGTCATGAGGGACAAGGTCAAGGTCGTGCGGACCGTCGACACGCCCGAACCGGTGGTCTATCCGATCGCGCTGGTGCGGCGCGACGGCCTGGCGCCGGAAGCCGCCGGCTTCCTGAAATATGTCGTCTCGCCGGACGGCCAGGCTGTGCTGGCGCGATATGGGTTTGCCAGGCCCTGACATCATGTCCGGTCTCTGGGTGCCCTTGCTGCTGTCCCTGAAAGTGGCCGGCTGGGCGACCGTCCTGGCGACGGTCGGCGGGGTTGCGGTCGCCTATGGCCTGTCGCGCTGGTCGTCGCGTGCCAGCGATGTGGTCGATGCCTTCCTGACCTTGCCGATGGTGCTGCCGCCCACCGTCACCGGCTATTACTTGCTGGTGCTGTTTGGCCGGCGCGGCTGGCTGGGGGCCTGGCTGCAGTCGCACGGCATCGAGCTGGTCTTCACCTGGCAGGGCGCCGTCGTGGCGGCGGCGATCGTGGCGCTGCCCATGGTGCTGAAGGCAGCCCGGGCGGCTTTCCTGGACGTGGACCATCGGCTGGAGCAGGCGGCCGCCGTGCTGGGGCTGTCCCCGGCGGCGGTGTTCTTTCGCGTCAGTCTGCCTCTGGCCGGGCGCGGCATCCTGGCCGGGGTGCTGCTGGCTTTCGCACGGGCCCTGGGGGAATTCGGCGCGACACTGATGGTGGCCGGCAATATCCCCGGGAAGACACAGACCCTGTCGATCGCCATCTACGAGGCGGTCCAGGCGGGTGATGACGGCACGGCCAATATCCTGGTGCTGGTGACCTCGGCGACGTGCGTCGTCGTGTTGTGTCTGGCGGCCTGGCTGATGCCGGGGGGGCGTGCCGCGCGCCGCGCCCGGAGCGCGACATGAGCCTCGACGTCGATATCCGGTGCCAGGTCGGTGGGCAGGACGGCTTCCTGCTGCGGCCGCGCTGGCGAACCGATGCCCGACGTGTGGCCCTGTTCGGGCCGTCCGGGGCTGGCAAGACGCTGACGATGCAGGCGATTGCCGGCCTGCTGCGGCCCACGCAGGGGCGGATCGTGGTGGACGGACGGGTGTTGTTCGACCATGCCGCAGGCATCGACGTCCCGCCGCGCGAGCGGTGTCTGGCCTATCTGTTCCAGGACTATGCCCTGTTCCCGTATCTTACCGTCCGCCAGAACATTGGCTTTGGTCTGCAGCGAGGCTGGCTGAACTGGCATGGCTGGACGTTTCCGGGGCACCGCGCCGACAGCGGTGACGTTCGCTGGTGGTTCGGCCGGCGCAGCCTGCCGGCGGCGGCGCAGCGCTGGGTGCGAGCCTTCCACCTGGGTGGGCTGCTGGGGCGTTACCCGGCCGAACTATCCGGTGGCCAGCGTCAGCGGGTGGCGCTGGCGCGGGCCTTGTCCACCGACCCGGGGCTGCTGCTGCTGGACGAACCGTTGTCGGCGCTGGATGCGGATCTGCGTGCCCGGATGCGGGCGGAACTGGCCCAGCTGCAGCGGGATATCGATATCCCGACCGTCCTGATCACGCATGACCCGGCCGACGTCGAGGCGCTGGCCGATCAGGTTTTCCATATTGCCCAGGGCGAGATCCGCGGACAGGAATCCGTGGCCGGGTCGCAGCGATTTCCGCAGGCTGCCACAGGCGGGCGCTGATGGGTCAGTCCAGTGTGCCGATCAGGACATCCCGGCTCTGAAAGCAGGCCTGGGCCGTCGAGCCCATATCCAGCCCGGGGTCGGCGAAGTCCCGGGCCGCCGTCAGGCCGGTGATCCGGATGTGCGGCGTGATGTCCAGGCTGATTTCCCCCAGGCCATCTCCATCGGTCCGATGGCTGACGCGCCCGCTCCAGCAGGCCATGTCAGCCGGCAATTCCCCGGCCGATGAATTTTCCGTGCCGTCTGGATGGTCGGCCGCCCCGATGGGCCGGATGTGGATGGCCTGCGCCTTGATGAAAGCCAGAGCCCGACGCCCCGGCGCCAGAGCCAGGCGCTCGGTGCTGGCGTGCGTCAGCGTCGCCGTCAGGGTGACCTGCTCATCCAGCTGAAGGTGCAGGCGGTCGTTGACCCGGCCGGATTCGATCCGGCGGATGATGCCTTCGAAGCGGTTGCGTGCCGAGGTCTGCAGGGCCATGCTGTGCAGCAGGTCCAGGTTGCGCGCGCCATCCGGGCCGAAGCGTGACAGGACATCCATGAATCGTCGGTGTTCAGCCTGCACGGCCTGATACCAGGCGACCAGTTCGCGGGCCCGCGTCGTCAATAACGCGCCGCCGCCGCGTTTGCCGCCGGTGATGCGCTCGACGAGCAGGCCGCCGGCCAGACTGTTCATCATGTCCACGGCATCCCAGGCCGCCTTGTAGCTGAGGCCGACCTTGCGCGCCGCCGCGCTGATCGAGCCTTCGGTGTCGATTGCCGCCAGCAGGGCCATGCGCCGTTCCGAGCCCCAGCGTTGCTCGCCGCTGCTCAGGCTGAGTGTGGTCGTGAGTTCGATGCCGGTGTGATCGGGCGCGGAGGGGAGCGAGGCGTCTGACATGGTCGGGGGGCTCGTTACTGGTTCAGGACGGCAGGTGTGGCCGTATCCGCCATCAGGGCGGCGTATCCGTCCCGCGCGTCGGGCCAGACGGGGTGCCAGCCGCTCGCCCGCAACCGGGCATTGGACAGGCGCTTGCCGTCGGCGGGGCGCGGCAGGGTGGCTGGCGGGGGGCCGCCGGCCAGCTGTGCCAGCGCGGCATAGAGCTGCGCCGTCGGCCAGGGATGGTCGTCCGTGCCGATGTAGCTGGAATGAGGGCTGGGAAGTGTCAGCAGGTGGGCGCAGGCCCGGGCGGCGTCGTCCACATGGATCCGGTTGGCCCAGTGACCGGGGCCGCCCGGAGCGGTGATCCGGCCGGCCCGCAGGCCGTCGATCAGACGCAGGCGCCCCGGGCCGTACAGGCCGGACAGACACAGGGTCACTCCGCGCCCGGGCAGTTGCTGCCGCAGCAGGGCTTCGGCGGCCAGCATCGGCGCCCCCCGGAAATCGCCCGGGTTGGGCGGCGTGTCCTCGGTGATCCAGGCCCCGTCGGCGCCCGGCCCCCAGATGGCCGAAGAGGCCACCATCACGCAGCGCTTTACCGCGTGCAGGTCCGGCAGCGCCGACAGCAGAGCCTCCAGCCCTCGAGGATAGGCCTGAGCATAGGCGTCGGGGGTCCGGGCGCCGGGGGCGGGGGCATACAGCAGATGCGTCGGGGCTGGACAGGCCGCCACGTCACGGCCCGCCGGCCCCCACAGCGCCAGGCTGTCGGGCCTGCCGAGGTCTGCCTGAATCCAGCGCATCAGCGAGCCCGGCGTGGCGGGCATGGCCCGGCGGCGCAGGCCGGTGCAGGCCCATTCGACGGGGTCCAGCAGGGCGGCGGTCCGCAGGCACAGATCGCCTCCGACCAGCAACAGGGTATTCATCTCATAGAATGGTGGGTATTTCCGAATGCGTACCAGTCTATCCTATGTCCGCTACCTTTCCCTTGCAGCGCAGCCACCCCGACCAGCTCATTGTGGGCCTGGTGTCCGTATCCGACAGGGCCTCGTCCGGCGCCTACCAGGATCAGGGCATTCCCGCCCTGTCCGACTGGCTGGGGCAGGCCCTGACACAGGCCCCGCTAATCGTGTCGCGGTTGATTCCCGACGAGCGCGAGGGCATCGCGGCCACCTTGCGCGAACTGGTCGATGAGGCGCGTTGCGATCTGGTGCTGACGACCGGCGGCACCGGCCCGTCCCGTCGGGACGTGACGCCGGAGGCCACTCTGGACGTGGCCACGCGCGAGATGCCTGGATTTGGCGAGCAGATGCGCCAGGTCAGCCTGAAGTTCGTGCCCACCGCGATCCTGTCGCGGCAGGTGGCCGTCCTGCGGGAACTGCCCGACCACGCCGCGCTGATCATCAATCTTCCCGGTCAGCCGAAGGCCATCCGTGAAACCCTGGAAGGTCTGCGAGGCGACGACGGCGTCGTTCAGGTGCCGGGTATCTTCGCCGCAGTGCCCTACTGCCTGGACCTGATCGGCGGCCCTTACGTGGAAACGCACGAGACCGTGGTCCGGGCCTTCCGGCCCAAGTCGGCCCGGCGCGGAGCCTGATCGGTCCCGGGCACTGGCGCATACCCGTCGTCGCGGTGAACGGCGTACCCGGGCACCGCAGCAGCGATTCCCATTCCGCCTTAAAATCCCGGAATCCGGTTTTTTCACTATTTCATCCTTCTGGAGGTCCAGCCATGGCCCTGGTTTCCATGCGTCAGCTCCTCGATCACGCCGCCGAACACGGCTACGGGATCCCCGCCTTCAACGTCAACAATCTGGAGCAGGTCCAGGCCATCATGGAGGCCGCCGCCCAGACCGACAGCCCCGTCATCATGCAGGCCTCGGCCGGCGCCCGAAAATATGCCGGCGAAGGCTTCCTGAAATACCTGATCCAGGCCGCCGTCGAGTCCTATCCGCACATCCCGGTCGTCATGCACCAGGACCACGGCCAGTCGCCCGACGTCTGCCGGGGCGCCATCGATCTGGGTTTTTCCAGTGTCATGATGGATGGCTCGCTGATGGCCGACGGCAAGACAATCTCTTCCTACGAATACAACCTGGACGTCACCCGACGGGTGGTGGGCATGGCGCATCCGCTGGGCATCACCGTCGAAGGCGAACTGGGCTGCCTGGGCTCGCTGGAAACCATGAAGGGCGACAAGGAAGACGGTCATGGCGCCGAGGGCACCATGACGCGTGAACAGCTGCTGACCGATCCGGAACAGGCCGCCGATTTCGTCAAGCAGACCCAGCTCGACGCCCTGGCGATCGCGGTCGGCACCAGCCACGGCGCCTATAAATTCACCCGCAAGCCCACTGGCGACATCCTGTCCGTGCAGCGGATCAAGGAAATCCACGCCCGTCTGCCGAACACCCATCTGGTGATGCACGGCAGCTCCAGCGTGCCCCAGGAACTGCTGGCCGAGATCCGCCAGTTCGGTGGCGACATGAAGGAAACCTACGGCGTGCCGGTGGAAGAGCTTCAGGAAGCCATCAAATTCGGCGTCCGGAAGGTCAATATCGACACCGACATCCGCCTGGCCATGACCGGCGCGATCCGTCGCTTCCTGGCGGAAAACCCCGGCAAGTTCGATCCGCGCGAATACCTGAAACCCGCGCGCGAAGCGGCAAAGAAAGTCTGCCTGGCCCGCTACGAGCAGTTCGGCACGGCGGGCCAAGCCTCGAAGATCAAGGCGATCCCCTTGTCCGACATGGCGGCGCGCTACGCGGCGGGCGAACTCAAGCAACTGGTGAAATAAATCCTGATGAAGGCCTTGCTCCAATCCACCATCCAGTCGCTGCCCTTGCTGGGGCGCGGCAAGGTCCGCGACATGTACGCCGTGGGCGAAGACAAACTGCTCATCGTCGCCACCGACCGGATCTCGGCCTTCGACGTGATTCTGGACGATCCGATTCCCGGCAAGGGCAAGGTCCTGACGGCCCTGACCGAATTCTGGCTGAAACGCCTGGGCCATCTGATTCCCACACACGCCACGGGGATCGCCCCGGAAGACGTGGTCGCGCCTGAAGAACGCGACCAGGTCGCCGGCCGGGCCATGGTCGTCAAGCGCCTGGAACCCATCCTGGTCGAGGCCGTCGCGCGCGGCTATCTGATCGGCTCGGGCTGGAAGGACTACCAGGCGACGGGCTCTGTGTGCGGGATCGCCCTGCCGCCCGGCCTGCGTCAGGCGGAAAAATTGCCTGAACCCATCTTCACCCCGGCGGCCAAGGCCGAATTCGGTCAGCACGACGAGAACGTCGACTTTGCTTACGTCGTGGCCCAGGTGGGTTCGGATCTGGCGAACGAACTGCGCCGTGTGACCTTGGCGCTCTATGCCGAGGCGGCCGATTTCGCGCGCGGCCAGGGCATCCTGATCGCCGACACGAAATTCGAATTCGGCCTGGATGTGCGCGGCACCCTGCACCTGATGGACGAGGTCCTGACGCCGGATTCCTCGCGTTTCTGGCCGGCCGACGGCTATGCAGTGGGCATCAGCCCGCCGTCCTTCGACAAGCAGTTCGTGCGCGACTGGCTGGAAACCCAGTCCTGGGACAAGACGCCGCCCGCACCGCGCCTGCCGGCCGACGTCATGGATCGCACCGCCGCCAAATACCAGGAAGCGCTCGATCGCCTGACGCGGGGGGCGGCATGACGGCGGCTCCCGCGTCGGAACGGCCGGGCGGTCTGGCGTCGCGGGGGACCGGCGGTACGGGATCCGCATCCGCCGCGCCGATCGTAGGCCTGGTCATGGGCTCTTCCAGCGATTGGGATGTGATGCGCCACGCGGCCGCCGTGTTCGACGAATTCGGTATCGCCTACGAGGCCCGGGTCGTGTCGGCCCACCGCATGCCGCTGGATATGGTCGAATACGGCGCCCAGGCGGTCGCGCGCGGTCTGCGCGCCATCGTGGCCGGGGCGGGCGGGGCAGCCCATCTGCCGGGCATGATGGCGGCGCTCACGCCGGTGCCCGTGTTCGGGGTGCCGGTCCCGTCGCGCTACCTGCGCGGCGAGGATTCCCTGTTGTCCATCGTGCAGATGCCGCGCGGTGTGCCGGTCGGCACGTTCGCCATCGGCGAATCGGGCGCGGCCAATGCGGCCCTGCATGTCGTGGCCAATCTGGCCATGACGGACGCCGACCTGCTGCAACGCCTGCAGGACTACCGCGCACGCCAGACCGAGGCGGCCCGCGCCATGCGGGTACCCCCGGAGGCATCATGACGCCGGCCGCTTCCGGCTCCTGGTTGGGAGTGCTGGGCGGTGGCCAGCTGGGACGCATGTTTTGTCAGTCGGCTCAGGCGCTGGGCTATCACGTCGTGGTGCTCGATCCGGCGCAATCCAGTCCCGCCGGCGGGGTGGCCGATCGGCACCTGCGCGCCGCGTATGACGATCCACGGGCCCTCGACGAGATCGGGCGGCTGTGCGTGGCCGTCACCACCGAATTCGAAAACGTGCCCGCCGACAGCCTGCGGCATCTGGCGCGACACTGCCTGACCACACCGTCGGGCGACGCCGTGGCGGTGGCGCAGGATCGTTTGGCGGAAAAGGCCTACCTGAGGGCATCGGGTGTGCCGGTGGCGGATCATGCCGCCGTGCATCAGGCGTCCGACCTGGATGCCTGCGCGCAGACGCTGTTTCCAGGCATCCTGAAGACGGCCCGCTTCGGTTATGACGGCAAAGGGCAGGCCAGGGTGGCCGACCGGGCTCAGGCGCTGCAGGCCTTCGAGGCCATGCGTGGTGTTCCCTGCATCCTCGAAGCCCTGCAGCCGCTGGATACCGAGATTTCCGTGGTCGTGGCTCGCGGTCTGGATGGACGGGCGGTCTCCTATCCACCGGCGCGCAACACCCACCGGGACGGTATCCTCGCGCTGTCCGTGGTGGACGGCACGATTCCCGCGCCGATTGCCGATCAGGCGCGTGACCATGCCCTGCGGATTGCCGACCACCTGGATTACCACGGAGTGCTGTGCGTGGAATTCTTCGTGCTGCGCGACGGGCGGGTGATCGCCAACGAGATGGCGCCGCGCCCGCACAACAGCGGCCATCATACGCAGGACAGCTGCCTGGTCAGCCAGTTCGAGCAGCAGGCCCGCGTCATGGCGCGTCTGCCGCTGGGGTCGGCCGACATGCTCTGTCCGGCGGCCATGCTCAATCTGCTGGGCGATCTGTGGTTCGATGCCCGGGGGGCGCACCGCGAGCCGGATTGGGCGGGTGTGCTGGCGGTGCCGGGCACGCGGCTGCATCTGTATGCCAAATCCGAGGCGCGCCGGGGCCGCAAGATGGGCCACGTGAATATCCTGGGACGCGACGCGGCGGAACTGCATGCGCGCATCGCCCGGGTGGCCGCTGTGCTGGGGTTGCCCGATGCCTAAGGTCGATCAGACCCGGATCATCGAGGCCGCCCACCGCCTGGCTCAGGGGCGCCTGGTCGCCTTTCCGACCGAAACGGTGTATGGCCTGGGGGCCGATGCGGAAAATCCCCAGGCGGTGGCCCTGATCTATGCCGCCAAAAAACGCCCGGCCAATCATCCGATCATCGTTCATCTGGCGCCGGATACGGATCCTGGCTACTGGGCGGCCTCGGTGCCGCCCCAGGCGCGTCAGCTGATGGCGGCGTTCTGGCCGGGTCCGCTGACGCTGATCCTGCCGCGCGCCGCGCGTATTCCGGATGCCGTCAGCGGCGGTCAGGCCAGCATCGGCTTGCGCTGCCCTTCGCACCCCATTGCGCAGACCCTGTTGCATGTCTTTGCCAGCCTCAAGCCGCACGGCTGCGGCGGGGTGGCGGCGCCATCGGCCAATCAGTTCGGCCAGGTGTCGCCCACCCACCCGGATCATGTCCGCCACGAATTTCCCGAACTCGATGCGCAGGCCCTGATGATTCTGGAAGGCGGGGAATCCCAGGTCGGTATCGAGTCGACCATTCTGGATCTGTCGCGCCTGGATCAGGGCGTGGGCCCCACGCTGCTGCGCCCCGGGCACATCAACATCCTGCAGCTGGCCGAAGTGCTGGGCGATCTGCCGGCGCAGCCCGACGCTGCTGCGCCCCGCGTTTCGGGGTCGCTCAAGGCGCACTATGCGCCGCATACCCCGGTGGCGCTGGTGGACTCGGCCGACCTGGCCGCCTGGCTGCGGTCGCCCGATCCGGCTGCCGCATTCGCCTCGGGCGTCGCGCGGGTCGAGACAATCGCGGCTGCCGGGCCGTCGGGCCTCGTCGTCCCATCCGGGCTTTGGCAGCCTCGCACGGCGGTCGTCATCCTGGAAGCACCCCCGGGTCCCGCACCCCGGGGGGTGGACTGGGTGGTGGTGCCCGCCGATCCGGTCGTCTATGCCCGTCGGCTGTACGCCTTGCTGCGGGAACTGGATGCCGCCGGCTATGACCGCATCCTGCTGCAGCGCCCGCCCCAAGACCCGGCCTGGCAGGGCGTCAATGACCGGATCGGGCGCGCCGCGGCGGCGTTTGGCGTGAGCAGGCCCTAAGCCTCCCCCGATACGGCAAGCATCAGACGCCCAGATAGCGGCTCAGCACGTCTTCCCGCGAGCCGAGCGCCGGGCTGCTGTCCTCGATTGCCACCACCCCCTTCTGAAGGATGATGCATCGGTCGGTGTGGGCCAGGATCTTGCGGTAGTTCCGGTCCACGATCAGGGTGGCGACGCCGGCTTCCCGGATGCTGTGAATGACGCGCCAGATTTCCTCGACGACCAGGGGAGCGAGGCCTTCGGTTGCCTCGTCCAGGATCAGCATGTCCGGATTGGTGAGCAGGGCCCGGCCGATGGCCAGCATCTGCTGTTCTCCGCCTGACAGTTGGTGCCCGCCGTGCCGCATCCGCTCGGTCAGTCGCGGGAATACCGTCAGGATCCTGTCCAGGGTCCAGGTGTTCTTCCCGGTATGGCCCGGCCCCGCAGCGACCAGCAGATTTTCCCGTACGCTCAGGTTGGGGAAGATGCCGCGCCCTTCCGGGACGTAGGCGATGCCAAGCCGCGCGACCTCGTGCGGTGGGCGCGGGCCTGGTGTCCGTTCGTGAAACCGGATCGTGCCCCTGGCCGGCCGGAGATGGCCCACCAGTGCGCGGATCAGGGTGGTTTTGCCCATGCCGTTGCGCCCCAGCAAGCCGACCGCCTCGCCTGCCTGGATCCGCAGGCTGACTCCCCGCAGGATATGGCTTTCGCCATAGAAGGTGTGCAGGTCCTGGGCTTCGACGATGGCCGTCATGATGCTTCCGTTCCCAGGTAGGCTGCCTGAACGTCCGTATTGCCGCGGATCGATTCCGGACTGCCATGCGCGATGACCGAGCCATTGACCATGACGGTGATGGTATCCGCAATCCGGAAGACGGCATCCATATCGTGCTCGATCAGCAAAATGGCATGTTCGTCCCGCAGCGACTCGAGCAGTTGCAGCATGCGCTCGGTTTCCTCCGGGCCCATGCCGGCCAGCGGCTCGTCGAGCAGCAGCACCTGCGGTTCGGTGGTCAGGCTCATGGCGATCTCCAGCTGACGCTTCTTGCCGTGAGACAGGGATCCGGCCGGCTGATGCCGCAGGGACTGCAGTCCGGTTTGTTCCAGGACGCGTTCGGCGGCCTCGTTGGACCGCCGACAGGCGGTGGCGGGTTGCAGCCAGCGCCAGAATCGCTGATAGCCGGCCTGAGCGGCCAGGCGGCAGTTTTCGTGCAGCGACAGGCTGGGAAATATGGTCGTTCGCTGGTAGCTGCGGCCGACACCGGCCCGGGCGCGCCGTGGCTGCACCCAGCGGGTGATGTCCCGGCCCTGCATCCGGATCTCGCCGCTGTCGGCTGACAGCTCGCCCGAGAGCACGTTGACCAGCGTGGACTTGCCGGCGCCGTTGGTGCCGATCACCGCGTGGATGTTGCCGAGCGGCAAGTCGATGCAGACTTTGTCCAGGGCTTGCAGGCCGCCGAAGCGGCGCGAGACATTGCGGGCCGAGAAAACAATGGAATCGTTCATGGCTGTGGCGTGTAGGATGAGGTGGGCTCGGGTAGAGCCGGGGTTTTCCGGCGTTTCCGGGGGCGATGCGACAGGCCTGCGAGCCCCTGGGGCAGCAGCGCGACCAGCACGATGATGGTCAGGCCGAATGTCAGGTGCCAGTGCCCTGCCAAGGCGCCGAAAAGGGCTTCGGATTGAAAGAGCTCTTCCAGCAGGATCAGGCACAGCGCGCCCAGCAATGCGCCCCATAGACGCCCGCTGCCGCCCATGATCACCATGAGCAATACCAGCCCGGATTGTTCCCAGTTGAGCAGTTCCGGATTGATGAAGCCGTCCTTGGTGGCATGGAGCATGCCGGCAATGCCGGCCAGTCCGGCGGCCAGAAGGTACGCCACGAATTTGTAGGCGAAAGTCGAGTACCCGGCGGCGCGCATGCGCTGCTCGTTGATGCGGATGCCGTTGAGTGCCGCGCCAAAGCGCGAGCCCCCCAGCACGGTCAGAAAGATCCAGACCAGGCCCAGGGTGGACAGCACGAACAGGTAAAAGGCGCGCGGCTCGTCGATATTCAGCAGTGTCCAGTCTCCCAGGCGCCATTCGGGGCGGAAATACAGATAGATCCCGTCGCTGCCGCCGCCGAATTGCGTATCGTGGAACACGTAGTAGGCCATTTGCGCGAAGGCCAGCGTGATCATGATGAAATAGATGCCGCGGGTGCGCAGGGACAGCGCTCCCGTGATCGCGGCATAGGCCATGGCGGCCGCCAGCACGCTGGGCACCAGGAAGAAGAAATTCCCCGCGCCGGATTCGGGCGCGAGCAGGGCGGTGGCATAGGCCCCCGCGCCAAAGAAAGCGGCGTGTCCCAGACTGATCAGGCCGGCGCCCCCCACAAGCAGTTGCAGGCTCATGGCGAACAGGCCATAGATCATGATCTTGACGGCCAGGCCCGCGTAGTATTCGTTGACTACCCACGGCAGGATGGCAAGAATGCCGAGCGTGATCAGGATCGGGGCGGCGGTTTTTGTGATGCGCATGATTCAGCCTCGAGTGAAAAGTCCTTGTGGCTTGAAGAGCAGAATCAAGGCCATCAGCAGGTAGGCCAGCATGCCGGCGATGCCAGGGAAGAACACCTGGCCGAAGGTATCGACGAAACCCACCAGCATGGCTGCCAGAAACGCGCCCCGGATCGACCCGATGCCGCCGATCACCACGATCACGAAGCTGATGATCAGGACCGAATGACCCATGCCGGGGTACACCGAGGTGACCGGCGCGGCGATGGCGCCGGCAAGCGCCGCCAGGGATACGCCGATGGCGAACACGATCCGGTACAGGCGCTGGATGTTGATGCCCAGCGAGCTGATCATTTCCCGGTTGCTGGCGCCGGCGCGGATCTTCATCCCCAGGCGGGTCCGGGTCAGCACCAGGTACATGGAGAGTGCGACCGCCATGCAGACGACCGAGATGAACAGCCGGTAGACCGGGTAAGTCATCACGCCGCCCAGCGTGATCGAGCCATCCAGCCATTCGGGGAGTGTCAGCCCGTGCACGTCGTTGCCGATCAGGATGCTGCGCAGTTCCTCGAAGACCAGGATCAGACCGTAGGTCATCAGGACCTGCTGCAGGTGATCCCGGGTATAGAGAAAGCTGAAGAAGGCCCATTCCAGCACGTAGCCCAACGCGGTGGCCAGCAGGACGCAGACCACCACGGTGGCGACGAATCCACCCCCCAGAAACTGCTGGACGACCGGCTGCAGCGCGAAGGCCATGTAGGCCCCGATCATGTAGAAGCTGCCGTGCGCCAGGTTGATGATGCCCATGATGCCGAAAATCAGCGTCAAGCCGCTGGCGATCAGGAACAGCAACAGTCCGTATTGCACGGCATTGAGGCACTGGATCAGGAATATGATCGGGTCCATGGAGGGCGCTCCGGCTTACAGCTTGCAGCCGCGGGCGGGATCGGCGAGCGCTTTTGACGCAATCCCGATGACCTGGTTGGCGGTCCCCCGGACTTCCCGCAGGTAGATATCCTGAATGGGGTTGCCCGCCTTGGACAGCTTGAATGTGCCGCGCGGGCTGTCGATCGTTGCGCCTTGCATGGCCTGGCGCATGGCACCCTTCTGGCTGGCATCGCCCTTGACGGCGTTCAGGCCGGTTGCCAGCAGTTGGGCTGCGTCATAGCCCTGGACCGCGTAGACATCGGGCGCGATGGCCGGGTAGGCCTTGGTGTAGCTGGCCCGGAAGACCTTGTCCTTCGGGTTGTCCAGCCCGTCGGCGTAATGCAGGGTCGTCAGCAACCCCTGGGCCGCGTCGCCTTGCGCTTCCAGGGTGCCGTCCGTCAGGAACCCGCTGGCCAGCAGCGGAACGCGCGTGCGCAGACCGGCATCCGCGTAGTCCTTGACAAACTTGACCGCCCCGCCACCGGCGAAGAACGTGAACACCGCATCCGGTTTTTCAGCGGCGATCTCGGTCAGCAGCGGCTGGAACTCGACCTTGGGAAATGGCAGCATCAAGCGTTTGGTGACCTTGCCGCCAGCCTTCTCGAAACCTTCCTTGAAGCCGTCGGTCGCCTCTTTGCCGGCGGCGTAGTTCCAGGTGATCGTGATGGCCGTCTTATAGCCTTTTTCGCGTGCGACCTGGCCCATGGCGTAACCTGGTTGCCAGTTGGTGAAGGATGTGCGGAAGACTTCCTTCGAGCATAGCGGACCCGTGATGGCGTCGGCACCCGCGTTCGGGATGATGAGCGTGGTGTCGGCCGCCTTCGCCGCCTTGGCCAGGGCCAGGGCCACGCCGGAGTGCACCGTGCCCACCAGAATGTCCACCTGGTCGCGCTTGATGAGACGGTTGGCGTTCTCCGTCGCCTTCGACGGGTCGGATTCGTCGTCCACCTTGAAGTATTGGATATCCTGGCCGGCCAGCTTGCCGCCTTGTTCGGCGACATAGAGTTTGAAGCCGTTCTCGATGGCCTCGCCGAGCTTCGCGTAGGTGCCGCTGTAAGGCAGCATGAAGCCCACCTTGACGGTCGCGCCGGCTTGGGTGCAAGCCAGGCTGACAGTGGCAGCCAGCAAGGCGCGGGTGATGGTTTTCTGCATGGTTCTCCTCCGGGGTGAACCGCGTTACCCGTTATGGGGCCGGGCTTGCGGTTTGGGTTGGCTTATTGACTGTGGATTGCTTGTTGGGGGACGGTCAGGTTTTCCATGAACCGGACCACCGCCTCGATGGTGGCCTGGGGTTGGTCGACATGGGGCGAGTGACGGCAGCCGCTCAGCACGCAGAGTTGCGTCTGAGGCGCCTGCCGCTGGATGCGCAGGATCTGTTCCAGGGATCCGTACTGGTCGTCCTCGCCCTGGATGGCCAGGATGGGGCAGCGGATCGACGGCAGGAAAGATTCGATGTTCCAGGCGCGGAATGCGGGATCCAGCCAGATGTCGTTCCAGCCCCAGAAGGCCGAGTCCGCATCGCGGTGGTAGCGGCTCAGCTTGTACTTGAGATCCGTTTTGAGATACGTCTCGCGCGCCTGTTCGATACTGGCGATGGTCTGGTCTTCCACGAAGACGTGCGGAGCCGCTACGGCAATGGCCTTGACGCGTTCAGGATACATGGCTGCGTAGAGCAGGGCGATCGAGCCGCCGTCGCTGTGGCCGAACAGAATGGGTCGCTCGCGATCCAGACCCAGGGCTTTGAAGAGGACCGGCAAGGCTTCGCGCGCCTGGTCATGCATGAAGTGCGTGGGCCAGCGCATCGCCTCCGGCCTTGGGGTGCTGGCCCCGTAGCCATCGCGCGAAAACACCAGTCCCCGGCAGCCGGTGGCCGCGCACAGCTCATCCGGCCAGCTTTTCCAGAGCGCCACGGATCCCAGGCCCTCGTGCAGGAAGACCAGCAGATCGGCATCGCGCCGTTCCGGGGCGATGAGGCGGTACTCGATCTCCAGCGCCCGGTCCTGAAGCCGGATGGGGACGGTGGTCGGGCTGCTGGCGGATGATGTCGGCATGTTCATGGTCTTTACGCGGGGACGCTCTCGTGTTGCTGCCGCAGGCGGAAGCGCTGGATCTTGCCGGTGGCGGTCTTGGGCAGATCGTCCAGGAAGATGATGATGCGCGGATACTTGTGCGGCGCCAGGTTGGATTTGACGAAGGTCTTGAGTTCGAGCTCGATGGCTTCGCTATGGGTCGTGCCGGGGCGCAGGACGACATACGCGATCGTCTTGATCAGACCTTCGTGGTCGGGCGCGCCGATGACGGCGGCCTCGAGCACGAGGGGGTGGCGGATCAGCGTGCCTTCCACCTCCGCGGGAGAGACATACTGCCCGCTGACCTTGATCATGTCGTCGCTGCGACCGGCGTAGGTATAGTAGCCTTGGGCATCCACGGTGTACTTGTCGCCGCTCTTGAGCCACTCGCCCAGAAAGGTATCGTGCGACTTCTTGCGGTTGTGCCAGTACATGAGTGCCGCGCTGGGTCCTTTGATGTACAGATCGCCGATCTGGCCGACCGGGGTCGGGTTTCCGGCCTCGTCGCGCAGCTCGACCTCGTAGCCCGGGACGGGTTTGCCGGTCGTGCCGTAATGAATGTCGCCAGGCTGGTTGGTCAGGAAGATATGCAGCATCTCGGTCGATCCGATGCCGTCCAGGATGTAGCAGCCGAAATGTTCCGTGAAGCGGTCGCCCAGGTCCTTGGGCAGCGCTTCTCCGGCCGATGCGCAAACTCGCAGGGTCAGCTGTTCCTTCGATGGCAGCTGTGGCGAGGACAGCATGCTGGCGTACAGGGTGGGGACGCCGCAGAATATGGTCGGGCGGTGGCGGGTCAGATGTTCGAACACGGCGTCCGCCGTGGGGCGGCCCGACAGCAGAAGGACAGTCGCCCCCACCGACAGCGGAAACGTCAGCGCGTTGCCTAGCCCATAGGCGAAAAACATCTTGGCGGCGGAAAACACGGTATCGCTCTCGCGCACGCCCAGGATCGGCTTGCCATAGAGCTCCGCCGTATACCACAGGTTGCCATGCGTATGCACCACGGCCTTGGGCAGTCCGGTGGATCCCGAGGAGTACAGCCAGAACGCCGTCTCGTCGGTCTGCGTGTCCACGGGAGTCGGTGCGGGGGCCTGCGCCAGCGCGGCCTCGAAGTCGATCATCCCTTCAGACAGCGGCAGCTCTGGCTGAGCCACCACGATATGGGCGACTTCGTGGCTGACCTTGAGCATGGCCCGTTGCAGCACGGGCAGCAACGCCTGGGAGACGAAAGCAGCCTGGCAGCGGCTGTTTTGCAGGATGTAGGCGTAGTCGTCCGCGGTCAGCAGGGTATTGGCCGCGATGGGGACCACACCGGCCAGCAGCGATCCCAGGAAGCAGACCGGCCAATCCACGGTGTCGTGCATGAGCAGCAGGATGCGCTCTTCCCGGTGCAGGCCCAGTTGCTTGAGCAGGCCGGCGAATCGGATGCTGCGCTGCTCCAGTTCGCCGTAGCTGAGCGATCGCTGGCCATCCAGGTAGGCTGTTTTTGTTGCACGGCCTGCATTGAGGTCGAACAGGTGCCGTGCAAAGTTCAGTTGCTCCGGGCAAGGTGCCATGGTTGTCTCCGAATCATCGAGTTTGAATGGGTTGTCGGGTCGCGAGAGTCTCTTTCGCGATGCTCAAGCGGGTGTGATCTGGCCGAGGACGCCGGCGGCCCCTTGGATGGCGGCCTGGCGATGATAGAAATTCAGTGCGCGCAGGCCGCCGAGTTCCTGGCCGCCGCCCGCGCGGCCAGGGCCGCCGTGATTGGATTGCGGCATGGCGTTGCCGTGTCCGGTCTGGGTTTTGGCCGTATCGGGGCTGATCAGGTGGACGCGTCCGTGGCTTTCCGCCAGGTGTGCCGCCGCGTGCGCCAGTGTGGATGGGTCTTCGCCATAGACCGAGGCCACCAATGAGCCCATTCCACGCCGCGCCAGGTCCAATGCGTGTGCCATGTCGCGGTAGGGCATGAGGGTGGCAACCGGGCCGAACACCTCGGTCTGGTGGACCAGCGGATGCCGATCCGGATCCTGGGTGCCAAAGAGCGTCGGGGGCACGCAGGCGCTGTCTTCCGGGGCCTGGACGGTGATGCGGTTGCGGCCGTCGAAGAGCCTGTCGCAGGAGCCCGAGAGCGTGTCGATGCCGGTGTCCACCGCGGCGCGTTGGCTGCGGCTGACGAGGCTGCCCATGCGGATGCCCGGCGTGCGCGGGTCACCGACGGTGACTTTGGCAAGACGGGCCTCCAGTGCCTGAGCGACGTCGTCATAGCGCTTTGCGGGCACCATGATGCGGCGGATGGCGGTGCACTTCTGCCCCGATTTGCTCGTCAGTTCGCGCTCCACTTCGCGCACCAGTTGCTCTTCGGCCTGAAGGCTGCCGTCAGGGCCGAGGATGGCGCTGTTGATGCTGTCGGTTTCCGCGTTGAAACGCACGCCGTCGCGCAGGATGCGGGGGTGCCCGCGCAGTTCGGCCGCTGTGTCCGCCGACCCGGTGAAGGACACCATGTCCAGCGGGTCGAGCGCATCGAGCAGCCCGGCGGGACGGCCACAGACGATGCTCAGGGCGCCGTCCGGCAGGATGCCGGCCTCGAGCACGTCACGAACCATTTCCCAGGTCAGCCATGCCGTCGCCGTCGCCGGTTTGACCACGATCGGCACGCCGGACAGCAGGGCAGGCGCGGCTTTCTCCCAGAGGCCCCAGGCCGGGAAGTTGAATGCGTTGATCAGCAGCGCCACACCGTGGGATGGCACCAGGATGTGCTGGCTGGCGAAGGACCCGTCGCGGCACAGCGAAGCACGGTCGCCGTCGATCAGGCGGTGGGCGTCCGGCAGTGCACGGCCCAGCTTCGCATAGTAGGACAGCGTATACAGCGCACCGTCCACGTCGATCGAACTGTCGCGTTCGACGGTGCCGGAGTTTCGCAATGAAATATCCAGGTAGTGGTCCCGGCGGGACTGCAGTGTCTGATGGATCTGATCGAGCAGATCGGCTCGTTGGGGGTAGGTCATGGACCGTAGCGCGCCGCCGCCGTGGGTGCGTGCCCAGCGGTAGCAGCCCGCCATGTCGATCTGATCCGCGCCGGCCCAGGCAAGCGTCGTGCCCAGCACCGGATCCAGAAGTGCCTGACGCGTGCCCGCCGACGTGGGATGCCAGGTGGATTCTGTGTGGTTCAGTAATTCGATGGTCATGATGGGTATCGGTTCGCGCGGGATTCGGAAAGGGACTGCGGGGATCGCATCCAATGGAAGTCGACGTTCAGTGGAAGTCGATTTCCCCGTTGGGCAGCAGATAGAGAACGTAGGACTCGCCCGACGAGACGGTCGGCCGGTGTGTGGTCTGGGGGCCGTAGACCAGCCAGCCTGCCGGGTGATCGTCGAAGCGGGCGTTGCCGTCGATCGGCAGATTCAGGTCGATTTCGCCGGATGGATGTGTGTGGCGGGGGCCGACCAGATTCTTCATGAGCACGATGTCGCACGAGAAACCGTCGAGTTGCGCATCGGGCGGTATGACGCGGCCATAACGGATGCCGCCGTGTTCTTTGGCACAGACCCAGCCATCGCGTGTGCCGTCGAGGCAGATCGTCAGGATCTGGTGGTACAGCGCGCCGCCGGCGGGGAATTTCCGGTTGAGATCCTCGCCCAGTGCGGCGTCGAGGGGTCGTCCACCGATGAACCGGGTAACGGGCTGCAGCAGGTGAAGAAGCGTGTCATGGGTCATGGTGTAAGCGCTTTCGCCGTGTTCCGTATGGGGGCGGAAGTCCTGGCGATGGGGCGGCGGAAGTTTGTCGCGGTGTGCTTACAGTAAGTTCCGACTTGATGTGTGTCAAGCAATATAGTGCATATTTAATGAGATTCTAGGGTTTCCGATAAGCTGACGTTGGTATCGATCCCTCCTTTCAGGAGGAGAATTCGCTGGAGAAGATGAATTGGATTTCATAAACTATGAAGAAAAAATTTGACTCACGTCAATCAGTGCATTATTATGCATAAAAATTCAGGTCGCATTGAAGAAATGCACAATAATTCATTTTCATGGAGAGATGACATGAGCCAAAATGTCCAGCGAATCGATTACCGCACCGACCCCAGCCAGTATCGGCACTGGTCGCTTTCTTTCGACGGCGCAGTCGCAACCCTGGCCATGGACGTGGCCGAGGATGGCGGCCTCAAGTCCGGCTATCGCCTCAAGCTGAATTCCTATGATCTGGGCGTGGACATCGAGCTCCACGATGCGTTGCAGCGCATCCGCTTCGAGCACCCGGAGGTCCGCACCGTGGTGGTGACCAGCCTGAAGGACCGCATCTTCTGTTCGGGCGCCAACATTTTCATGCTGGGCCTTTCCACCCACGCCTGGAAAGTCAATTTCTGCAAGTTCACCAACGAGACGCGCAATGGCATGGAGGATTCCAGCCGCCATAGCGGCTTGAAGTTCATTGCCGCCGTCAATGGCGCCTGCGCGGGCGGTGGTTACGAACTGGCGCTGTCCTGCGATCAGATCCTGTTGATCGATGACAATTCCTCGGCGGTGTCGTTGCCCGAAGTGCCGTTGCTCGGTGTGCTGCCCGGGACGGGCGGGCTGACACGCGTCACCGACAAGCGCAAGGTGCGCCACGATCGGGCGGATATTTTCTGCACGCTGACCGAAGGGGTGCGCGGACAGCGTGCCAAGAGCTGGCGCCTGGTGGACGATCTGATCAAGCCCGCCCATTTCCAGCAGGAAGTGATGGCCCGGGCGGCGGAGCTGGCCTTGCAGAGCGATCGTCCCGCGGATGCGCAGGGTGTGGCACTGACCCGGATTGAACGGGAAGACGGGGTGGATCGTCTGGTCTATCGCCACGTCGAAGTCACGATCGACCGCGAGAACCGTGTGGCCAACTGGTTGTTGCGCGGGCCGGATGGCGATGTGGCCATGGACCCAGCGGCGATCGTCGCGCAGGGTGCGGCCTGGTGGCCTCTGCAGTTTGCCCGCGAACTCGATGATGCCATCCTGCAGATGCGCACCAACGAGCCGGAGATCGGCACCTGGGTGTTGCGCAGCCAGGGGGATGCCAATCGCATGCTGGAAGTCGACGGCGTACTCGCGCGGCTGGGGGACAGCCACTGGTTCGTGCGCGAAACCGTCGGCATGTTGCGCCGCACGCTGGCGCGCCTGGAAGTCACGTCCCGCTCGCTGTTTGCCCTGGTGGAGCCAGGTTCGTGCTTCGTCGGTACGCTCCTCGAAATCGCGCTGGCCTGCGACCGTAGCTACATGCTGGATGAAACCTCCGTCGAGCGGCCCGCGGTGGTTGCCCTGAGCGCCATGAACTTCGGCAGCTATCCCCGGGTCGATGGCCAGTCGCGCCTGCGTGCACGGTTTCACAGCGAGGAAGCGGCTCTCGAGCCTTTGCGCGCACGCGCCGAGACGCTGTTGTCCGCGCGTGAGGCCGAGGACCTCGGACTGGTGACCTTCACGCTCGACGAACTGGACTGGGACGAGGAGATCCGGCTGCTGCTCGAAGAGCGCGCCGCGCTTTCCCCGGATGCGCTGACGGGGCTGGAGGCCAATCTCCGGTTTGGTGGTCAGGAGACCATGGAAACGCGTGTGTTCGGCCGGCTCACCGCCTGGCAGAACTGGATTTTCTATCGCCCCAATGCGGCGGGCGAGAAGGGCGCACTGAAGGTGTATGGCAAGGGCGAAAAAGCCAACTTTGACTGGGTCCGCGTCTGATTTGATGCGAACAGGTCAGCAATTCCACTAGGAGACAGCACCATGACTGGTATCGATTATTCCCAGAAGATCCCCAACAACGTGAACCTGTCCGAGGACCGCGCCTTGCAGCGCGCCCTGGAGCACTGGCAGCCCAATTACCTGAACTGGTGGCAGAGCATGGGGCCGGACGGTTCGCATGGCTTCGATGTCTACCTGCGCACGGCAACCAGCGTCAATCCCGATGGCTGGGCCCATTTCGACCACGTGAAGATGCCGGATTATCGCTGGGGTATCTTCCTGACGCCGCAGGACGGTCAGCGCAAGATGCATTTTGGCGAGAACAAGGGCAAGGACGTCTGGCAGGACGCCCCCGGCGAGTACCGCGCGAATCTGCGGCGCATCATCGTCACCCAGGGCGACACGGAACCCGCCTCGGTCGAGCAGCAGCGCCACCTTGGGCTGACGGCGCCGTCTCTGTACGATCTGCGCAACCTGTTCCAGGTCAATGTCGAGGAAGGCCGCCATTTGTGGGCCATGGCCTATCTGCTGCACCGCTATTTCGGCCGCGATGGCCGCGAGGAAGCCGATGCGCTGCTGCAGCGCAATTCGGGCAGCGAGGACAGCCCGCGCATCCTGGGCGCATTCAACGAGAAGACCCCGGACTGGCTGGCCTTCTACATGTTCACGTATTTCACCGACCGCGACGGCAAATTCCAGCTCAGCGCGCTCACCGAGTCCTGCTTCGATCCCCTGGCGCGCACGACCCGCTTCATGCTGACCGAGGAAGCGCATCACATGTTCGTCGGCGAGTCGGGGGTATCCCGCGTCGTGCAGCGAACCGCCGAAATGATGAACGAACTCAAGACGGACGATCCCGCCGTGTTGCGTAAAGCGGGCGTGATCGATCTGCCGACCATCCAGCGTTACCTGAACTTCCACTTCAGCGTCACGATCGACCTGTTCGGCGCCGACGAGTCTTCGAACGCGGCCACGTATTACAGCGCGGGGCTGAAGGGCCGCTATGAAGAAAGCAAGCGTACGGACGATCATCAGCTGAAAAATGACACCTATCGCGTCCTCAAAGTCATCGACGGCCAGTTGCGCGAGGTCGAGGTGCCGATGCTCAATGCCCTCAATGAAGTGCTGCGCGACGACTTCATCAAGGATTCGGTGGGCGGTGTGAGCCGCTGGAACCGGGTGCTGGAAAAGCACGGCATCGATTTTCGCCTGATCACGCCGCACAAGGCTTTCAATCGCAAGATCGGCTCGCTGTCCGAGATCCGGGTGTCGCCGGATGGACATCTGCTGACCGAGGAACAATGGCGCGTGCATCAGGACGAGTGGCTGCCGACCGCGGAAGACCGTGCCTTCGTGGCGTCGTTGATGGGGCGTGTGGCCGAGCCCGGCAAATTCGCCAACTGGATCGCGCCGCCGGTCATCGGCATCAACCGCCAGCCGGTGGATTTCGAGTACGTTCGTTTCAACTGAGCGCCGGGCCGTGCGCCGGTACGGCGCGCGGCCATGGCCGGCATGGAGAGCCGTGATGTCAGAGAGCACGCAAATCGAGGTCATGAAGCAGCACCTCATCGATCCGGAGATCTGCATCCGGTGCAATTCCTGCGAAGAAGCCTGCCCCATCGATGCCATCACGCATGACGCCAACAACTATGTCGTCAAGCCCGATGTCTGCATGGCCTGTCAGGCCTGTCTCCCGGTTTGCCCGACCGGGGCGATCGACAACTGGATCCGTGTGCTGGCCCAGGAACCCTATCCGATCGACGAACAGTTCGAATGGATGTCTCTGCCGGTGGAAAAAACCTTGCCCGAGAATGCCGTGGAAATCCCGACGGGTGGGCGTCGGGAGGGGGAACAAGAGGCCTTGGCGGCCGCCAGTACGCCGGATGGCGGCGTGGTCGGCGAGCTGAAGCCGGGAGATGAGCTGATCGAGGGTCAGCCGGCAACCACCGCGGGTTCCAGCGTTCCACCCTGGAGCGCCGCGCATCCCTACGTCAATCTGTACACGCACAAGAACGTCGCCGAGGCGACCGTGGCGGGCAACTATCGCATCAGCGCCGACAATGCCGAAAGCGATATCCATCACATCGTCCTGGATTTCGAGTCGCTGCCGTTTCCCGTGCTGGAAGGGCAGTCCATCGCTGTTTTCCCGCCGGGGCTGGATGCCCGCGGCCGTCCCTACTACGCACGGCAGTATTCGATCGCCAGCCCCAGGGATGGAGAGCGCCCCGGTTACAACAATCTGTCGCTGACGGTCAAGCGCGTGACCAGCGACTATGACGGCAATCCAGTGGCGGGGGTGTGCTCCAGTTATCTGTGCGATCTGCGCCGGGGCGACAAGGTCCGGGTCATCGGGCCGCTGGGCGCCACATTCCTGATGCCCAATCTGGATCGGGCCAATCTGCTGATGATCTGCACCGGAACGGGGGCGGCTCCCATGCGCGCCATGACGGAGCGCTGCCGCCGCCTGACCAAGCGCAGCGAGTTTCAGGGCCGGCTCATGCTGTTCTTCGGTGCGCGCACCCAGCACGAGCTACCGTACTTCGGGCCGCTCATGGGGCTGCCCAAGGGGTTCATCGACATCAATCTGGCCCTCTCGCGTGAGCCGGATCACCCCAAGCGCCATGTCCAGGACCTGATCGTCGAGCGGGCATCCGATGTGCTGACCCTGCTGCAGGACCCGAATACCCATATCTACGTGTGCGGCCTCAAGGGCATGGAGCACGGCACGCTCGCGGCGATGAAGAATATCGTCGAGGCCAGCGGCCAGAGCTGGCAGGAGCTGAGTGCAGGCTTAAGGGAACAGGGGCGCATGCATTTCGAGACTTATTGAAGGGCGTTATTCCACGCTGGCTGGAACTCTGGGATTGACGACCGCGCGGACGGTGCGGCGCAGGATCTGGAAGGTCTGGTCCAGCGGCTGTCCGCTGGTATTGACGTGGAATTCCGCTTTGGAATAGAACGCTTGCCGGCCCGCGAGAATATCCTTGAGGTCCTGCATGGCTTCCGGGTTGGCGGACATCGGTCTGAGATCGCCTTGGGCGATGACCCGTTTCATGTGGTCTTCCGGACTGGCCTGGAGCCAGACGGTCGTGCAGTAGGACAGCAGCAGGTTGAAGGTCGAGGGCTCGGAAACCAGTCCGCCCGGCGTGGCGAACACGCCTTCGGAGTAGATCTGGAGGGTTTCCTCCAGCGCTCTGCGCTCGTAGCGGCGATAGGCGTTCATGCCATAGAGGGACTGGATCTCGGCGACCGAACAGCCGGCGAATTTTTCGATCTCCCGGCTCAGTTCGATGAAGGGAAATCCCAGGTCGTTGGCCAGCAGTCTGCCCAGCGTCGATTTGCCGGCGCCACGCAGCCCGATCAGGGCGATGCGGGAGCTGCGTTGCGGGCTCTGCCCGCCGGTGCCCAGCATCTCACCGATGGCCAGACGGACCTTGCGCAAGGTGGCCTCGTCCTTGGTTTCCAGCAGTTCGCGGATGAGCAGCCATTCCGGTGACGATGTGGTGACGTCGCCGATGAGCTCGGCGAGCGTGCATTGCAGCGCCTGCGTGACCTGCAGCAGCACCAGAATGGACGCATTGCCGACGCCGCTTTCGAGGTTGGCCAGATGACGCTCGGACACGCCGGACGCGAGCGCGGTGGCCTTACGTGTCAGGCCACGCCTCGCACGCAGCGCACGGACGTGTTCGCCCAGGGTGATCAGGAAGGGATTGCGCCCGGTGTCCAGGTCCGATCGGTCGCGCACCACCAGTGGTTCGGTCTCATCAATCATCGTATTGACATTTTAATGCATGATAAGAATTTTAGTGCATTAAATCAGAGCTGGCTATCCAATAACGGTCATATCGGGCAAGTGAGTGAGAACCAGTTAAACTGACCGATTGTGTTCTGTATCTAGGATTTTCCTGGATAACCGCTATGAAATTCAAGGAATTCGAACCGGGCATGGTCATTCACCATGGGCCCGTGACTGTGACCGAAGCGGAAATGCTGGCCTTTGCCCGCAGTTATGATCCGCAATGGTTCCACGTCGATGAGAAGCGCGCCCGCGACAGCCGCTGGGGCGGTCTGATCGCCAGCGGCTGGATGACCTGCGGCCTGGCCATGCGCATGGCGTTCGAATCCGCGCTGCACGATTCCGAGTCCTTCGGTTCACCCGGCCTGGAACGGCTGCGCTGGATCCTGCCGGTGCGCCCGGGCGACCAGCTGCGGCTGGAGGCGACGGTGGATTCCAGGCGGATATCCTCCAGCCGAGAGGATCTGGGCATCATGCGCTGGACCTGGCGCCTGTTCAACCAGGCCGACGAACAGGTGCTGGAAGTCGAAGTCACCAGCCTGTTTGAACTGGAACTGCCCGACCGCGCGTGATCGCCGGGGCGGGCCTGCCCGCCCATTTCCGCAGGGCAGCCGTCACCGGAACACCACTGTGCGCTTGCCGTTGAGCAGGATCCGGTGTTCCACATGCCAGCGCACGGCGCGCGACAGCACCACGGATTCGATGTCGCTGCCGATGCGCGTCAGTTCCTGCGGGCCCATGGCGTGGTCCACGCGCTCTATGTCCTGTTCGATGATGGGGCCTTCGTCCAGGTCCCGGGTCACGTAGTGGGCGGTCGCGCCGATGATCTTCACCCCGCGCGCATGGGCCTGGTAATAGGGCCGGGCACCCTTGAAACTGGGCAGGAAACTGTGGTGGATGTTGATGGCCCGGCCTTCCAGCGCGCCACAAAGATCCGATGACAGGATTTGCATGTAGCGCGCCAGCACGACCAGGTCGACCCGCTCGCGTTCAACCAGATCCAGGATCCGCCGTTCCTGTCCGGCGCGGTTGTCCACCGAGACGGGCAGGTGGTGGAAGGGCAGGCCGTGCGCCTGGGCCAGGGGCTGGAAATCGGGATGGTTGGAGACCACGCCGGCCACTTCCGCCGGCATCTGCCCGCTTTGTACCCGGAACAGCAGATCGTTCAGGCAGTGCCCCTGGCGGCTGACCAGGATCAGCAGCCGCGCCTTGCGACGCGCGTCGTGAATCTGGAATTGCATGCCAAAGCGTTCCGCTACGCTGGCGAAATCGTCCTGCAGCGCGTCGATCGTTTCCTCGGCGGGCAGCGCGAAGTGCACGCGCAGAAAGAATTGCTGGCTGTCGGGGTCACCGAACTGCTGGGCGTGAATGATGTTGCCGTGGTGATTCAGCAGCCAGCCGGTGACGGTGTGGACGATGCCCATCCGGTCCGGGCAGGAAAGTGTCAGGATGTAGTCGTGCATGAAAAATCCGGGGGATGCGGGGGTCTGGGTCAGTTGCGTGACAGCGGTTCGCTGGCCGGGGTCAGTTCGAAGTCCCCCGCGTGGTAGATCAGGGGCGACAGCAGCTGGCGGTGGCAATGCTCGACCTGGCCGACGAAAATCGTGTGATCGCCGGCGCGATGGCGTTGTGTGTTGTGGCATTCGAACCAGGCTGCGCAGCGCGTGTCCCCCAGCATCAGGGTGCCGTTGGGGGCTCGATCCAGCGGCAAGTCGGTGAAACGGTCGGCCTGGGGGCCTTTGGCGAAGCGCCGCGCCAGGTCGATCTGGCTGGCCGACAGAACGTGGATGACGTAGCGATCCAACGACAGGAATGCCGCCAGGGACGAGGCGGTGTGTGTCAGCGCCCACAAGACCATGGGGGGGTCCAGGGACACCGAACTGAAGGAACTGATTGTCAGCCCCAGCGGGACGCCGGTGTCCGGATGTTCGGCCGTCACGATCGTGACCCCGGTGGGAAACCGGCCCAGCGCCGACCGGAAATACAGGGACGGGAAGTCGGCGGGAGTCGGGGAAGCTGTCATCGCGCTCATCAGGGGGCCAGGCGCGCCAGGTTCCAGGCCCCTGCGGCGCTCAGGGTGTAGACCAGGCGATCGTGTAGCCGCGACGGCCGGCCCTGCCAGAATTCGATCTGTTCGGCCCGCAGGCGATAACCGCCCCAGTGCGACGGGCGGGCGGGGTGCTCGCCCAGTTCCTGCGTCAGGTTCAGGACCCGGGCTGCCAGCGTCTCGTGGCTGATCGGCTGGCTCTGGGGCGAGGCCCAGGCGCCAATGCGCGACCCCAGCGGCCGGCTGGCGTAGTAGACATCGGATTCCGCCGCGTCCACCTGAGTGACCGCGCCCTCGATGCGTACCTGGCGTTCCAGTTCCGGCCAGAAGAACAGCAGGCTGGCCTGGGGATTGGCGGCCAGGTCATGACCTTTGCGCGACTGATAGTTGGTGTAGAACACGAAACCCTGGACGTCGAAACCTTTGAGCAGCACGATCCGGGCCGAGGGCCGGCCGGCCGCGTCGGCGGTGGCGAGCGTCATCGCTGTCGGTTCGCGGACTTCGCTATGCAGGGCCTGCTGGAACCACTGCTCGAACTGCGTATACGGATCGGCAGCCGCGGCGGATTCGAGCAGTTCGTATTTCTGGTAAGTCTGGCGGATATCGGCGATGGACATGATGCCTGTTCAGGAAGGGGAGTGTTCAGTGTCCCGTAGCGCGCCGGCGATGGCGCGCAGCCGGCGGTCCGCGATGCCTGCGGCATCCAGGGCCTGTGCCGTCTGCAGGACGTAGTCGGTGCAGGCGCCGTAGCGCCCGTGCCCTTGGCGGATGACGGCGACTGTCTGTTCGAACGACAAGGCCGGCGCGTAGCCGGCATCCTGGCGGTCCATGGTGAAGACCAGCCCCGCCACGGGGCCGGCATCGGTATGGCAGTCGAGCCAGCGCGGAATGTAGGCGGCGCTGGGCATTTCCCGTTGCCACAGGGCGTGCATGATCTCTGGTACCCGGGCTGCGGCGATCCGGTAGGCCCGGCCGGTGCAGGAGCCACCCAGACCCAGGCCGAAAACCAGCCCCGGACATTCGGGCGTCCCGCGATTGATGCGCGACCACAGGCACAGGGACCGGTGGTAGCCATGGATACGTGCCCGTCGGGCTTCCAGGAAGGCGAATTCCGGGCGCCAGATCAGGGATCCATATCCGAAGACCCACAGATCGGATTGACCATCCCAGTGGTGGAGGGCCTGCCGGATGGATGCCTCGTGCCAAGCGGCGTCCCGTACCCGGAATGCCTCGGGCGGCGGGGGCTGGCGGGATGGGCGGGGCGCGTGGGCGTTCACTGGATGGAAGGGCGGGGATCGGGAGAATGCTTCCTATTGTAGAGGACTTGGGGCTGGATATCCGGCGCGGTGTGGATGCAAGGGCATGGCAAAATGGAGCGTCTCTTTCTTGCGGATTTTTCGCTCCTTCGATGATGCCCGATTCCGATTCCCTTACGCCCCTCGGTCCTGCCTGCGACGCCGACCTGGAACGCCGTTTCGGTGGCCTGGACCGTCTGTATGGTGTGGGGGCCTGGCGGACGCTGGACGGGTTGCACGCGGTGGTGGCCGGGATCGGCGGGGTTGGCGCCTGGTGTGCCGAGGCGCTGGCCCGCTCGGGGGTCGGTGCGTTGACCCTGATCGACATGGACCATATCGCCGAGTCCAACGTCAACCGCCAGGTGCATGCCTTGGGCAGCACGCTGGGGCAGGCGAAGGTCCAGGCCATGGCGGCACGGGTGCGGGATATCAATCCGGCGTGCCGGGTGACCTGCGTCGATGACTTCGTCGATGCCGGCAACGTGGGCGACATCCTGTCGGCAAGGCCGCGCGGCGTGCTGCTGGATTGCACCGATCAGGTTCCCGCCAAGATCGCCATGATTCTGTGCGCTCGCGAACAAGGTTGGCCGCTGTTGGTGTGCGGCGGGGCCGGCGGAAAGACCGATCCGCTGGCATTGCGCGCCGGCGACCTGTCGCTCGTGACGCACGACGCCCTGCTGGGCCGCATTCGCCAGGAACTGCGTCAGCGCCACGGTTACCCCAAGGGCGGCGCGGCCGGAGGCAAGCCCCGGCGCCGGGTGCCGCGCATGGCCGTTCATTGTCTGTGGTTCGACCAGCCGGTGGTGCTGCCTTCGGCGTGGGTTGTGACGGATCCCGATCTGGCTGCCGCCGCGTGCGAGGCCCCTGCGGACGGCGATCGGCCCGCCGCCGGGCCTCGCGGCGCCCCTCAGGGCCTTTCCTGCGCCGGGTACGGTTCCGTGGTGACCGTCACGGCTTCCATGGGATTGGCGGCCGCGGACTGGGCGGTGCGCCAGGCGCTCAGGCAGAATGTCAGTCCCGCGTCAGCGTGACCGGGTACGGTCGGTGCTGACGATAAAAAGATTCGGAACGCAAGATTCAGAACACATCCGTGGTTCGGGTTCCCGACGGGGACACATGGGCCGAGGGATGACACAGGAGACAAAACCATGCAGAAGATCCGCGAGTTCCATCGCCAGTCGGTGAAGGACAAGGAAGCGTTCTGGGCGCGTGAAGCTCAGCGCATCCATTGGGAAACCCCCTTTGGACAGGTGCTGGACTATTCCCGTCCGCCCTTTGCGCGCTGGTTCGTCGGCGGGCGCACCAACCTGTGCTACAACGCAGTGGACCGCTGGCTGGACACACAGGCCGATCAGCCGGCCCTGATCTGGGTGTCCACCGAGGTCGACCAGGAAATTGTCTACACCCGGGCCGAACTGGCGCGCGAGGTCAATGCGGCCGCCGCCATCCTGCAGCATCTCGGGGTGACGCAGGGCGACCGTGTACTGATCTACCTGCCCATGATTCCCCAGGCGGCCTTCTTCATGTTGGCCTGCGCGCGCATCGGCGCGATTCATTCCGTGGTGTTCGGCGGGTTTGCCGCGCACAACCTGGCGCAGCGCATCGACGATGCCCAACCCAAGGTCATCATCTCCACCGACGCCGGTTCGCGCGGGGGGCGTCCGATCGCCTACAAGCCCCTGCTGGATCAGGCAATCGGCCAGGCCGCGCATGCGCCGGAACATGTGGTGCTGGTCAATCGCGGATTGGCGCCGATGGCGCTGACGGCGGGCCGCGACCTGGATTACGCCACTTTGCGCGCGCGCCATCTGGACGTGCAGGTGCCGGTCGTCTGGCTCGAATCCAATGAACCCAGCTACATCCTGTATACGTCCGGGACGACCGGCAACCCCAAAGGGGTGCAGCGCGATGTCGGCGGTTATGCGGTGGCCCTGTGCGCGTCCATGGAATATATCTACGGCGGCAAACCGGGCGACGTGTTTTTTTCCAGCAGCGACGTCGGCTGGGTGGTGGGGCATTCCTATGTGGTGTACGGGCCGTTGCTCAACGGACAGGCCACGATCCTGTACGAAGGAACCCCCGTACGCCCGGACGCGGCGATCCTCTGGCGCATCGTCGAAACCCACCGGGTCAATGCCCTGTTTTCGGCACCGACGGCGATCCGGGTCCTGAAAAAACACGATCCGGCGCTGTTGCATCGCCATGACCTCTCCAGCCTGGACCGTGTCTATCTGGCGGGCGAACCCTTGGATGAACTGACCGGCAGATGGCTGTCCGATGCCATCGGAAAACCGGTCATCGACAACTACTGGCAGACGGAAACCGGCTGGCCGATCCTGTCCGCCCAGCCGGGGGTCGAGGAAATCCCCACGCGATTCGGCAGCCCCACCGTACCGGTGTACGGCTACGACGTGCGGGTGGTCGACGAATCCACCGGCCAGGACAGCGGGCCGAACCAGAAAGGCGTCGTGGCGATCGAGCCGCCGCTGCCCCCGGGGGCCATGAGCACCATCTGGGGCAATGACGAACGTTTCGTGCAGACCTATTTCCGGTCCTTCCCCGGGCGACTGACCTATTCCACGTCGGACTGGGGGCTGGTTGACGACGACGGCTACTGGTATATCCTGGGGCGTACCGACGACGTCATCAACGTCGCCGGCCATCGGCTGGGCACCCGCGAAATCGAGGAATCCGTCAACACCCATCCGGCGGTGGCCGAATCGGCGGTGGTGGGCGTGGCGGATTCGCTCAAGGGCCAGGAAGCCATGGCATTCGCCGTGTTGCGCAACCCGGATCTGCTCAACGAGGCGGGCGGCCGGGAACGGCTGGAATCCGAGATCAAGCGGGTCATCGAACAGCGCAACGGGGCGGTGGCCCGTCCGGCGCGCATCCTGTTCGTCAACACCCTGCCCAAGACGCGGTCGGGCAAGGTCCTGCGCCGCGCCATCGTGGCCTTGTGCGAAGGCCGCGACCCGGGCGATCTGACCACCATCGAGGACCCCGGCGCCCTCGATCAGATCCGCGCGGCGTTGTGAGTTCCCTGCGCCCTGGCGTGCGGTATCGCGAGGTCTGGTCCTGGGCCATGTACGACTTCGCCAATTCCAGCTACACCACGGTGGTGCTCACGACGGTGTTCAACGCCTATTTCGTGGGCGTGGTGGCTGCCGGCCGCAGCTGGGGGACGCTGGCACTGACGGGGGCGCTGTCCCTGTCCTATCTGTCGGTGATGCTGGCGATGCCCGGCCTGGGCGCGCGCGCGGATGCCCGGGCCGGGCATCGCCGGCTGCTGTTCACCAGCACGGTGGGCTGCGTCTGCGCCACCGCGCTCCTGTCCACCGTGGGGCCGGGAAATATCGCCTGGGGCCTGCTGTGGCTGGCCGTGTCGAACATGTTCTACTGCGTCGGCGAGTCCGTGGTGGCGTCCTTCCTGCCCGGCCTGGCCCGTACCGAGGCCATGGGGCGCGTGTCCGGCTGGGGCTGGGGCTTTGGCTACTGCGGCGGCATGCTGGCCCTGGGCCTGTCCCTGTGGGTGGCGAGCGCGGCCGAATCCCATGGCCTGACCGCGCCGGTCTATGTGCCGTGGATCATGGGCCTGACCGCCGCCTACTTTGCCATCGCCGTCCTGCCGTCGGCCATCTGGCTGCGTGAGCCTCGGGGTACCACGATGACGACCGCGCCCATGGCAATGCTGGCGCAGCTGCGCTACGCTTGGCATGAAACCCGGCGGGATTTTCCGGATTTTCGTCGCCTGTTGATGTGCATCGCCAGCTACCAGGCCGGCATCACGGTCGTCATCACGCTGTCGGCGGTTTACGCCACGGAGGTCATGGGCTTTGGCATGCGCCAGACGATGCTGCTGGTGTTTCTCGTCAACATCGCGGCGGCGGCCGGTGCCTTCAGCTTCGGCTATCTGCAGGACCGGATCGGGCACAAAAAAGCGTTGGCACTGACCCTGGTTGGCTGGATCGCCATGGTGCTGCTGGCGGCTTCGGCCCATTCCGTGGGCGTGTTCTGGGCGGCCGCCACGCTGGCGGGGCTGTGCATGGGAACCAGCCAGAGCGCCGGGCGGGCCATGGTCGGGGTCCTGGCGCCTTCCCATCGTCCCGCTGAATTCTTCGCCCTGTGGACATTTGCCGTGCAGCTGGCGGCGGTGGTGGGGCCGCTGACCTATGGTGGCCTGGTCTGGGCGACCCACGGAGATCACCGGGCGGCGCTGCTGGTCACCGGCCTGTTCTTTGTGGCGGGCCTGTGGCTGCTGGGCCGCCTGGATTTCGAACGCGGCAAGCGGGACCGGGATGCCGGCGAGGCCGCTGTGGCGTCAATTGTCAGGGTCGAGTAAGACTTGTGCGTTACGGTTGCACGCGAAAGAATTCAAACATGATGTGGTCCACATCAACCTAAAGGAGCGAGCCAAATGCCTACGGAGATTGAATCGATTCTGGTGGAAAACCGGGTGTTTCCGCCCCCTGCCGATCTGGTCAGGCAGGCCAACGTGTCGGGAATGGAAGCCTACCAGGCCCTGTGCGATGAAGCCAACCGCGATCCGGATGCGTTCTGGGCGCGCCTGGCCAATGAGAACCTGGTGTGGGACAAGCCCTTCACCCAGGTGCTGGACGAATCAAACAAGCCGTTCTACAAGTTCTATCCCGATGGCCAGATGAACGTCTCGGCCAACTGCCTGGACAAGCACCTGGGCACGCCGGCGGAAAACCGCGTCGCCCTGATCTTCGAGGCGGACGGCGGCCAGGTGACGAAAGTCACCTACAAGGAACTGCATGCCCGCGTGTCGCAGTTCGCCAATGCCATCAAGGCGCTGGGTTTCAAGACCGGCGAGCGCGCCATCATCTACCTGCCGATGTCCATCGAGGCGGTGGTGGCCATGCAGGCCTGCGCGCGCCTGGGCATCATCCATTCCGTGGTGTTCGGCGGCTTCTCGGCCAAGAGCATCCACGAACGCACCGTGGACGTGGGCGCCACGCTGGTGATCACGGCCGATGCGCAGCTCCGCGGCGGCAAGACGATCCCGCTGAAGGATGCCGTGGACGAGGCACTGGCCATGGGCGGCTGCGAGGCCGTGCGCAAGGTCATCACCTACAAGCGCGCCGGTTCCAGCGTGCAGTGGCATGCCGATCGCGACCTGTGGTGGCACGACGTCATCCAGGGCCAGTCCACCGACTGTCCGCCGGTTCCGGTCGATGCGGATCACCCGCTGTTCATCCTGTATACGTCGGGTTCCACCGGCAAGCCCAAAGGCGTGCAGCATTCCAGCGCCGGGTTCCTGCTGTGGTCGCTGATGACCATGAAATGGACCTTCGATGCCAAGCCGACCGACGTGTTCTGGTGCACGGCCGACGTGGGCTGGGTCACGGGGCACTCGTACGTGACCTATGGGCCGCTGGCCGCCGGCGTGACCCAGGTCGTATTCGAGGGCGTGCCCACCTATCCGGATGCGGGCCGCTTCTGGAAAATGATCCAGGAACACAAGGTCACGGTGTTCTATACCGCGCCGACCGCCATCCGGTCCCTGACCAAGCTGTCCGAGGCCGATCCCAAGGTCCACCCGAAATCCTATGACCTCAGCTCGCTGCGTATCATCGGCTCGGTGGGCGAGCCCATCAACCCGGAAGCCTGGGTCTGGTACTACAACAACGTCGGCGGTGAGCGCTGCCCGGTGATCGACACCTGGTGGCAGACGGAAACCGGCGCCCACATGATCACTCCGCTGCCGGGCGCCACGCCACTGAAACCCGGTTCCTGCACGCTGCCGCTGCCCGGTATCGATGCCGCGATCGTCGACGAGACCGGCGAAGAAGTCGAACGCGGCAAGGGGGGCTTCCTGGTCATCCGCCGCCCCTGGCCTTCGATGATCCGCACGATCTGGGGCGACCCGGAACGGTTCAAGAAAACCTATTTCCCGTCGGAACTCAAGGGCTACTATCTGGCGGGCGACGGCGCCCAGCGCGACAAGGACGGCTACTTTTGGATCATGGGGCGTATCGATGACGTGCTGAACGTCTCCGGCCACCGCCTGGGCACGATGGAAGTCGAATCCGCCCTGGTGGCGCACGAACTCGTGGCGGAAGCCGCCGTAGTGGGCCGCCCGGACGACACGACGGGTGAAGCCGTGGTCGCCTTCGTGGTGCTCAATGGTCCGCTGCCGCAGGGCGACGAGGCCGCTGCGATGGCCAAGCTGTTGCGCGACTGGGTGGCCAAGGAAATCGGTCCCATCGCCAAACCGCGCGAGATCCGCTTCGGTGAAAATCTGCCCAAGACGCGCTCGGGCAAGATCATGCGCCGCCTGCTGCGTGTAGTCGCCAAGGGCGAACCCATCACCCAGGACGTATCCACGCTGGAAAATCCCGGCATTCTGGAACAACTGGCCGAGGTGCGGTAACGAGTGTTGAAAGGCGTCCTGTGATCCAGGGCGCCGGACACAGCCAAAGGGGCGGGATACATTCCCGCCCCTTTTTTAATGCGCCAGCCCCGGCAGCATCGCCTTGATCCCACCGACCACCATCTCCACCGCGATCGCCGCCAGGATGATCCCCATCACGCGGGCCATGATCACCCGCATCTTTGTCGAGAGCAGCTTGCCGATCGATGCGGCGAAATACAGCACGATGAACAGCGATGCCAGCACCGCCACCAGCACGATGCTAAACGCCACGTACTGGGATGACTGGCGCACCTGTGCCCCGTAGATGATCAGGGTAGTGATGGTGCCTGGGCCCACGATCAGCGGAAAAGTCAGCGGATAGAAGCCCGGATTGTCGTCCATCCCCGCCGCAGCCGCCGTGTTGGCGCTTTTTTCCTGGGTGGCGCGTTCGTGGGAGGTGATCGGCTGGCCGTTGAGCATCGACAGCGCGATGCCGATCAGCACGATGCCCCCCGCGACCCGGAAGGCGTCCAGCGTCACGCCGAAAAAGCTGATGATGTGGCTGCCGGCCACCGAGATGACGACGCACATGACCGTCGTGTAGAGCAGGATCGCCGTCGCGAGATTGCGCTGTTCGGCAAGGGTCCGGTTGGCCGTCACCGCCAGGAACACCGGCAGGGTGAGAAACGGATTCATGATGGCGAACAGGGCGCCCAGGAATTTGGTGGCGAAAGCGATATCCATCGGTGATGGGCTCCCGCCCGGTATGCTTGAACGGTTTGACTCGGGCGCAGCTGGGATGGCGGCGCCCAGTGGCATTTTACATGCCGTTGTAGACCGGCCCCTCGCCGCCCTGAGGGGTCACCCAGACGATGTTCTGCGTCGGGTCCTTGATGTCGCAGGTCTTGCAGTGGACGCAGTTTTGCGCGTTGATCTGTAACCGGTCTTCGCCGGTCTCAGTCTTCACGAATTCATAGACCCCGGCCGGACAGAACCGCGCCTCGGGCCCGCCGAACTTCGCCAGATTCACCTTGACCGGCACCGATGCGTCCTTCAGCGTCAGGTGCACCGGTTCGTTTTCGTCGTGGTTGGTGTTCGAGATGAACACCGAGCTGAGGCGGTCGAAGGTCAGCTTGCCATCGGGTTTCGGGTAGTCGATGCGGGCGCATTCCGCCGCAGGCTGCAGACAGGCGTGGTCGGGCTTGGTGTGATGGATCGTCCAGGGCATTTTGCCCTTGAACAGCCACTGTTCGATGCCGGTCATCAGCGTACCGACCGTGCGGCCTTTTTTGAACCACTGCTTGAAATTGCGGGACTTGTTCAGTTCGGCGTGCAGCCAGGACCGTTCGAACGCGGCCGGGTACGCGGTCAGTTCGTCGTGGCTGCGGCCGGCCGCCAGGGCGTCGAAGGCCGCCTCGGCGGCCAGTGCGCCGGTCTTGATGGCCGAATGGCTGCCCTTGATGCGCGAGGCGTTCAGCACGCCGGCCTCGCAGCCGACCAGGACGCCACCGGGGAAGCATATTTTGGGCAGCGACAGCAGCCCGCCGGCCGTGAGCGACCGGGCACCGTAGGAGATGCGCTTGCCGCTCTCGAATGTCTTGCGGATGGCGGGGTGGGTCTTGTAGCGCTGGAATTCCTCGAATGGCGACAGCCAGGGATTGGCGTAATCCAGTCCGACCACCAGTCCGACCGCCACCAGGTTGTCGTTCAGGTGATACAGGAAGGAGCCGCCGTAGGTGTCCGAATCCAGGGGCCAGCCCGACGTGTGCATGACCGTTCCGGGACGCGACTGCGAGGGATCGACCTCCCAGAGTTCCTTGATGCCGATGGCGTAGCTTTGCGGATCGCGGCCGGCGTCCAGGCGGTATTTCTCGATCAGCTGGCGGCCCAGGTGGCCGCGCGACCCTTCGGCGAAGACCGTATAGCGGGCCAGCAGTTCCATGCCGGGCTGGTAGGCGTCGGTGTGGCTGCCATCGCGCGCCACGCCCATGTCGCCTGTCAGCACGCCCCGCACGGCGCCCGATTCGCTATACAGGATCTGCGCTGCGGCAAAGCCGGGGAAGACGTCCACTCCCAGGGATTCCGCCTGTTCGCCCAGCCAGCGCGTGACATGGCCCAGACGCACGATGTAATTGCCGTGATTCTTGAAGCAATCGGGCAGCAGCCAGCCTGGGGTGCCGCGCGCACCCGATTCGGTCAGGAACAGGAAGCGGTCATCCGTGACGGCGACGTCCAGCGGTGCGCCCTTTTCCTTCCAGTCGGGGATCAGTTCGTTCAGGGCCTGCGGGTCCATGACTGCGCCCGACAGGATGTGCGCCCCGATCTCGGCGGCCTTTTCCAGAACGCAGACGCTGACGTCCTGGCCCCGTTCGGCGGCCAGTTGCTTCAGCCGGATGGCTGCCGACAGACCGGCCGGCCCCCCCCCGACGATAACGACGTCGTACTCCATCGATTCACGTTCAGTCATGATTGAATGGCTCCCGTTTCTTCATGATCGGTGCGCAGGGCCCGTGCCCGGCTGATTGCCGGCCATTGTATTGCAGAACTCGGCCTTGACTATCGCGTTCCGGAGAACGGATCGGCGGGTTCAGATGTGCGGGCGTCGCGGATCTGTCTCGTGTCGCACGTGGTCAGGTCATCTTCGAGAACAGCGTGCAATACCAGATCTCACTGACGATGCACGCCGCGTCGGCCACCGGCAGCATGTCGGCCGCCGCGTCCGGGTGCGCATACCAGACATAGGCCGACTGTTCGGTCATCGAGGCCAGTGCTTCCAGGGAGATCCGTGCCGGCATCCGGTTGACTTCGGTAATCCCGTGATCCCGTTCGAGCGCGGTGGCGACCCGGATGATGTGGCGTTCGCGCATGTACCACCACATGTCGTTGTAACGCGGGTCCACCATCGTCGCTTCGATGAAGGCCCGCATGACCTTGCGATGGTTGCGGTAATGGGTCAGATAGCCGCGGTTGGATTCCAGGATCGCCTTGCGCGGGTGGTCGCGGAAGATGTGAGGCTCGCCGGGCCGGCTGGCCGCGTACAGCTCGTTGTGGATGTCGTGGATGATCGCCAGAAAGACATCGTCTTTGTTGTCGAAGTAGCGGTAGAGCGCGCCCATCGACAATCCGGCTCTTTCGGCCAGATCGCTCATGCGCATCGAGACGTAGCCCGCCTGTCCGAAGGTTTCTCGCCCGCTTGCCAGAATGCGCGCCAGGGTGGCTCGCCCCTTGGGGGTCGTGGGCTGCGGGAGGATGGGTTCGGGTGCTTTTTTGAGCATGGTCTGAACTTAAAAAAAAGTGATATCACTATTGCTTTTTAACGTAGCCTCACTTACAGTGCAAGTACAGAAGAACATAAAAAGACTCGAAAGTCCGGTCGATCGGTTTGCAGAGGGTGGTGACATGGTGCATCAGTCGGTTCCGAAGATTGTGGAGACAACCAACGATAGAGCGCGGATGCCGTTGGGCGCCGCCGGGGTCGTTTTTCGCCCCATCGAGGATAACGCACTGTCCACAATCCAGTCATGCACCCGTCCGGGGCGGCACGAGCATATTTCATCGAATTCCTTCAGCGCGGCAACCTGGCCTTGCGCGGGGATATCTACGGATTCTGATTTTGGATCGGAGCGTGACTGGATCATGGAGAAGCAAATATGAGCGGCATATCGGATGCGGATTTTCGCTATGAAGGGCAGGTGGCGATCGTCACCGGGGCGGGCAGCGGGTTGGGCCGTGCTTACGCGAAATTGCTGGCTGCCCGGGGCGCCCGGGTGGTCGTGAACGATATCGGCGTTCGACAGCAAGTCGATGGGTCATCCGTCAGTTCCGCCGAACTCACCGCGCAAGAGATCCGGGACGAGGGAGGCGAAGCCGTTGCGAACACATCGTCGGTCGCTACCCGTGAAGGCGGCCAGGCCATCGCTGACCTGGCCATGTCGAAATACGGGCGTATCGACATCCTCGTCAATAATGCGGGAAATATCTCGCTGACGTCCTTCAACAAGCTTGATCCCGCCGCCGCCGCGCCAATTTTCGATGTGCATGTCTGGGGGGCGTTCTATGTCACGCAGCCTTGCTATCAGCAGATGGTCAAACAGCAATACGGCCGGATCATATTCACGACCTCAGGGGTCGCGTTGTTCGGCAACGGCGGCATTGCACCTTACGCGGCAGCCAAAGGCGGCGTATTCGGGCTGCTGCAGGTCCTCAAGCTCGAGGGCGCCAGGCATGGCATCAAGGTGAACGCGGTGGCCCCCATGGCGTCCACGCAACTGACCGACGATGTCGAGATGCCCCAATATCACCAGGTCAGCGAGGACATGGTGGTTCCCGAACTTGTGGCCCCCGTCGTGGGTTATTTCGCGGCCCGCGAGTGCGCCTATACAGGCGAGACCTGGTCCGCGGGGTCCGGCTCGGTCGCCAGGCTTTTCGTCGCGCGGTCCCCGGGTTTCTTCAAACATCCCGTCCGCCAGGGCCGGCTGACGGTCGAGGATGTCGCGGGAAATATCGGGCGTATCCGCAGTGAAGAAAATTACACGACGCCGGAAAGCTGGCCGGCGGAATGGGCGCTGCTGGTCGATCAGCTGACGGGTCGTTGAGTGATTGCCGGAGTCAAAAATGGGCAGTGCTGAAATCCATGAATATCTGAGGAATCTCGATTTCGAAGCAGCGGGCAAGCTGACTTTGCCGGATCTTCTCGAAAAACGTACCCGGGCGACGCCGGATGCCATTGCCGTCAGATCGCCGGCGGGTCACATGAGCTTTCGCGAATGGCTGGATGGGGCGAAGGCCATTTCGGCGCGTCTGCGGCAAGCCGCCACCTACCGGCCCGATACCCCGGTTCTGGTGTGGGTGGATACGGCCGATTGCCGCAAAGTGGTCTGCGCGCAGCACGGCGTCGCGGACAGCGCCTGCATCATGGCCCCGCTGGATGACCGCCTCAGCCTCACGGAGGTCAAGCGGTTCGCCAAGGATGTGGCGGCAACCGCAGTCATCGTCAGCAGGGGGTTGTTGCTGGCTCACAAGGACGAAGATCTGCGGGAGTTCTCCCTCGATGGCATGTCCACCCAGGGCAGTCCCCTGGATCTGCTGATCTTTTCCGTCGATGGTGGCGCTTTCCATCTGGTCGCCTCGGTAGAGGACGGGAAGGGCGCGCCGGCGGACACCGGGCGGTCGGATCGGGTTCGCCCGAAACCGGAGGATTGCGCGTTGCTTGCCTTTACCTCGGGCACGACCGGGCGGCCGAAGGCGGCGATGATCACGCATGGCGGTTGTGTTCAGCTGGCCGAAAGAATGGTCAATGGCGTCTTCGCCGCGCCGCGCGGGGGGCGCGCGATCGGTCCGGAAGATGTGATTCAGTCGCCGGTACCCGCCTATTTGCCCACCAGCATCGTCAATACCTTGTATGCGGCCGTGTTGGCCGGATGTCCCGTGAGCTACCGGGGGCGTAGATTCGATCCGCTGGCTGAGGAAAAAGAAATGGTGCTGGCCGGCACGACTGTCTATGCGGGGGCTCCGGCCCACTACGCGATGATGTGCCAAGGGCCAGTCAGCGATGACTCCAGGGCGTCCAAGGTACAGGTCATGACCACGAGCGGCGCGCCCATGACGTCCGCCCTGTACCAGTCGATGAAAGAACGCTGGCCGCGGGCGTCCATCGCCAACTGGTATGCCCTGAATGAAACCATGGTCGGGCAGACGCTCAATTTTGGCCCGGATATGGATCTTGATCCGACGGCCATCGGTAAGCCGATCTGGCCGACGGACCTTGCGGTTGTCGATGAAGCGGGGAATCCGTGCGCACCCGGCGATTCCGGCGAGGTCCTTCTCAGGGCGCCGGGGCAAATGGTGGGGTATTACCTGAACGAGGCGGAGACCAAAAAGCGCATCGACGGGGATGGCTGGATCCACACGGAAGATACCGGCTTCGTCGGCAAAGAAGACGGCCTGCTGCGGATTACCGGACGCAAAAGCGATCGCATCAATCGGGGCGGATTCAAGTTCTATCCCGCCGAAGTCGAGGAGGTTCTGCTGGGCCATGAGGGTCTGGCCGACGCGGCGGTCCTGGCCATTCCGGACCCGATTCTGGGACAGGATCTCGTGGCGGTCGTGGTCCGGGCTGCGGATGGCCGGCATGGGACGCCCGGTGAAACGGACGTCCAGGAATTCTGCCGGGAAAGACTGTCGCGCAACAAGGTGCCCAGCCGGATCTATTTCGTGGAACAGTTGCCAAGAAGCGGTTTTGGCAAGGTGGTCAAGAAGGAATTGATTGCGCTCTGGGAAAAAATGAAATCCCCGGAAGCCAATGGATTGCCGTGATTTATTTTGATTCCAACCCGAGAAAATAGGGAGACAGTGATGGAACCGTTGTTCTACAGCATGCAGGAAGTCGTCATCGCCGTGAAGGACCTGGACAAGGCCACCGATCGGCTCAGTGAAATCTTCGCGGCGCCCGCGGATGGTCTGGCCTCGGAACCTCTGGAAGGCATCGAGCTCATTCAGCGGGGTGTATGGATCGGCAATGAAAGAATTGCCATCGTCGCCGATTCGACCGGGACCGGCCCCTTGTCCCAAGCGATCGAAAAGCGCGGCGAGGGCGTCCACGAAATCTGCGTGCGGACGCGGAATCTGAACGAGGCGATTGCACATTTCAAGGCAAAAGGCGTCCGGCTGACGCGCGACGAACCTTATGTCTTGAAGAACTACGAATATCGCGGCGAAGTCTTCTCCGAGGTGCGGATCGTCTTCATCCATCCCGCGAGCTGCTACGGCGTGCTCGTCGAAGTCCAGGAATGGGTCAAGTAGCGGCCGGGTCGGTGCGATCGTTGGCAAGGATATGGGAATCATCATGAGCAACCAGCTTTCTCAGTTGTCCGGAACCGATCTCGGCGTCCATGTGTCCACGCATGAAGCCAACAGGGCAATCCTGTATGCGCTGGCCGTGGGTGCGGCGGCATCGGATCTGGATCTGGTCTATGAACGCGATTTGCGGGTACTGCCGACATTCGGCTGCGCCCTGGGTCTGTGGGCTGTCGAGTCGGCGGGCAGGCTGGGGGCCTACGATCCCAAGGCGTCGCTGCATGTCGCGCAGAAAATTCAGATCCATCGGCCGTTGCCGGCCTCGGGACGTATCGAAATGCGTGGCCGGATATCTCATGTCTACGACAAGGGGAAGGCCACCTTGGTCGAGGTCGAAGTCGCTTCCGAATACTTCACGGCGACCTACACGGTTTTCTTGCCGGGGGTGGGCGGCTGGGGCGGCGATCGTGGTCCGTCGGCCTCCGCGACCGCGGATGTGGTCTATACCGAGACCACCGACACGGCGACCCGGCCCGAGCTGGCCGCTCTGTATCGTCTGACGGGCGATCTGCATCCGGTCCACATCGATCCAGAGGTCGCCCGCGCCAATGGATTCCCCCGTCCGATCCTGCATGGCCTCTGCACGCTGGGGATTTCCGCACGGATCATTGCCGGTCAGCATGGTGTCCATCCCGCGGATCTCAGCAGTCTGGAAGCCCGCCTGACGTCACCCGTGCTTCCCGGCGATTCGCTGACCGTGGTGTCAGGGAAAAAAGACGGCCGGATTTATTTCCAGACGCTTTCGCAGGGCGCAGTGGTGTTGGGAAACGGCCAGGCCGTATTTGGCTGACGAGAGAGATTCCATGAACCAAGTGACTATTAACGATATCGATGTGGCCTATACCGAGCATGGGGCCGGAGATCCGCTTGTGTTCGTCCACGGTCTGGCCGAAGACCGCCATACCTGGCGCGTGCAACAGCACGCGCTGGGCCGGTTCCACAGTTTCGCCTATGACCTGCGCGGCCATGGACAGACGGGCAACGGCCAGTCCGACGGAACTTTGGCGCAACTGGGAAACGATTTGCTGGCTTTCATCGAGAAGGTCACTGGTCCCGCCACCGTCGTCGGGTTTTCGCTGGGGGGTACCGTCGCACTCTGGGCTGCCGCCGAACGTCCGGACCTGGTCCGGAAATCGGTTGTGCTGGGGACATCGTCTGTCGTCGGACGTTCAGCCGTGCCGTTCTATGAAGACCGGATCGAAAAGGCCGCCGATACCCGTGCGGATGCATTCAAGGACGCCATGCGCGCCGACACCGACGCCGGGATCTTCAGGGCGCACGAGGCGCTCGATCGGGTCGTCACCGCGCGGCTCGCCGCGGTCGGGGACGGCAAAGGCTACATCAATGCCGCCAGGGCCATGATGCGCCTGAATGCCGATCCGCTGACGCCATGCCTGTCGCGAATCAGGACGCCGGTGGTGGTGATCGGGGCCGAACACGACCAGTTCTGTCCGCAGAAGGCGGCATCGATCCTTCTGGATGCCTTGCCGGGTGCCGAATTCCTGTCCATTCCCGAAGCTGGGCACCTGATGAACGTAGACAACCCCGAGGCGGTGACGGAAGCCTTGTCGAAGGCGCTGGGTCATTGAATCGGCGCTCTTCCTTTTCCCGTGCAGGCGGGCGTGCCGGAACCCCGGCCGCTCTCGCCGGCTTCAGACGACAAATGGTTTGATTCCAAGGAGATGATGAAATGAACGAACGCAAAGTGGCACTGATCACCGCCGCATCCGGAGCCGGAATCGGCAGCGCGATCGCCCGTCAGCTGGCGGAAGATGGCTACGACGTGGTGATCACGGATGCGCATGAGCGTCGCTGTCGCGAGTTCGCGGAACAATTGTCCAAGGAGCACGGGCGTCCCTTCATGGCGGTTCCCCTCGATGTGAGCAACGCGCAGGCCGTCGAGCAATGCGTCGCAAAGGTCGTCGCCGAGAAGGGCCGGATCGATGCCCTGGTCAACAACGCTGGCTGGTCCACCATTGCCTCGGTTGTCGACCTGGCCCTGAAGGACTGGCAGCGTTGCCTCGACATCGACCTGACGGGCACCTTCCTGACGATGCACCACATTTTGCCGTCGATGATCGCCCAAGGCGGCGGCTCGATTGTGAACATCAGTTCGATCGCAGCCTACGAAACATCGGCCGAGCACGGAGCCGCCTATTCCGCCGCCAAGGCCGGTGTGCTGGCCCTGACCCGGGTGGCGGCGGCTGAAAACGGGAAGCACGGCATCCGCGTCAATGCCATCACGCCAGGCCTGATTTACAACGATTTCCTGCGCAAGATCTATCCGGACGAGTTTTTCAGCGGCTATGCTGAAAACCGGTCCCTCGTGGGCCGGGTCGGGCGTCCCGAGGACGTCGCCGCGCTGGTGTCGTTCCTGCTGTCCGACAAGGCCGGGTACATCACGGGCGAAGTCTATGGCGTCAGCGGAGGAGTCCATCCTCATGGCTAACGATGTCAGTTCCCTTTCTGTCGCGCAGCTCCTCGGTGCTTACCAAGCGCGTACGCTCAGCCCGGTCGAAGTTGCGCAGGCATACTTCGCACGGATCGAAAGGCACGACTCCAAGTTGCATGCCTATGTTCAGCTGACCCGCGACCTGGCGCTTTCCCAGGCCAGGCAGGCCGAACGCGCCTATGCGGCGGGCAGCGCGGGTGCTGCCTTGGAAGGTGTTCCCATCTCGATCAAGGATGCCTTTCATGTCGCAGGCATCCAGACGACGCTGGGTTCCGAAGTCTATCGGGGCCAGATCTCCAAGAGCGATTCCGGACTGGTGCGCCGGTTGCGTGCTTCGGGGGCCGTCTTCCTGGGCAAGACCAATACGGCCGAGTTCGGCCAGTCCGCGACGACCGATAATCTGCTGGGCCCGGATACGGCCAACCCCTGGGACGTGACGCGCACGCCGGGGGGCTCCAGCGGCGGGGCCGCCGCGTCGATTGCCGCGCGGCTTGCCCCTCTTGCCGTGGGGTCCGACGGAGGCGGATCGATTCGGATCCCGGCGGCATTCGCAGGGGTTTTCGGCCTCAAGCCGTCTGCGGGAGTGTGCAAGGACGAGGACGGTTTCCGTGCAATGTCCGAATTTGTCTCGGCCGGACCGATGGCCAAGTCCGTGGCCGATGCGCGGATTCTCCTGGGGGTGCTGGCCGGTTCGCGGTTCGATCGCCGGTCGACCAGAAAGCCCTTGCGGGTCTGCTATTGCCCGGCGCCGGAGAATCGTCCGGTGGATCGGGATCTGGCGCTGGTGGTGGAACGCGCGGCGAGGGTGTTCGAAGATCTGGGGCATCGCCTCGAGGCGGATCATCCTCCCATCCAGGGTTGGGATGATATCTTCGGTCCGCTGGTGCTCGAAGAAGAGCACCGCGAACGGGGGCACCTGTTGAAGCTTTGCCCCGAAAAACTCACGCGCTACGAGCGGTCCACCCTCAAGGCGGCCTTGGTCCTGGACCCCGTCGATGTCGAGCGGGCCCGGGGCCTTCTGCCCGGCTTCCGCCGGCGCCTGGGCGAGTTTTTCGATCGCTATGACGTTCTGATTTCCCCGGCGACAGCCGTTCCGGCGTTTCCCCTGGACCAAAGGCCGAAGTTCATCGGTGACGTTGCCGTGGATTGGCTGTGGGGTGCGTTTCCGTTCACCGCGCCCTTCAATGTGGGGGGGGTTGCCGCTTCCGCGGTTCCCTGCGGCTTGGTGGGTGGCCTTCCCGTGAGCCTGCAGCTCGTCGTCAGGGCCGGAGCCGAACAGCTGCTACTGGATCTTTCTCAGGATGTCGAGGAAGCGGTGGCCTTGGATCGTCGTGGATTGGATTCGATCTGGACTTGAGACCTACAGGTGGCTCATGAGTGAAAACCTCGTAGAAGCATCGATTCAGGGGACGGTCCTGGTCCTGGAGATGAAAGATCCGGCCGCCAGGAATGCCTTGTCCCGCCGGATGCTGTCCGGTCTGGCGGATGCCGTCGAAGGTGCCGGTGCGGATATTCTCGGCATCGTGATCACGGGTGCGGCCGGCTGTTTCAGCGCGGGAGCGGATTTTCGGGAGTTGAAAGGCACTCGCCAGGATCTCGAGTATGACGAGGCGGTGGCCGGACTGGTCGCCTCGCTCCTGGCTTCGGACAGGATTGTCGTTGCAGCGATCGAGGGGCCGTGCATGGGCGCCGCGGCGGACATCGCCCTGGCCTGCGACTACAGGATTGCGGGCGAGGGAAGTTTCATGCAGATCCCCGCTGTGCGCCTTGGGCTTCTCTATAACCCGGAGGCGATCGATCGCCTCCGGCGACGCCATCGGGCGGATACCGTGGCGCGCCTGCTGCTGGCGGGCGAACGGTTCGATACGCGGGCCGCGCACGACGCGGGATTGTTCTCCCGGGTCGTGCCCCAGGGGGATGCCGTGCGCATCGCGCTGGAGGATCTGCGGAAACTCGAAGGTCGGCATTCGCAGGCCGTTCGGGCAACGAAACGGCTCCTGGCGGACCTGGAAGCGGGGCAAGCCGATATGGATCGCTGGCAGGCATGCCGGGTGGAATTGCTCGATTCGGAGCCGAGGCGGCTTGCCATCCAGCAGGCGCATGAACGTTTCGTCAATAAACCGGGCACGCATCGATGAATGACGGGGGGCGTGTCGCGGACACGTTCTCCGGCTTCGAGTGGTTGGCCGAACATAAGGAAAAAGGTGAGTCGGATGACAAAGAAAATGATGGCAGCCGTCATGCGTCAGCATGGCGGTCCTGAAGTGCTTTCAGTGGAAGAAGTCGCCCGGCCGGTGCCGCGCGTGGGAGAGGTCCTGGTCAAAGTCGCGGCATGTTCGCTCAGCCGGCTCGATATCTTCATTCGCGACGGGATGCCGGGCCGCCACATTGCCATGCCGCATGTGGGCGGGTGCGACGTGGCGGGCTGGATCGAGGACATCGGCCCGGAAGTGACCGGACTGGACGTCGGGGCCGCGGTCCTGATCGACCCGTTCTGGAATGGCGAAATGCTGGGAGAGGCCTACTGGGGCGGCTTTTCCGATTATGTGGTGGTATCGGCGAAAGGCATCCTGAGACTTCCGGAAAACAAGCGATTCGTCGAATATTCCTGTCTGCCCACGGCCTATGGCACGGCGTACCGCATGCTCCATAGCCGTGGACAGCTGAAGTCCGGCGAGTCCCTGGTGGTCGTGGGTGCCAGCGGCGGCGTCGGGGTGGCCTGTGTCCAGCTGGGCGTCAGGGCCGGCGCCCACGTCATCGCCTGCACCAGCAGCGATGCCAAAGCCGAGCGGCTGAAGTCGATCGGCGCTCATGAATGCGTCGTAGCCCCCGACGGGCAATTCGGCAAGCAGGTCTGGAATCTGACCGGCAAGCAGGGTGCGGACGCCGTGGTTGATTTCACGGGGACGGCCACCTGGCTCCAGTCCCTGAGATCCGTGAAGCACGGGGGCAGACTGCTGTGTTGTGGCGCAACGACCGGGTTCGAAGCGAATACCGATTTGCGCTATTTGTGGACGCGGGAAATGGACATCCGGGGGTCGGACGGATGGAGGAACGAAGACCTGCGGCAGTTGCTGGCGATCATGGCCGGCAACGAGTTCGACCCGGTGGTCCACGCCGTGTTTCCGCTGAGCAGGATCCAGGATGCCATGCGTGAACTGGAAGGGCGTTCATGCTTTGGCAAGATCGTCGTCGTACCGGATGGTGTATAGGCGGGTTTTGATCATACCAACAGGAATTGACAGGAGACAGACCATGAAAACCAAATCGCTTTTCTTTGCCATTGCAATGGCATTTGCCGCCAACAGCTACGCTGCTGATCAAACCCTCGTGTTCACCTCCTGGGGCGGCACCACGCAGGACGCCCAGATGAGCATCTGGGCCAATGGTTTTTCCAAGGAAACCAAGATCAAGGTCCTGCCGGACGGACCCACCGACTACGGCAAGATCAAGGCCATGGTCGAATCGGGCGATGTGTCGTGGGATGTCGTGGATGCCGAGGGCGACTATGCAGTCAAGGCCGGCGCGGATGGCATGCTGGAGAAGCTGGACTTCTCCGTGATCGACAAGAGCCGCCTGGATCCCCGGTTCGTGACCGACTACGCGGTGGGAAGTTTCTACTATTCGTTCGTCATCGGGTGCAACAAGGATGCCGTCAAGGCCTGCCCGAAGACTTGGGCCGATCTGTTCGATCTGAAGAAATTTCCCGGCAAACGCACGTTCTACAAATGGTCCGCTCCCGGGGTCATCGAGGCCGCTCTGCTGGCTGATGGGGTGCCTGCCGACAAACTGTATCCGCTCGATCTGGATCGAGCCTTCAAAAAGCTGGATACCATCAAATCCAGCATTGTCTGGTGGAGCAGCGGGGCGCAATCCCAGCAGCTGCTTGCCTCGGCTGAAACGCCTTACGGGTTTTTCTGGAATGGCCGGCTCACCGCACTGGTGAAAACAGGTGTCCATGTCGAGACGTCCTGGGACCAGAACATCACGGCAGCCGACATGCTGATCGTTCCCAAAGGCGCAAAGCACAAGGCAGCGGCGATGAAATACATCGCCTATGCGACGAGTGCGGCCTCGCAGGCCAAGTTCGCGGAAATGACCGGCTATGCGCCTATCAATCTGGACTCGCCCGCGTTGATGCCGAAGGACATTCGTGCCACCTTGCCGGACAAGCAGGCTGCCACGCAAGTCAATGCGGATCTGACATATTGGGCAAAGCATCGCGACGAAATCGGGACACGCTGGTACGCGTGGCAAGCCAAGTAAGTTTTAGATAGCATCGACCGGGAAGCGGCAGTATTGCCGCTTCCGCCAACCAAGGTAGATCGATATGGCCATCCAGACCAGCAAGGCCACATTGCCAGGGACACGCCCAAGGGCCGTGAATCGGCGGCCGCGCGGAGCCGTCCCCTACATCGTGCCCGCTTTCATCCTGATCGTGCTATTTTTCATCGTGCCCGTGGCCATGTTGCTGCTGCGCAGTGTGCTCGAGCCTGCGCCGGGCCTGGAAAACTATGCCGTGTTCTTCGGCTCGACGACCTACCTGCGGGTGTTCACCAATACGTTTCTCGTGGCGGGTATCGTCACGCTGGTTGCGGTCGTGATCGGCTTTCCCGTGGCTTGGCTGTTGGCCATCATGCCGCGCGGTTGGTCCGCCGTTTTCCTGGCAGTCATCATCCTGTCCATGTGGACCAACCTGCTGGCACGCACCTATGCCTGGATGGTGCTGCTGCAGCGTACGGGCGTGATCAACAAGATGCTCATGGCGCTGGGATTGATCGACCAGCCCTTGTCGCTGGTCAACAACATGACCGGCGTCACCATCGGCATGGTCTACATCATGTTGCCGTTCATCATTTTGCCGCTGATCGGTATCCTCAGGGCCATCGACCCCTCGACCCTGAGAGCGGCCGCACTCTGCGGGGCGAACAAGTGGCAATGCTTCAGTCGTGTGCTGCTGCCGCTGTCGATGCCGGGGATCGCCGCGGGTGCGCTCATGGTGTTCGTGATGTCGCTGGGCTACTTTGTGACTCCCTCCCTGCTGGGCGGGGCCTCGAGCATGATGCTCGCCGAGCTTATCGCGCAACTGGTGCAGTCGCTGCTCAATTGGGGGTTGGGAGGGGCCGCCGCCTTTGTCCTGCTGGTTGTCACGCTGGGGCTGTACTTCGTGCAACTAAGGTTTTTCAACCCCTATTCCAAGAGGTGACCTATGCTGCTCGACTTCAATCGCCTGGGCGCGCTGCGCTACGTTCTGATTGGTATTGCGGTCCTGGTGCTGATGTTCCTGGTGCTGCCGATCGTCTTCATTGCGGCTTTGTCGTTCGGATCGTCGCAATGGCTGATCTTTCCGCCCCCGTCCTGGACGCTGCAATGGTATGTCGAACTTTTCGCCGATCCGCGCTGGCTCTATTCCGCGTTGACCAGCCTGAAGATCGCCGTCATCGTCACCATTCTGTCGGTGGGGCTGGGTTTTCTGACATCACTCGGGCTGAATCGCGGCAACTTTGCCGGAAAGGAACTGCTCAGGGCGCTCTTTCTGACACCCATGATCCTGCCGGTCATCGTGCTGGCTGTCGCACTGTATGCCTTGTTTCTGAGACTGGGGCTGGCCGGTACGACGGTCGGATTCGTCATCGCCCACCTGCTGATCGCGCTGCCGTTTTCGATCATCTCGATCAGCAGCGCGCTTGACGGGTTTGATCGCTCGATAGAAGACGCAGCCATCCTGTGCGGGGCCAGCCCCTGGGAAGCACGCCTTCGCGTCACGGTCCCGGCCATCAGCCACGGATTGTTTGCCGCGGCGATTTTTTCTTTTCTGGCCTCATGGGACGAAGTCGTGCTGGCGATCTTCATGTCCAGCCCGACATTGCAGACGCTGCCCGTCAAAATCTGGACGACGCTGCGTCAGGACCTGACGCCTGTCGTGGCGGCCGTGTCCACCATCCTGATGGTTTTCACGCTCGTCCTCATGATTTCCCCAGTGATTTTCCGTAAGGTGCGTCAAAAATGACCCAAGCTTTTCTCAGCATCGAGGGTATCCGCAAGGACTACGGCTCTGTCACCGCCATCGAAAATGTCACGCTCGACGTTGCCGAGGGTGAATTCATGACATTCCTGGGGCCATCGGGGTCCGGGAAATCCACGACGCTTTATATTCTGGCCGGTTTTCAGGAGCCCACGGAAGGCGACATCCTGCTCAATGGCAAAAGCTTGCTGTCCGTCCCCTCGCATCAGCGCAATATCGGCATGGTCTTTCAGCGGTATACGCTCTTTCCCCATCTGACCGTGGGAGAAAACGTGGCCTTTCCGCTGCGGGTCCGCCGTTGCGCCAAATCGGAAATCGAAGACCGGGTCCAGGCGGCGCTCAAGCTGGTACGGCTGGAGGGTTTCTCGGACCGCATGCCTGCATTCATGTCGGGCGGCCAGCAGCAGCGGGTTGCGCTTGCGCGCGCGCTGGTCTACAACCCGCCGCTGCTGCTCATGGATGAACCCTTGTCGGCTCTGGATAAAAAGCTGCGTGAAGAAATTCAACTGGAGATTCGCCGCATTCACCAAGAGACAGGCGTCACCATTCTGTATGTGACCCATGATCAGGAAGAAGCTCTGCGCCTTTCCGACCGGATTTCCGTATTCAACCAAGGGCAGATCGAGCAAATCGGAACAGGGCAAGAACTCTACGCGGAACCGGCCACGCGCTTTGTCGCGGGTTTCGTGGGGGATAGCAACTTCCTGGACGCCAAAGTCCTTTCGGTGGAAGCTCACCGGGCCAAGCTGTCGGTATGCGAGGGCATCGTCATCGACGACGTACCCGTACAAGGCCAGGCTGGGGGCAGCGGAACGGCCGCCCTGCTGCTACGGCCGGAGCGCCTGTCGCTGTCTCTCGATCGCAGGGATTGCAGCCTGCCGGTCGTCATCCGGGACCTGACGTTCCTGGGCAATACCGTCGAGGTCAGCACCGAGACAGACCAGGGCCAAGGCTTGTTCGTGCGGTTGCCGTTCGGTCATTCGGTCATCCCAGAACTTGCCCGGGGCAACCGGGTCTGGGCGCACTTCGACTCGAAGGCAGCACACGCATTCCTCTGAGGCGCCGCGGCGCGCCTCATGTGATTTTCTCAAACCGCTGTTGTATCCTGCCGGTATCGTGGTGGGCATAAAGCCGTTGCGCATCAGGCGCGACCGCTTCGGTGCCGATCGACCGGCAGGCGCTCGCGCGCTGCTTCTCAGCCTGATTCATGGTTCTTTTCAGTCTCGAAGGAAACGTCGTATGGATAAAGTCTATGAAAGCGCTACCGCCGCATTGCGCGACATCGTTGCCGACAATCAGATGATTGCCGTCGGCGGTTTCGGGCTGTGCGGGATTCCCGAGGCCCTGATCGCCGCGCTGCGCGATTCGGGGGTGCATGGCCTGACCTGCATCAGCAATAACGCGGGTGTCGATGGTTTCGGTCTGGGTCAGCTGCTGACCACGCGCCAGATCAAAAAGATGATCGCCTCGTATGTGGGGGAAAACAAGGAATTCGAACGCCAGTACCTGGCCAAGGAACTGGAACTGGAATTCACCCCGCAGGGCACGCTGGCCGAAAAACTGCGCGCGGGCGGTGCCGGCATTCCGGCTTTCTTTACGCCGACCGGGGTGGGTACGGTGGTGGCCGACGGCAAGGAAACCCGGGAATTCAATGGCCGCACCTACCTGATGGAACGGTCCCTGACACCTGATATTTCGCTGGTCAAGGCCTGGAAGGCCGACCGCAGCGGCAATCTGGTGTTCCGGCGCACAGCGCGCAACTTCAATCCCAACGTCGCGATGGCGGGCAAGATCACCGTCGTCGAAGTCGAAGAAATCGTGCCCACGGGCACCTTCGATCCGGACCAGGTGCATCTGCCGGGTATCTATGTGCACCGGATCGTGCTCAACGCACATCCGGAAAAGCGCATCGAACAACGCACCACCCGTCACTAAGGAGGCAGATCATGGCTTGGGATCGCGAACAGATGGCCGCGCGCGCGGCAAAAGAACTGAAGGACGGTTTTTACGTCAATCTGGGCATCGGTCTGCCCACGATGGTTGCCAACTACGTGCCCGACGGCATGGAAGTCTGGCTGCAGTCGGAAAACGGCCTGCTTGGCATCGGCCCGTTTCCCACGGATGACGAGGTCGACGCCGATCTGATCAATGCCGGCAAGCAGACGGTGACGACGCTGCCGGGTTCCTCGATCTTCGCCTCGGCCGATTCCTTTGGCATGATCCGGGGCGGCAAGATCAATCTGGCCATCCTGGGCGCCATGCAGGTCTCCGAAAAAGGCGATCTGGCAAACTGGATGATTCCCGGCAAGATGATCAAGGGCATGGGCGGTGCCATGGACCTGGTCGCTGGCGTGGGCAAGGTCGTGGTCCTGATGGAACACGTCGCCAAGTCCAAGGACGGCACCGAGTCCCTGAAACTGCTGCCCGAATGCACCTTGCCGCTGACGGGCGTGGGGGTGGTCAATCTGATCATCACGGATCTGGGCGTGATGGAAGTCGCCGGCGACGGGCTGCGCCTGCTCGAACTGGCGCCGGGCGTCGGCATCGATGAAATCCGCGCGAAGACCACCGCCAAACTCGATACGTCCGCCGTCGCCTGAAGGAACCATCGTGACCCTGTCGCATTCCCCGGCCAGCCCCGCTGACCGCATTGCCGCCTTGCGCGGGCAGCTGGCCTTGGCAGGCCTGCAGGCCTGCCTGGTGCCCACGGCGGACCCGCATCTGTCGGAATACCTGCCGCAACACTGGAATGCGCGGGCCTGGCTCTCGGGCTTCAGTGGTTCGGCGGGTAGTTTGCTGGTCACGGCGGATTTCGCCGGCCTGTGGACCGACAGCCGCTATTGGGTACAGGCTGAATCCCAGCTGCGGGGGTCCGGCATCACCCTGATGCGGGCGGGGGCGCCGGATGTCCCCGATATGCTGGACTGGGTCAGGGACCATCTCGGTCGCGGGGATCGGCTGGGCGTCGATGGCCGGGTGATGGACCGGGCGGCCACCTTGCGCTGGCAGTCCGGCCTGGATAAGGTCGGTGTCGGCCTGGTGCTGAATCTGGATCCGGTCGATGCGGTCTGGGCGGATCGCCCGGGTTTGCCGACCGCCCCGGTCTACGAACACCTGCCGCCGCACGCCTGCCGTACGCGCGCCGACAATCTGACAGCCGTGCGTGCCGCCATGCAGGCGCTGGGCGCGGATCTGCATCTGTTGTCCACGCTCGACGATATCGCCTGGCTGCTGAATCTGCGCGGCGCGGATGTGGATTACAACCCGGTCTTCCTGGCGCATGCGTTGATCGACGGGCAGCAGGTCCGGCTGTATGTGGCGCCCGGCAAGATTCCCGTGGATCTGGCGGATCGCCTGGCGGCCGATGGCGTCGTGCTGCGTGACTATACGGCGGTGGCGGCCGATCTGGCCGCGCTGGATGCCGGCGTCCGGCTGTTGATCGATCCGGCCCGGGTCACGGCGGGGACGTTGTCGCACGCTCCCCAGGCGCGGCTGATTGAATCCATCAATCCGTCCCAGTTGCTCAAGTCCATCAAAAACGCCGCCGAGGCCGCCAATATTCGCGACACTATGGCGCAGGACGGGGCTGCTCTGTGCGAGTTCTTCGCCTGGTTCGAGGCCGCGCAGGCAGCGGGCGAACCCGTCACCGAAATCGATGTGGACACGCATCTGTCGGCAGCGCGCGCCCGGCGCCCCGGCTTCGTCAGCCTCAGCTTTGCCACGATCGCCGGCTTCAACGCCAACGGCGCCATGCCGCATTACCGGGCCACCGAGACGCATCACGCCCTGGTCCGGGGTGACGGGCTGCTGCTGATCGATTCAGGCGGGCAATACCTGGGCGGAACCACCGACATCACGCGCGTGGTGCCTGTCGGCACGCCCTCGACCGCGCAGCGGGCGGACTACACCGCCGTCCTGCAGGCCCACATCGCTCTCGCACGGGTGCAGTTTCCCGTGGATACGCCGTCTTCCGTCCTGGACGCGGTGGCGCGCACGCCCTTGTGGCGCCGTGGGCTCGACTACGGTCACGGCACCGGGCATGGGGTGGGATACTTCCTGAACGTCCATGAAGGCCCGCAATCGATCTCGGTGCGCAGCCATGCGCGGCCTCATCAGGACATGAAGGCCGGCATGCTGACCTCCAACGAACCTGGGCTGTACCGCGATGGGCACTGGGGCATCCGCATCGAGAACCTGGTCCTGGCAGTGCCGGTGGCGCAGACGGCGTTCGGATCTTTTCTGGGTTTCGAGACCGTCACCCTGTGCCCGATCGACACACGCTGTGTGGTGCGCGAGCTGTTGTCGTCCGACGAACTCGACTGGCTCAACGGCTACCACGAGCAGGTGCGCGAGCGCCTGCTGCCTCTGGTGGACGGCCCAGCACGGGATTGGCTGCTGACGCGCACCGAGCCAGTCTGACGGCACATGAGAGCAGCCGACGACATTCAGGATCGTGGCCTGACCACCGACATGGCGACCACGCGGTTACGCCTGGAAGGTCCTAACGAGTTACCCCGAGCCGGCAGCCGCTCGGTCTTTCGCATCGTGCTGGAAGTCTTGCGCGAACCGATGCTTGTGCTGCTATTGGCCGGCGGATTCGTCTATCTGCTCCTTGGCGACCGTACCGAAGCGCTCATTCTTCTCATCTTTGCCACTTTCTCGATCGCCATCACGGCCGTTCAGGAAACCCGTTCCGAACGTGCCCTGGAAGCATTGCGCGATCTATCCTCGCCCCGCGCCCTCGTGATTCGCGATGGCGCGCGGGTGCGCATTGCCGGCCGGGAGGTCGTGCGAGACGACCTGCTGGTGCTGGAAGAGGGCGACCGGGTTGCCGCCGATGCGATCCTTGTCGACGCAACCGACTTGCAAGTCGACGAATCGTTGCTGACCGGAGAGTCGTTGCCCGTGGGCAAGGCGGTCGGCGTGTCGCAGGCCGAAGCACCCGAGCCGTCCGATGCGCGATCACCTGGCGGCGAAGATCAGCCCTATGTCTATTCCGGCTCGCTTGTCATCCGTGGCAGCGGGGTCGCCCGCGTCCTGGCGACCGGCACGCACACCGAAATCGGCAAAATCGGCCAGTCGTTGGCGGGATTGGACATCGAAGCGCCTCGTTTGCGGAGCGAAATCACCCGGATCGTGACCTGGTGCGCGGTCGGCGGTACTTTGGTGGCATGCCTGGTCGTGGTGCTTTACGGGCTGTTGCTCGGTGGGTGGCTCGAGGCCATGCTGGCCGGGATCGCCGTCGGCATGTCGCTGCTCCCTGAAGAATTCCCGGTCGTGCTGGCCGTGTTCATGGCAATGGGCGCCTGGCGGATAGGAAAAGTCGGTGTGCTGACCCGGCGCGCGGCAGCCATCGAGACGCTGGGCTCGGCAACTGTGCTTTGCGCCGACAAGACAGGCACGCTCACGGAAAACCGGATGGCGCTTGCGCAGGTCTGGCTCCCATCGGGCGAGGCTGTCATCCTTGAAGCTGGAAAGCCCGTCTCGGATAACTGCCGCAAGCTTATCGAAACAGCGGCACTGGCCAGCGCTCCTCATCCATCCGACCCGATGGAAGTCGCGCTTCACAATGCCCGCGATACTTTCGCCCCTGCCGAATCTTCCGGCACGACGCCAATCCACAGCTACGGTCTGCGACCGGAGCTGCTGGCAATGTCGAATATATGGGATGACGGCCAGGCGCTGACGATCAGCGCCAAGGGTGCGCCGGAATCGATCATCCGCTTGTGCCGCCTGTCGGCCGATGCAACACAGCAAGTCCTGAAAGCCGTCGAGGATATGGCCACGCGCGGGATCCGCGTGCTGGCGGTGGCGACGTCAACCGCGCCCGACCGCCAGTGGGCGGATTCACAATTGGGCTATCACTACACGCTGGCCGGTTTGGTCGGGTTGGCCGACCCGCTACGCGCCAGTGTGCCCGGTGCTATCGCCGAATGCCGCAGGGCCGGGATCCGCGTCGTGATGATCACGGGCGATTATGCCGCCACAGCTCGATCGATCGCCTCGCAAGCCGGCATCCAGGATGGGGAAGTCCTGGTGGGAAGCGATCTGGAGGCTCTCGATGACGAACAGCTCGCGGAACGATTGAAGAGGGTCACCGTATTCGCGCGGATCATGCCCCAGCAGAAACTGCGCATCGTCCAGGCATTCAAGGCACGCGGTGAAGTCGTTGCGATGACCGGCGATGGCGTCAACGACACGCCATCGCTCAAAGCAGCGCATATCGGTATTGCCATGGGAGGGCGGGGGACGGATGTTGCGCGTGAGGCCTCCGCATTGGTGCTGCTGAACGATGATTTTGCGGCGATCGTTCAGTCCGCCCGGCTGGGCCGCAGAATTTACGACAACATCCGCAAGGCCATGGCGTTTATTTTCGCCGTTCATATCCCCATTGCCGGGCTGGCGCTTCTACCGCTGTTCTTTGGCCTGCCCATCCTGTTGGGGCCGATTCATATCGCCTTGCTTGAAATGGTGATCGATCCGGTCTGTGCGCTCGTGTTCGAAGCCGAACATGCGGAAGACGATGTCATGGAGCGCGCGCCACGCGATCCGGCCGAGCGCATGTTTTCGGCCCCCATGCTGGCCTGGAGCATCATGCAGGGCGGCATTGCTTTCGCGATGCTGGGCGGCGTTTTTCTGGCAAAAACCTGGGCGGGGACACCGGAAGTCGAGGTCCGGGCACTGATCTTTTTCGGCTTGGTGGCCCAGATCGTGGCGCTCATCCTGGTGAATCGCTCTTTTCGGGCATCGTTGCGCGTTGCTTTTCTTCGCAAGAACGCAGCCCTGGGGTATGTCGTGGTGGCAGTGGTCTGCGTGGCCGGGCTCGTCCTGTTGCTGCCGCAGGCCCAGGCGCTTCTGATGTTCGGCTCGATTACCTGGGGCGACATGCTTCTGGCCTTGGGCCTGGGTATTGGGCTGCTTCTGTTGCTTGAAGTGTGCAAGCCCCTGGTGGCACGAGCCATGTCATCAAGGGCTTCTTCCACGTATCGCAAAATCGGGAGTGCATGATCAGGGCGGTCTGGCGGCCGGATCATAGCGGTTATAATCTCGATTTCCCGCTGCGCCCGTCCACACCGGGCATCTATGAAATGACCAAATACGTATTCGTCACAGGGGGGGTTGTTTCCTCCCTGGGCAAGGGCATTGCCGCGGCCTCCCTGGCTGCCATCCTGGAATCCCGCGGGCTGCGGGTGACAATGCTCAAACTGGACCCCTATATCAATGTGGACCCGGGCACCATGAGCCCGTTCCAGCACGGCGAGGTCTTCGTCACCGAAGACGGCGCCGAAACCGATCTGGATCTGGGCCACTACGAACGCTTCGTGTCCACCCGGATGCACAAGGTCAACAACTTCACCACCGGCCAGATCTACGAATCGGTGCTGCGCAAGGAACGTCGGGGCGACTATCTGGGCAAGACCGTTCAGGTCATCCCGCACATCACCAACGAGATCCAGGACTTCATCGCGCGCGGCGCGGAGGCCGCCTGGAACGGCCAGGCCGACGTCGCAATCGTGGAAATCGGCGGCACGGTGGGCGACATCGAGTCGCTGCCCTTCCTGGAAGCCGTGCGCCAGATGAGCCTGCGTTTGGGGCGCAACCAGTGCGCCTTCATGCATCTGACGCTGGTGCCGTTCATTGCCTCCGCCGGCGAACTGAAAACCAAACCCACCCAGCACTCTGTGCAGAAGCTGCGTGAGATCGGCATCTATCCGAATGCCTTGCTGTGCCGCGCCGACCGTCCGGTGCCGGACGAAGAGCGGGCGAAGATCTCGCTGTTCTCGAACGTGCCGCTGGACGCGGTGATCTCCGTCTGGGATGCCGACTCCATCTACAAGATCCCGTCCATGCTGCATCAGCAGGGTCTGGACAGCCTGGTGTGCGATGCGCTCGCCATCACGCCACCGCCGGCCGACCTGACCGTCTGGGACCGCCTGGTACACGATCTGGAAAACCCGCGCGATTCCGTCACCATCGGCATGGTGGGCAAATACGTCGATCTGACCGAATCGTACAAATCCCTGTCCGAGGCGCTGATCCACGCCGGTATCCATACCCACTCGCGGGTGGATATCGTGTACCTGGATTCCGAAGAGATCGAAACCCAGGGCACGGGCTGCCTGGCCGGGCTGGACGCGGTCCTGGTCCCCGGGGGCTTCGGCAAGCGCGGCACGGAAGGCAAGATCAAAGCCATCCAGTATGCGCGTGAAAACGGCATTCCCTACCTGGGCATCTGTCTGGGCATGCAGCTGGCGGTGGTCGAATTTGCCCGCCATGTGGCAGGGCTGGGTGGCGCCAACAGCACCGAATTCGATCCTTCGGCCGCGCACCCGGTGGTGGCACTGATCACCGAATGGCAAGACCGCGAGGGCAAGATCGAACGCCGCGACAGTTCCTCGGACCTGGGGGGCACCATGCGCAAGGGCGCCCAGCGCTGCCCGGTGAAACCCGGCACGCTGGCCTTCGAAATTTACGGCCCCGAGGTCAACGAACGCCACCGCCATCGCTACGAGGTCAATAACGTCTACGTGAACCGCCTCGAAGAAGCCGGCCTGGTCATCAGCGCCCGCACGCCGACGGAAAATCTCCCGGAAATCATGGAGATCCCCAGCCATCCCTGGTTCATGGGGGTGCAATTCCATCCGGAATTCACGTCCACGCCGCGCGACGGCCACCCGCTCTTTACCAGCTACGTCCAGGCGGCGCTGGCTTACCAGCAACGTCAGGTCAAGAAGGCCTAGGAGACGCCATGCAACTGTGTCATTTCCAGGCGGGACTCGAGCATCCGCTGTTCCTGATCGCGGGGCCCTGCGTCATCGAATCGCGGGAACTCGCGTTCGAAACCGCCGGCATCCTGCAGGAAATGACGCGGACGCTGGGCATCCCCTTCATCTATAAAAGCTCCTTCGACAAGGCCAACCGCAGCTCCGGCGCCTCGTTTCGCGGGCCGGGCATGGACGAGGGGCTGAAGATCCTGGATGACGTGCGCAGGCAGCTGGGCGTGCCGGTGCTGACCGACGTCCACGAAACCGGCCAGGCCCGCGAGGTCGCTTCGGTCGTGGACGTGCTGCAGACGCCGGCTTTCCTGTGCCGGCAGACGGATTTCATCCAGGCCTGCGCGGCGACCCTGAAACCGGTCAACATCAAAAAGGGCCAGTTTCTGGCACCGGAAGACATGAAGCAGGTCGTGACCAAGGCCCGCGCCGCCGCCATCGAGGCGGGCGGCGATGGCCGGAACATCCTGGTCTGCGAACGGGGGGCGTCATTCGGCTATCACAATCTGGTGTCCGACATGCGGTCGCTGGCGATCATGCGCGACACGCATTGCCCGGTGGTGTTCGATGCCACCCATTCGGTGCAGCTGCCGGGCGGGCAGGGCACCCATTCCGGCGGCCAGCGGGAATTCGTACCGGTGCTGGCACGGGCCGCCGTGGCGGTGGGCATCGCCGGGGTCTTCATGGAGACCCATCCGAATCCTGAAAAAGCCCTGTCCGACGGACCCAACGCGGTTCCGCTGGGCAAAATGCGGGAACTGCTGGAAACGCTGGTCGCGCTGGACCGCTGCGTCAAGCAGGGCGGTGCGGCGGCGCTGTCCCTATAGCGGTTTCCATCGCGCTTGCGGCAGCCAGGCGCCGCCGCGGATCCTGCCGGTAATAGCGTGCCAGCAGGTCGTACCAGTCGGGCCAGGCCCGGGCCAGCGGCTCCGGGTCCGTGAAAAACCCTTCCGAACTGACGGCGAAGAACTCGGCCAGGTCCGAGGCCGCATAGGGATCGAGCGGCAGACCCGCATACCAGGGTTCGGCGGCGTCGGATTCCGGATCCACGTGCGGCGGAATGGCCGTTTCGACCGCGTCCAGGCGGGCGTTGAAGTCCTTGAATGCATGCTCCAGCACGTGGTGCCAGTGTTGCGGATCCAGACCGTGGTGCGCGCGCAGTTCGGGCATGCCGTCCGCGCCGCCGGCGCGCTGGTCCAGCTTGTGTGCGAATTCGTGGATGACGACGTTGGCGCCGTCCTCGCGATGGATGTCTTCCCAGGACAGAATCACCGGGCCGCCTTCCCAGGACTCCCCCGAAGTCTCCATCGTGTATTCATGCACCACGCCGGCGTCGTCGACTTCGATGCGCGGCACCAGAAAGCCGCCCGGGTAGATGACGATCTGTGTCCAGCCTTGGTAGAGCGACGTATCCAGGCCCAGGATCGGCAGGGCGGCCTGGGCCGCGATCGCATGGCGCATCGCTGGCGTGACCGTCAGGCCGTGGGTGCCATGAAACGACTTACTGGCCAGGATCCACGCCGTGCGCTGGCGTAAGGCCTGGCTTTCGGCTTCCGACAACCCGCGCAGGAATTCGTATGCCCCCAGGATGTCCCGCCAGACGTCCGGGGTGAGCGCCTGCGCCTCGCGCAGGACGGCCGTGTGGCGCGCGCCGCGTGAAGTCAGCCAGCGCAGCATGATTGCGCCGTTCCGGGGCAGCCGGGCGGCATGGGCGTGTCTAAGCCCGGTGTCGTGTGCTCGGAGATCCTCATGAAGTACCATTGTAGTTGGATTCGATACCGGAGCTCCTTTCATTCGATACCGGAACCCGGCGGCCAGGATGGATATTCCCCCGCTACAATAGCGGGGTTTCATTGAACCCACCACACAGGCAGGACGGTCAGACCATGAGTGCAATCGTAGACATCATTGGGCGCGAGATTCTGGACTCGCGCGGCAACCCCACTGTGGAATGCGACGTCTTGCTTGAATCCGGTGCCATGGGCCGCGCCGCGGTGCCGTCGGGGGCATCGACCGGTTCGCGCGAGGCGATCGAACTGCGCGACGGCGACAAGTCCCGCTATCTGGGCAAGGGCGTGCTGCGTGCCGTCGAACACGTGAACACGGAAATTTCCGAGGCCCTGATGGGGCTGGACGCCCAGGAGCAGACCTTCATCGACCGCACACTGATCGATCTGGACGGCACCGACGACAAGAGTCGCCTGGGCGCCAACGCGATTCTGGCGGCCAGCATGGCGGTGGCCCGCGCGGCGGCCGATGATGCCGGCCTGTCCCTGTACCGCTATTTCGGCGGCAGCGGCCCGATGCAGATGCCTGTGCCGATGATGAACGTCATCAATGGCGGCGCGCATGCCAACAACACCCTGGACCTGCAGGAATTCATGATCCTGCCGGTGGGGGCGACCAGCTTTCGCGAGGCCCTGCGCATGGGCGCGGAAGTCTTCCACGCCCTGAAAAAGATCATCGGCGGCCAGGGCATGTCCACCGCGGTCGGCGACGAGGGCGGCTTCGCCCCGAACGTGGCCAACCACGAGGCCGCGATCGAACTGATCCTGAAGGCCATCGGCGAGGCTGGCTACGAGGCTGGCTCCCAGATCCTGCTGGGGCTGGATTGCGCCAGCTCCGAATTCTACCGGGACGGCAAATATCACCTGGCCGGCGAAGGCGGCATTGCGCTGAACTCGCAGGATTTCGCCAATCTGCTGGCCTCCTGGTGCGACAAATACCCGATCGTCTCGATCGAGGACGGCATGGCCGAGGACGACTGGGACGGCTGGCGCATCCTGACCGAACAGCTGGGCCGCAAGGTGCAACTGGTGGGCGACGACCTGTTCGTCACCAACACCAACATCCTGAAAAAGGGGATCGAGCAGGGCATCGCCAACTCCATCCTCATCAAGATCAATCAGATCGGCACCCTGACCGAAACCTTCGCCGCCATCGAGATGGCCAAGCGGGCCGGGTACACGGCCGTGATCTCACACCGTTCCGGCGAAACCGAAGACTCCACGATCGCCGACATCGCCGTGGCCACCAATGCCATGCAGATCAAGACCGGTTCCCTGTCGCGTTCCGATCGCATGGCGAAATACAACCAGTTGCTGCGCATCGAGGAAGAGCTGGCCGAAGTCGCCGCCTACCCGGGCGTTTCCGCCTTCTACAATCTGCGCTGACCGGGCACCATGCGCTTGCTCAGCCTGGTCCTGCTGGCGCTGACGCTGGCCACCCAGTACCCCTTGTGGTGGGGCAAGGGCGGGTGGCTGCGTCTGCGGGACTTGCAAACCCAGGTGCAGGCCGAAACCGACAACAACCAGGCGCTGACCGCCCGCAACAATGCCCTGCAGGCCGAGGTCCAGGATCTCAAGACCGGGATTTCGGCCGTCGAGGAACGCGCGCGTGGCGAACTGAATATGATCCGGCAGGGCGAATACTTCGTCCAGATTCTGCCCCGGCCGGCGGATTCGCATTAAGCAAAATGGGTCATGGCCCTGGCTGACAGACGTCCGGGCCGCCGTCGGGCGTGCCCGGCGCCGATGACCCTGCGGAAGTCCCGGGTGACCCGGCGGCGCCGGATCCATCCGGCAGCGGCCAAGATGGCAATGCGTCCGCGCCCGAGGGCGGCTGATTTGTGCCGCCAGGTATCCCTGCGTCGGGGGTGGCGATCGGCGGGGGCTTCGGCGGCCGGGGATCGGTCGGCCCAGGCGCGCCGTCATCCACATAGAGGATCCGCCCGTCGGCCAGCGCTGGCCAGAGTGCCGGATGGGACTGCATGGCGATATTGATCTGTCGTCGGAAGGGCAGGTAGCCCGCTGTCATCATCCGGCGGTTCAGCGCATCACTGCTTAACGGTGCCAATGCCCGGACGATGACTGTCATGCCGGGCAGCAGGGGGCGCTGCGGCCACCCGAGTTCCATCACCAGCGTGTTCGCCTCGTGGATGGTCACGCCTGATCGAGGGCCACGGCCCTGGGGCCAGCCCTGGGCCTGATGGCGCGCCTGTTGCAGCGCCTGATAGTCGTTACGGATCAGCGGCTGTCCGCGAAATGCGCGAGGCCCCTTCACGTCAGGGTCGGCATGGTCCGCGAAGGCGGCAGGCGAGGGTTGCACGATGTGGATCCGCCAGGGGAATCCCAGCGCCCGGCGCTGCTCCGTCAGTGCGCGTGCCAGCGCCCGCGAGTCCGGGTGGGTCATCCGCAGGCCATGCTCGAACGCGCTGGCGATCGCCTGGGGGTTTGCCTGGCGTGTCGCGCCCACGCGGGCCGCTTCCACCAGCACCAGGCTGAGCGTCTGGCGCAGCGTCATCCAGTGCGCCAGTTCGACTCCCCCCAGGCCCAGCAGCAGGACGGGGATCAAAACAATCAGGAATTCCGCCATGCCGGCGCCGCGCTGATCCAGCCGGCCTCGTGCGGCCGCGATGCGCTGGGCAACGGTATCGGACCGGGGAATGGTTTCTGGAGAGGAAAAGATGGAATCTCGCATGTGGGGCCCTGCTGGAAGGGACAGGGCCAGTATGCGGGTGGTGGACGTGGGCGGACAGTGCCAGAACTACGCTAGGCTGAAATGAGCACGAGGCTATCGGGTGTCCCGCGCGTTGAGTGATATCGGTAAGGTCACCGTAGCGGCGGCCGGTGTCGCGGTACAGCTGCCGCCGGTTTCAGTGGAGGGAATCCGATCCCGGCGCCTGCAGCCGTTCGCTGGCATCCAGAAACAGGGCGGCGCAGTCCACCGCGTCGAAGTCATAGGGTTTTCCGCAGAAATTGCAATCGATATGGACATGGCCCTGCTCGGTCAGAATGTCTTCGATTTCGGCTTGGCCCAATGAACGCAGCATCGCGGCCACCCGGTCGCGATTGCAGGGGCAGTACCAGTGCACGTCCTGTTCAGGAAAAGCCAGCAGGTCGTCTTCCCAGAACAGCTTGTGGATCAGCGTGTCCGGGGTTTCCGCCAGCAGTTCTTCGGGTTTGATGGTTTCCGCCAGTGTCTGGCAGTGGACCCAGGTGGCCTCGGTGGATTGCGGGTCGATCGGTGCCGCGCCCGGGGCGCTTCCTGTGGGCAGACGCTGCAGCAGCAGCCCCGCGCAGTGGTGCGCGTCGGAAGCCAGCCACAGCCGTGTCTCCAGCTGTTCGGAATGCTGCATGTAGTGTTCCAGGGCGGCGGCGACGGTGTGGCCTTCCAGGGACACGATACCCTGGTAGGGACTGGCACCCGCCTGGCGTCCGGCCGGATCCAGAAGCACCGAGAAGCGGCCCTGGCCGTCCGCGTTCAGAAGTTGCTGCAGAGTGATGTCATCCGGGATCGTCGATCCAGGATCCCGCAGGTGCGCGGTGGCGCGCAGCTGCAGCTGGGACGTGCATTCGACCATGATCAGGCGCACAGGCCCGTTGCCCTGCAACTGCAGCACGACGGATCCGTCGAACTTGATGTTGCCGGCCAGCAGGACGCTGGCCGCGGCCAGCTCGCCCAGCAGCCGCGCCACGACGGGCGGAAGATCCTGGTGGGCAAGTCCGGTCTGCCAGGCCCGGCCAAGATGCAGCACCTGAATACGGGTGCTGTGGTCGGTCGTGAGAAATTTCTTCAGGATGTCGGTCATGATTTTCCGGCGCGTGGCCCCAGGTCGTGCAGTTCCGTGCCCAGCAGGCGGTCATGCAGGAATTGCCCCTGAGGGTCGAACCAGGTCCAGAGAAAGATGGAAAAGGGCGCGGCGACGATCAGCAGGTCGAGCGAAGGCAATCCGGTTGCCTGGGACAGACCCGCGATCAGCAAGGCTGCCAGCAGCGGCAGCGGCCAGAGCAGCACGTAGCGCAGGACCATGCGCGAGCCGCGCAGCGGCTGTCCGCCACGGTCCGTCAGGCGGATGTTCCAGGTCTTCATCGGCAGAGTCTGACCGCCCCGGCGCCAGCAGGCCAGAAAGTAGACGCCAATTGCCAGAAACAGGAAGGCCTGACGGGCATGGCGCAACATGAGGCCGCTGCGGCTTTGCGTCAGGGTGTCGAACAGGTAGCCTGCCAGAAATACGACGCCAAACAGCAGGACACCCTCGTACATCATGCAGGCAAAGCGTCGCAGGCGCGCCGGGGCGGGGGGCACCGTGCCCGGTCGGGCGGCGAAAGAGTCGGCCATCGTGGGAGAATCAGCTTGAAAACACAACATTATCCCACGCGTCGGCGTGTACCTCTGCGTTTCGGTTTGTCCGGCGGGTCGGGCGAAACCGGATTCGCCCGATTGTCAGGGGAACGGAATAAGTCAAAGGCCGCTCCCGAAGGAGCGGCCTTTGCGCAGAACCCGAAGTGATCCGGAGGATCAGTGGGCAGTGCGAACCGTGTGGTGCGCGCGGGATTCCGGGGCCTTGAAGAAGCCGATAGCTGTCTGGAACAGATGCTTCAGGGCGCGATCCAGCGCGTATTCCTGCTGCGCCTCGATGGCTTCGGCCAACAGTTGGCGTTCCATTGCGTCGGTCAGGCGGATATCGGAATTTTGCAGCGCTTTCATGGCAAGCCTCTTTGCTTGAAAAGAGCGTTTCGCTCGGGTTAACCCTATTATAGGGTTTACCCTAGTTCAAAAGCAAGCCGTATCCTCCGGTCAATTTTCATGCTGCGCTGCAGTGTCGTAAAAACCCCTCATGTGGGCTTACGGTAGCTGGATGTCACCAGGTCGAACTGGAACAATCGGCAGTCCAGGGCGCCATTGTGCAGCGGGTGGCGGCGCCGGGCCTTCAGGCGCAACTGTCCGGGCAGATCCAGGTCGCTGGTGATGATGTTGAGTTGCCAGCCGCCAAAATGCTGCTTGAGCTGCGTCGCCCATTCCGACCATAGGGTCGCTTCGCTGTCGTTCAGACGTTCGCCATACGGAGGATTGGTGACGATCCAGCCCGACTCGGCCGGCGGCATCATGTGGCGGACATCGCAGACCTCGAAGCGGATGGTGTCCGGGCTCAGGTGGGCCCGATCGACGTTGGCGCGGGCCGCCTCGATGGCCGCCGGCTGGATGTCGCTGCCCACCAGGGGTTGCTCCAACCGCGGAGCGATGTGGGTGCGGGCGTCATCCTTCAGGTCGCGCCAGAGTCTGGCGTCGTGGGACCGCAAGCGCTCGAAGCCGAAGGGGCGCCAGATGCCGGGGGGCACGCCCAGGGCGATCCAGGCCGCTTCGATCAGAATGGTGCCACTGCCGCAGAACGGATCCAGCAGAGGGGTGTCGGGCATCCAGCCCGACAGCGCCAGCAGGCCGGCGGCGAGATTCTCGCGCAGCGGCGCCTCTCCTTTGTCCAGGCGCCAGCCGCGCTTGAACAGCGACTCGCCGGAGACGTCCAGATAGAGCGTGGCCTGCCGGGCATCCAGAAATAGATGGACGCGGGCGTCCGGCCGGACCGTATCGATGTCGGGGCGGGCGCCTTCGCGCTCGCGCAGGCGGTCGCAGATGCCGTCCTTGGCGCGCAGATTGCAGTACTGCAGGCTGCGCATCGGGCTGCCGATGGCTGAGGTGTCTACCCGCAGCGATTGTTCAGGGCCGAACCAGCGTTCCCATTCGGTCTGCCGGGCCAGTTCGAGGATGTCGTCCTCGGTGTGGATGTCGGCCTGGGCGACTTGTACCAGGACGCGGGTCGCCAGGCGTGAGTACAGATTGGCCCGCAGCACGCCCTGCCAGTCGGCCTGGAAGTGGCAGCCTGCGCGTCCTGACCGGACGCCCCCGTAGCCCAGTGCCTGGAGTTCCAGCGCCAGAGCTTCCTCGAGGCCGTGCGGGCAGGGGGCGAAGACGTGAAAGGTTTCCGCGCTGCGTGGGGTCCGCGCTGCGCGTGGCTGGCGCTGGATGCGCGGGCGAGTGTCGGCCGGGGCGTCGGCCGACCCCGCGCGCGCCGGTCCGGATGCGCGCGGCGCGCGGGCGGGCTTGTCCCGGCGATCCGGGCGATCAAAGCGATCGGGGCCGGCTGCCTTGTCCGGGCGGGCAGGCCTGCCGGGAGCAGGGGCCTGGTCCCTTTCGCCGGGCCGGGCCTGCTGGGCGCGTTCCTGCAAGGCTGCCTGGCGGGCGCGGGCGCCCGAGCGTGCGCGGCGCTCGCCTTCCGCCGGTGCGGCGGTTCCAGTTTTCTTTGTCAGACTCAGCGTCTTGCGGGGGGGGGAATCGGTCATGGAATTCAGAATGGTTTGACGACCACCAGGATCAGGATGAGCAGCAGCAGCAGGACCGGGATTTCATTGAACCAGCGGAAATATCGGTGGCCGTGCCGGCAGGATCCGGTGGTGAGGGCCCGCAGATGGTGGCGGCAGGCAAGATGAAAGACGATCAGGGCCAGAACGGCCAGCAGCTTCGCATGCATCCAGCCCTGGCCCTGGCCGATGCCATAGCCAAGCCATAGCGCGAGGCCCAGGATCAGCGCCAGGATGGCCAGTGGCGTCATGAAACGGTAGAGGCGCCCGGCCATGCCCAGCAGCACGGCGCGGGTGCCGGGGTCGCCGGTCTGTGCCAGGTTGACGTAGATGCGCGGCAGATAGAACAGGCCCGCGAACCAGGACACGACGAACAGGATGTGGAAGGTCTTGACCCACAGCATCGTCAACCCCGCAACTGGCCTTCGCCGGTCAGTACCCATTTCTGGATTGTCAGCCCTTCGAGCCCGACGGGGCCGCGGGCGTGCAGGCGGTTGGTGGAAATTCCGATCTCGGCCCCCAGGCCGTACTCGAAGCCGTCCGCAAAACAAGTGGGCAGGTTCACATAGACCGAGCTGGAATCGACTTCGCGCTGGAAGCGTTGGGCGGCGGCGATGTCCTCCGTCACGATCGATTCCGTGTGTTCGGAGCTGTAGCGGGCGATGTGGTCCATGGCTTCGTCCAGGGAATCGACCACCCGGACCGCTAGGATCGGGGCCAGGAATTCGGTCGCCCAGTCTTCCTCGGTGGCAGGGATCGACCCCGGCAGCAGGGCAGCGGCGCGCGGGCAGGCACGCAGTTCCACGCCCAATTCCGCGAACCGGGCCTCGGCCCGAGGCAGCCATTGGCTTGCGACGTCCGCGTGCACCAGCAGCGTTTCCATCGCGCCGCAGATGCCGCAGCGATAGGTCTTGGCGTTGACCGCGATCTCCAGGGCACGGTCCAGGTTGGCCGCGCGATCCACGTAAACGTGGCAGTTGCCGTCCAGGTGCTTGATGAGCGGCACGCGGGATTCGGCCGACAGGCGGGCGATCAGGCCCTTGCCGCCGCGCGGGATGATGACGTCGATGGTGTCGGTCATGGTGATCATCTCGCCGACCGCCGAGCGGTCCGGGGTGTCCACGACCTGGACGGCCTGGGGCGGCAGACCAGCGGCCCGCAGGCCGGCCTGAATGACCGCGCCCAGTGCCTGGTTCGAGTGGAAGGCTTCGCTGCCGCCGCGCAGGATCGTGGCATTGCCTGATTTCAGGCACAGGGCCGCGGCATCGATGGTGACGTTGGGGCGGGATTCGTAGATGATGCCGATCACCCCCAGGGGCACCCGCATGCGCGCCACGCGCATGCCGTTGGGGCGGATGATGGTTTCGCTGAGGCTGCCGACGGGATCGGGCATGGCGGCGATCTGCGCCAGACCCGTTGCCATGGTGTCGATCGCCTTGTCGGACAGACGCAGGCGGTCCATCAGGGGCGCCTCCAGCCCACGCTCGGCGGCGGCCTGCAGGTCGCGCGCGTTTTCGGCTTGCAGCCAGGCCCGGCGGCTTTGCAATTGATCGGCCATGGCCAGCAAGGCTGCCGATTTGGCGGCGCCCGATGCGGTGCGCATCTGGCGTGCGGCCTCGCGGGCCTGTCGGCCCAGGGTCTGTAAGGAGGAAACCGTGGAGGTATCGTTCATGACGGCTCGGTCAAAAAAATTCAGGAATCAGGCGCGGCGCGTGCCCACGACGGCCACCCGCAGCACGAGTCGGGCCAGCTCGTCCCAGGGATCCCGCAGGCGTCCATCGACCGGGATGCCCTTGATGAGGCAATCGATCTCGTGGGCATGCCGCACGGCCGCAGGCCACGCGGATGCCGGTACCCGGTGCAGGGCCTGCCGGATCAGCCGCTCGCGCGTGCCGAAGATGCGCTGCGCGCGCAAGGCCGCGTCCAGGCCATGGTCGGTGCCGGCGCTCAGGCGTGCCAGGATACGGATCTCCTCGCCCACGGCCCAGAGCACAAGCAGTAATGCCTCGCCTTCGCCCCGCAGGCCCGAGAGCACCGTCAGCGCACGGTCTGCCTGACCCGCCAGCATGGCATCGCGTAGATCATACAGATTGTACCGGGCCACGTTCAGAACGGCAGCCTGCACCTGGCCCAGGCTGAGCGGGCCCGCCGGGTACAGCAGGGCCAGCTTCTGGATCTCTTGGTGGGCCGCCAGCAGGTTGCCTTCAACTTTGTCGGTCAGCCAAGCCAACGTCTCGGCATCCGCGGTGTGTTGCTGGCGCCCCAGGCGGCCGGCAATCCAGCCGGGCAGCGCCGCCCGTTGTACAGTCGGCACGTCCAGCCAGGTGGCGTTGTTTCTGAGGGCGAGCACCCACTTTCCCTGCTGCGTGGCCTTGTCCAGCAGCGGCAGCCGGATCAGGATCCGGACGTCGGGCAGGGATCCGTCGCCCGCCATGGATGCAAGCGCCTGCAGGGCATCGGAGCCGGACTTGCCGGGCTTGCCGGTCGGCAGGCTGATTTCCAGCATGCGCAGGTCGCCGAACAGGGATGTGTTGCGTGCCGTCGCCAGCGCCGTGCTCCAGTCGCTGCGGGCATCCATCACCAGGTGGGTGCGTTCGCCGCAGCCCTGGCGGATCGCGGCTGCGCGATAGGCGTCCGCCACTTCGGTGACCAGCAGAATCTCGTCGCCCGACAGGACCGTGCAGGGGGATAGCGCATGCCCGGACGCAAGCTGCGCAATGAGCTGATCGGCGTCGGGCGCGCGCGTGGCCATCAGTAGGTCAGGCCGCCCGGACTGGCCGGACTGGCCGGGGATCTCCTCTGGCCGGAGCGTTGGATCGTGTCGCCGGGCAGCGGCACGACCGGCCGGTCGGCGGCATTGCGGTAGGCTGCCTGGACGTCGGGTGCGCTCATGCGACGCAGGATCTGGTCGATCAGGCCGTTGCGCATGTCCTTGAAGGTGCGCGTGATTTCGCTTTCCTTGGCCTGGACGATGCGATCGTTGTAGGGCAGTTCGCGCACGCTGCGCAGGGTCGTGGGCGCCAGCAGCACGTGTCCGGTCCGGTCCAGCAGCTCGAAGCTGAAGTTCAGATCCAGTTCGTATTCCTCGACACGGCCCTCCGCGTCGATGGACAGTTGTCGCAGATTCTGCGTTTCGGTGATCTGATGCAGATAGACGTCCGCATCGGTGCGGCGGTCGGTGAATCGCGTGTCCGGCGAATTGGCCAGCACCGTGCGCTTCAGGCGCGCGCCGAATTCCGCATCCAGATCGATGTTGGTATAGATGCTGTGAAAGGGCAGCGGAGTGGCCCCCTTCAGGTGGAAACCGCAGGCGCCCAGCGCCAGCAGGCACGCCAGGCCCAGCATCAGGCGCAGGCGGCGGGCATGGGCGATGAGGAAGGTCATGGATCTCATCCGACGACGTTGACCAGGCGGCCAGGGACAACCACGATGCGCTTGGGAGCGCGACCTTCGAGGAACCGGCTGACGGCTTCGTGCGCCTGGGCCAGGGCCTCGATCGCCGGCTTGTCGGCATCCTGGGGGACGCTGATATGGCCGCGGACCTTGCCGTTGATCTGCAGGACCAGTTCGATCGTGTCGGCCCGCAGCGCGGCGTCGTCGACAACGGGCCAGGGGGCGTCAAGCAGATCGCCGTGGATATCGGCGTATCCCAGATCGCGCCACAGCTGCCAGGTGATGTGGGGAACCACCGGGTACAGCACCCGCAGCAGGATGGAGGTCGCCTCGGACAGCGCGGCGCCGCCAACGCCCGCCTGAGCGGCGGCTTCCAGTGTGTTGAGCATCTTCATGGTGGTCGATACCACCGTGTTGTACTGGATGCGTTGATAATCGTAGTCGGCCTGCTTCAGCAGACCATGGATGTTGCGGCGCAGCGTTGCGGCGGCTTCGTCCAACGCATCCCAATTGGTGGATGGCGTCAGGTGGCTGCGCAGGGTGTCTTGCTGTGTCTGGCAGAAGGTCCACAGGCGGCGCAGGAAGCGGTGCGCGCCCTCGACCCCGGAGTCCGACCATTCCAGGGTTTGTTCCGGGGGGCTGGCGAACATGACGAACAGGCGGGCCGTGTCCGCGCCTAGGCCGTCGATCAGCGATTGGGGGTCGACGCCGTTGTTTTTCGATTTCGACATCGTGCCGATGCCGCCGTAGTCGATGGTCGAGCCATCCGATTTCAGGCGCGCGCCGACGATGGCACCCTTGTCGTCGGTGAGGTTTTCGACCTGTTCTGGCCAGAAGTATTCGATCCCGCCGCGCTCGTTTTTACGTGAATAGATGTGGTTGAGCACCATGCCCTGGCACAGCAGCTTCGTGAAGGGCTCGGAGAACTTCAGCATGCCCAGGTCGCGCATGACGCGGGTCCAGAAGCGCGCATACAGCAGGTGCAGCACGGCGTGCTCGATGCCGCCGATGTACTGGTCCATCGGCATCCAGTAATCGTTGCGGGCATCCACCATCGCCTGGTCGTTGCCGGGCGAGGTGTAGCGCATGAAATACCAGGACGAATCGACGAAGGTATCCATGGTGTCGGTTTCGCGCCGTGCCGGCTTGCCGCAGGACGGGCAGTGGCAGGACAGGAAACCGGCATGTTTGGCCAGAGGGTTGCCGCTGCCGTCGGGCACCAGGTCTTCCGGCAGTACCACGGGCAGGTCTTTTTCGGGTACGGGTACCGGCCCGCAATCCGCGCAGTGGATGATGGGGATGGGGGTGCCCCAATAGCGCTGGCGGGAGATCCCCCAGTCGCGCAGGCGCCAGGTGGTGCGCAGTTCGCCCAGCCCCATGGCCGCCAGGTCGGCTGCCACGGCCTGGACGGCCTCGGCTGTCGTCAGGCCATCGTATTTGCCGGAATTGATGGTGCGCCCGATCTGTTTGTCGCCATACCAGTCTTGCCAGGCGTCGTCGGACCAGGTCTGTCCCTGGGCCGTGATCACCTGGCGGATGGGCAGGCCGTATTTGCGGGCAAAGGCGAAATCGCGTTCATCGTGGGCCGGCACGCCCATGACGGCGCCGTCGCCGTAGCTCATGAGGACGTAATTGCCGACCCAGACCTCGACGGGCTGGCCGGTCAGCGGATGGGTGACGAACAGCCCCGTGGGTACGCCTTCTTTTTCGCGGGTGGCCAGTTCGGCTTCTGTGGTGCCGCCCTGGCGGCAGGCCTCGATGAAGGCGGCGATCGCGGGGTTGTCCAGCGCTGCCCGCGTGGCCAGGGGATGTTCAGGCGCGACCGCGCAGAAGGTCACCCCCATGATGGTGTCGGCGCGCGTCGTGAAGACGTGCAGCAAACCGTCCTGGATCAATGTTCCGTCGGCATCGCGAATGTCGTGGCGGAAGGCGAAGCGCACGCCCTCGCTTTTGCCGATCCAGTTTTCCTGCATCAGGCGTACGCGTTCCGGCCAGCCGGGCAGGCCGTCTTCGAGGGTGTCGAACAGTTCACCGGCGTAATCGGTGATGCGCAGGTAGTAGCCGGGGATCTCGCGCTTTTCGACGAGGGCGCCGGAGCGCCAGCCGCGACCGTCGATCACCTGTTCGTTGGCGAGTACGGTCTGGTCGACCGGGTCCCAGTTGACGACCTGGGTCTTGCGGTAGGCGATGCCCTTTTCCAGCATCTTCAGGAACAGCCACTGGTTCCATTTGTAGTAGGACGGGTCGCAGGCGCACATCTCGCGCGACCAGTCGATGGCCAGACCCATCGACTGCATCTGCTTTTTCATGTAAGCGATGTTGTCGTAGGTCCATTTCGCGGGGGGCACGCCGGATTTCATGGCGGCGTTTTCTGCGGGCATGCCGAAGGCATCCCAACCCATGGGCATCAGGACGTTGTACCCGCGCATGCGCAGCTGGCGGGTCATCATGTCGTTGATGGTGTAGTTGCGCACGTGACCCATATGCAGCTTTCCGCTGGGGTAGGGCAGCATCGAGCAGGCGTAGAACTTGGGCTTGGGCGAGCCGTCTTTGCCGATGGCGTGTTCGGTGACGCGGTAGACGTCGCCTGCGCGCCAATGGGCCTGGGCTTCGGATTCGACCTGGTTCGGTGTGTAGCGTTCCTGCATGGATCTGTCTGGGTGCGATGGGTTGAAAGGGGCCAAGCCGGACATTATAGGACGCAATGGTATCTTTCCAGTGATTGGCCGGTTCTTTACGGGGCCACGTCATGTGGCGCCTGGGCGTGCGGCTCGCCCGGTTCCGGCGGAGCCGGAATTTCCTGCGCAAATGACAAAAAAATCCCCGCTCGATGGCGGGGATTTCAGGGGAACCGGTGAGACGGTCCGGGAGAGGCATCCCGGATTATTTCAGCTTGGTTTCCTTGTAGTCGACGTGCTTGCGCGCGACCGGATCAAATTTCTTGATCAGCATCTTTTCCGGCATGTTGCGCTTGTTTTTCGTCGTCGTGTAGAAGTGGCCCGTGCCGGCGGTGGACTCGAGCTTGATCTTCTCGCGGGTACCTTTTGCCATGATGTGCTCCTAAGGCCGATCAGGCCAGTTCGCCACGGGCACGCAGGTCGGCCAGGACGACGTCGATGCCGTTCTTGTCGATGGTGCGCAGGGCCTTGGTGGATACGCGAAGGCGCACCCAGCGGTTTTCGGATTCGACCCAAAACCGGCGCGATTGCAGGTTGGGCAGGAAACGACGCTTGGTTTTGTTGTTCGCGTGCGAGACGTTGTTGCCCACCATCGGGCCTTTGCCGGTTACTTGGCATACGCGTGCCATGGTCTCACCTCTATGTCTGTATCAGGAAAGCCTGCAATTCTATACTGAAAAGACCAGATAAATCAAACTGGTCCTGTTGTTTTGGCGGTACGGACACCTGTCATGCGGCTGGGAAGCCACGGCAGAGTGGCCGCTGCCGGGAAGAAGAGCAGGAAAGTATATATGGAAAAGCTATGCTTGCTGAAAGGTTGATTGGCGCTACTATAACCGGGATCCTTTGAATAAGTCCTGGCGTCGCGGTCATCCGCGGATTCAGAGGATCCCTATGATTTTTGTGAACTCAGGGAGGCTCTGTTGACTGCCATCGCATCCATCATCGAGAACAAACTTGAATCACTGTCCATTCCGGTTTCCATGGAACTGCCGGATGGCGAAAAGGTCGGACCCACCGACCCCCGACTCAGGTTCCGCATCCGCGATGCCTCGGTCCTGAATCACTTCGCGTCGGGCGAGGTTGGCGCCTTGGGCGAGGACTATGTCGACGGCAAATTCGAATTCGACGGTTCCATGCGTGATCTGATGCGGCTGGCGGCCGGTATTCTGCCGGGGTCTCCGGTGGATCTGGCGCAGCAGGGCTGGCTGACCGAGCTGGCGCGGCGTCTGGTGTCGGTCTGGCGCCACTCGGTGGACCGGGATGCGCGCCAGATCGAATTCCACTACGACCTGTCCGATGAATTCTATGCCCTGTGGCTGGACCCTCGCCGCGTGTATTCCTGCGCCTATTATCGCGAGCCCGATTACACCATCGCCCAGGCCCAGGAAGCCAAACTCGACCACATCTGCCGCAAACTCGCCCTGCAACCGGGTGAGCGTTTTCTGGACGTGGGGGGGGGCTGGGGCGGCTTGATGCTATGGGCCGCCGAACATTACGACGTGGACGTGACCGGTGTCACGCTGTCCCGTCATCAGCACGCCTACGTGAACCAACTGATCCAGGACAAGGGCCTGACCGGACGGGTGCGCATGGACCTGCTGGACTATCGCAAGCTGGACGAATCCCGCCCGTACGACAAGATCGCGTCGGTCGGCATGTTCGAGCACGTCGGTCGGGCGCAGCTCGTGGGTTATTTCAGCAAACTGCGCCGCCTGATCCGCCCGGGCGGCCTGATCATGAACCACGGCATCACGGCGGGCGGGATCAGCAACACAGAGCTGGGCGCCGGCATGGGGGATTTCATCGAGAAATTCATCTTCCCGGGAGGCGAACTCTCTCATGTCCACTATGTGTTGCAGGCCATGGCCCAGGCCGGCCTGGAAGACCTGGATGTGGAGAACCTTCGCCCGCATTATGCCCGCACCTTGTGGGCCTGGAGCGATGCGCTCGAATCCCGGCTGGACGAGGCCCGGGCCATCCTGAACACCCCGCAGGGGGAACGGTCCCTGAGGGCCTATCGCGTCTATCTGGCCGGTTGCGCCATGGGTTTCGAACATGGTTGGACCTCTCTGCATCAGATTCTCGTGCAGGCCCAGCCGGCGGGGCGTTCCGACGAGCTGGATTACCCGTCCGATCAGGCTTATCCCTGGCGGCGGGACTACATCTACGCCGGGCGCTGAATCATCTTTCAAGACCAGCGTTTTGCCCCCTCCCGGGACTCTGTTCCCGGGAGGGAAAATCCCTGATTTTCGACAAAGGGTTTTATTTTCTTGCATCTTGCATGTAAAATAGCGGTTCTGCTGTAGTTTTTTTATGTCCAATCTGATCGCGGTCATGCCTGTTTCGGGCGTGCCATCACGATCTGTCTCTGGTGCTTCGCGCCAGCAGTGCTGGTATGTATTGGCGGTCCTCACCGTCTTCCGCACACCCTCCCCTAAGCTATGGCGCCGATGCGTGTTGGCATCCGGCGTCTCCGTAACCCAAAGGAGGCTTCAATGTCTATTTCCCTTTCCGCGTCGCGCAATGCGACTTCTTCCGTCCGCTGGTCGAAATCCGTCCTGGGCCTGGCCCTGACGGCAACGCTGGCGGGATTGTCCCTGATCCCCGCCGCCGCACAGGCCGCCGCGGCCCCGCAATGCGAACTCGACCGGCCCATGCGCTTTGGCGGCATGAACTGGGAATCCAACCTGGTGCTGGTCGAAGTCGAGCGCTTCATCGTCAAACACGGCTACGGCTGCGATTCCGAAGTCCTGCCGACCGAAACCCTGCCGGCGCTGGCGGCTCTGCAGCGCGGCGATCTGGATATCAACAGCGAGATCTGGCTGAACAGCACGCTGGAGCCCTGGCAGAAGGCCGAGGCCACCGGCCGCGTTAAGCGCATCGGCGATATTTACATGGGCGGCGAAGCCTGGTTCATCCCGAAATACACGGCGGAACGCCTGCCAGGCCTGAAGAAGGCATCCGATCTGCCGAAATACTGGAAGGACTTCAAGGACCCGGAGGAGCCCTCGAAGGGCCGTTTCTATGGTTGCCCGGCGGGCTGGGGGTGCGAGGTCGTCAGCACGAACCTGTTCAAGGCTCTGGACCTCGGCAAGACCTTTACCCTGTTTTCGCCAGGTACCGGCGCCACACAGAAGGCAGCCCTGACGGCCGCCTACCAGCGCAAGGAAAACGTGGCCTTCTACTACTGGTATCCCACGCCGCTGGTCGGGTCCATGGATCTGGTCAAGCTGGAACTCCCGCCCTATGACGCCGCCAGGCAGAAATGCCTGACCGATCCCAATTGCGAGAATCCCCAGCCTTCGGACTATCCCGAGAACCCAGTCTTCACAGCGGTGACGACCCGGTTCACGCAGGACGCGCCGCACCTGACGGCCTTCCTGTCCAAGGTCAAAGTGCCGCTGGATGTCATGAACCAGACCATGGCCTACATGGAAAAGAACGAGGCCGAACCCCAGCCGACCGCCATGTGGTTCCTGAAGGGCCATCAGGACATCTGGACCCAGTGGTTGCCGGCTGAAGTCAGCGATCGGGTCAAGGCTGCCCTGTAAGGAGGCCGAATGTTCCCTGAACTGATCTCAGCCCGGGATCTGCAACGGCCCATCGACGCCTTCGTCAATGGGCTGGTCACGCAGTATTCCGATGTGCTGCGGGCTGTCACGCAGCCCTTGCTCGATCTGCTGATCTGGGCCGATCACCTGCTGCGCCACTCGCCCTGGTGGGCGATCGTGGCGGTGGTCATGGGCATCGCCTGGCTGGGCAGCCGCCAATGGCGCTTCAGCCTGGCCATGGGCGGGCTGCTGTTCCTGCTGGGGGCCATCGGCCTCTGGGAGGCTTCCATGCAGACCTTGTCCCTGATGCTGGTGGCGGTGGTTTTTTCCGTGGTCATCGGCATCCCGGTGGGTATTGCCATGGCCAGTTTCCGTTGGGTGCGCACCGTCATGCTGCCGATCCTGGACGTGATGCAGACCATGCCCAGCTTCGTGTACCTGATTCCGGTGGTGATGCTGTTCAACCTGGGCAAGCTGGCCGCGCTTTTTGCGACCGTGATCTACGCGGTTCCGCCCGTGATCCGTCTGACGGATCTGGGTATCCGCCTGGTCGATGCGGAGGTTCTCGAGGCTTCGCGGGCCTTCGGCGCCAGCCGCACGCGGCAGTTGTTCGGCGTGCAGTTGCCCTTGGCGATGCCCAACATCATGGCCGGCGTGAATCAGACCACGATGATGGCGCTGGCCATGGTGGTGATCGCCTCGATGATCGGCGTGCGCGGCCTGGGCTACGAAGTCCTGCAGGGCATCAACCGGCTGCAGGTCGGCCGCGGGCTGCTGGCCGGTCTGGGGATTGTTGTGCTGGCGATTATCTTCGACCGGATCACACAGCAGTTCGGCCGTCGTCAGCACAGGAGGGCCTGACATGAGCAAGATCGAAGTGCGCAACATCTACAAGATCTTCGGCCCCCATCCGGATCGCTGGCTGCCGGCGGTGCGCGACGGCCTGTCCAAGGAAACCTTGCTGGAGCGCAGCGGCCATACCCTGGGCCTGCGGGACATCAGCCTGTCCATCGAGGAAGGCCACATTCACGTCATCATGGGGCTCTCGGGCTCCGGCAAATCCACTCTGATCCGGCATTTCAACCGCCTGATCGAGCCCAGCGCCGGCCAGATCCTGGTGGACGGGGTGGACGTGATGGCGCTCAAGCCCAGGGAGCTGGAGCATTTCCGTCAGCGAAAGATGAGCATGGTGTTCCAACGTTTCGGCCTGCTGCCGCATCGGTCGGTGCTGGACAATGCTGCCTACGGCCTGGCTGTGCAGGGCGTGCGCCGCGCCCAACGCAACGAGCGGGCCAGCCACTGGCTCGAGCAGGTCGGCCTGTCCGGTTTCGAGGCGCAGTATCCGCATCAGCTGTCGGGCGGCATGCAGCAGCGTGTGGGTCTGGCGCGGGCCTTGGCGACGGATGCCGAAATCCTGTTGATGGACGAAGCCTTCTCCGCGCTGGATCCGCTGATCCGCCATGAAATGCAGGATCAGCTGCTGGCCCTGCAGGCCAAGCTCAACAAGACCATCGTTTTCATCACGCACGATCTGGACGAGGCCCTGCGGCTGGGCAACCGGATCGCGATTCTGAAGGACGGCGAATTGATCCAGGAAGGCACGCCCGAGGACATTCTGCTGGCGCCAGCCAACGATTACATCGAATCGTTCCTGCAGGATGTCAACCGGGGCAAAGTCCTGAATGCTTCGCATGCCTGCAACGAACGGCCGCTGACCCTGACCATGCGCAGCAAGCCCGCCCATGCGCTGGATCGCCTGATCGCGCGGGACTACGATTATGCGGCGGTGCTGGACGGCAAGCGGCTGGCGGGCGTGCTGATGCGCTGCGACGCCGAGCGTGCCGTGCGGGACAATGCTCGCGATATTGCCCGATATCTCAGCGACATGGCCTCGGTGCCGGCATCCGCCGGCCTGGACGAAGTCCTGGCGCGTTTGCTGCGCACCCCCGAACCGGTGGCTGTCACGGGGGACCAGGGTGAGTTCATCGGCGTGCTCTCGCGCAGCAAGGTCGTCGAACTGGTCACGCCAGGCACGACGCCGGAGCCTGGCGAGACGGTGGTTCCCGCCGGACAGCCTGCCGCCCCGGTCGTCCATGCGGCGTAGCGTGCGGTCCGGTGGATCCGCGGGGCGGCTCAGGCCGGATCGCCTGCCCACCGTTGGCGACGCAGGACGTGGCCGTACCAGCCAAACAGCAGCAGGGACGTGAGCGCCAGCCCCGCCATGGCCATGATCCACATCGTGGCCGCGCCCACTGGGGCGCCGGGCATGAACCAGCGGGCAACGGGTGCGATCGCGCCGGCCGCCGGACCGTAACCCAGCCACCAGCCGCCGATCAGGCCAACCCCGGTCAGGGCCAGGATCTGCAGGATCAGCGGCACCAGGGCGATCTTGTAGGCGCGCAGGATGTAGGCGCTGATGCAGTGCATGGCGTCCCAGAAATGGAACCAGGGGGCGATCTGCAGCAGGGTCAGTGCGATCACGGCGACACGGGCCTCGTCTGTATAAGCGGACACGATGGGCCGCTGCGCACCGATCAGGATCAGGTTCGTCAGCACGGCACCGGCCATTACCAGTGCGATCCCGTGCAGCCCGGTGCGCCGGGCCGTTGCCAACTGGTGCGCACCCACCGCCTGCGCGGTCAGCGACGCCGTGGACAGGCTCAGCGACATGGGCAGCATGTAGCATAAGGCGATCAGGTTGGCCAGGATCTGCTGCGCACCGCTGGCATAGAGCCCGTCGCGGGCGATCAGCAGGGCCATGAAACTGAAGGCGCAGACCTCGATCAGATAGGACCCACCCATGGGCAGCCCCAGGCGCAGCAGTTCCTTCTGATCGCGCCAGCGGGGCCAGCCGATGCGGGGCCGCAGCGTCTGAAAGGCCGGATGGCGGCGAAGCATCCACAGGCCGGCCGCCAGCATCATCCAGTCCACCACCAGGGTGGCCACGCCGGCCCCGACGGCGCCCATGGGTGCCAGCCCCAAGCCGCCAAAAATGAACCAGGTGTTGAACAGCAGCTTGAAGACAATGCTGCCCAGGTTGATCGCCATCACCCCGCGCGTCTGTGAAATGGCGGTGGCCATGGCGTAGATCGTCCGAAACAGCAGGGCCGAGGGCAAGGCCAGCGCGAGCGCGACCAGGTAGCCCGCGACACGGGTCCGGACTTCGGGTTCGATGCTGCCCGACAGGGACAACCACACATCGGGAAACAGCAGGCATGCCCCGCCCAGCACCGACAGACCCAGCGCCAGCCAGACGCCCTGGCCCCAGGCGTGGCCGGCCGCGCTCAGGCGCCGGGCGCCGAAATGCTGAGCGATGATCGGGATCAGTGCGTGCACGACCCCCATCAGCCCCACGAAGACCGTGATGTAGATCGATGCGCCGAGCGCCATGGCCTGCAGGTCGATGGCGTCGGTATGTCCCACCATGGCCGTGTCCAGCACGGCAAAGACGATGCCCGCCCAGGCGCCGACCAGGATCGGCCAGGCTTGTTGCAGGATCGTGCGCCAGGGGGTGGATGCGACCCGGGGGACGGCGGTCATGGGGATGGCGTCACGCGCACGAGGCGGAAGTATTCCTGCCGATCCGGCCCCCGGCGGCCTTCCCAGAGGGTCTGATACCCGGGGCGAAGCGACGCGCCGGCGTCGTCGTGCGTGCTGAGTTGCTGCAGCAGCAGCGGGCACTGACTGTCGAAATTGAACTCGATCTGGTTGAAGACCAGGAAGGAGGCGCGCTGACCGCTACCCAGGCCCTGGGTGCGGACGCATTCCCCCGGCTGGCGGTCATTCGCCAGGACGCGAGCCAGCGAGGCGGACACGTCGCGGTAGCTGCGGATGTAGTCGAATGCAGGCATCCAGAGGGTCGCCAGCAGCAGCCAGCTGATCAGCAGACCGCCCGCCGACAGCGCCGTGCCGCGCCACAGCCCGGCGGGGTGGTTGCGCAGGCGCCAGCGCACCAGGGCGATCCAGGCAATGGAACCCAGAATCGCGATCGATGTCGCGGGCCAGGCGATGTGGGCGTCGAAGCCCCGGGTCTGGCGGGCGATGTTGGCGGCGATCTGGGTAGGCCAGCCGGTCTGCAGGGCGATCCAGCCCAGCCAGACGGTTGCGGCGGTCAGCGAGAAGCACATGACGGCGAACCAGTCCAGCGTATTGACCACACCGCGCCGCAGGGTGGGTAGCGCGAAGGTCGCCAACACGGCGCAGGGGACGGCCAACGTGCTGTATTCGGGTTCGAAGGGATCCGCGCTGGCCAGCAGGATGATGAGCGCGCCGAGGGCGAACCCCAGCGGGATGCGCATGTGCGGCGCCCGGAACCAGCCGCGCCAGCGCCACAGCGCCAGCAGGGCCAGCGGCCAGGTCGGCCACAGGAACCAGGGCAGGTCGCGGAAGATGCTCAGCCAGGCGCGTGCGCTGGGCCAGCTGAAGGCGTGCCGTGTCCAGAGCAGCCAGCTTTCGGTCCAGTAGGGGCCGAACGTGCGGGCGGGTATCCACCAGAGCAGCATCAGGGTGGCGGCAATCAGCGCGCTGACGGCCAGCCATTTGCGCTCGCTGGCAAGCGTGCCGTTTTGCCCGAAGATGATCAGGATCCCCAGCATCAGGGGCAGGCAGCCGAGCCAGCCGCGCGCCAGGAACGCCGCGCCGACCGCCACGCCCAGGGTGATGGCGCCCGAGACCGGGTGATCCAGCATCCGAGCGACCGCGTAGAACGCCAGTGCCTGGCAGGCGATGACGGCGGGGACTTCGGAGGTTTCGTGCATGCGCCAGATGATGCCGACCGTGGCGACGATCAGCAGCAGGGCGGCGTCGGCCAGCATGCGGCCGTAATCGCGTTCGCTGGGCTCGCCGCCAAAGGGCAGGGCCAGGGGCTGGGCTTCGTCGCGTCGGCCCAGCAGATAGGTGCCGTACCAGATCGAACTGGTCAGGATCGCGAACCACAGGATGTTGGGGATGCGCGACGCGATGATGGCCGCGTTCAACGGGGTGAAGAAGACCTCCAGCAGGGGGCGCAGCGCCCAGATCGAGATGGCCCCCACCCAGGTGACCAGGGGGCCGTCCTGGGACTGCGCCAGATGCCCGACCTGTGGCAGCAGCCAGGCATGGGCCTCGCCCGACAGGGCGGTCAGCATGGTGGCCAGGCCGGTGACGTCGTCGGTTTTCCAGGGGTCCCGATAGAACAGGCCGGACAGGATGTAGACCAGCCCGACCGTCAGCAGGAACAGGCGGGGCAGTTTCGCAGCCGCCGTGGCCGTCAGCCGGGCAGGCGTGGATTGCGGATCGTCGGAGTGCACGGAGCAGGCAGCGGGAAATGGGGATGGACCCCATGTTAAATGAAAAAGGCAGCCGCACGGCTGCCTTTGGACTGGGTGTGTATCGGGCCCGGGGCCCGGATGCCACCCAATGTCGCGGCGATTATTTCTTGACGGTGCCGGCCGTGCGGGCGAAGCGGGCGCGGAATTTTTCCACGCGGCCGGTCTCGACGATGCGGGTCTGGGCGCCGGTGTAGAACGGATGCGATTCCGAGGTCACGTCGCACTTGAAGAGCGGGTAGCTCTTGCCGTCGATCTCGGTGGTTTCACGCGCGGACAAAGACGAGCGCGAAATGAATTTGTTGCCGGTCTGCAGGTCCAGGAACACGACCTCGCGGTATTCGGGGTGGATGCCTTCTTTCATGGTGAAGTCCGTAAATATAGTAATGGGGTCGCCAGCCGGATGGATGTCTTTTGACATCAAGATCCTGGCAACGTATCCAGGGTTAGCCAGGAATTCTACCATGTCGCTAGCGTGTGTGGCAAAGACGATCCTGGGTGGCTGGCCGGGCGTACGGATATTGTCCCGGGCAGCGCATGGGGTTCAGATCTGGCCGCGCTCGGCCAGGGACGTGACCTCGGTGGCGCCCACCACCAGATGATCCAGCAGCCGCACGTCTACCAGAGACAGGGCCTGCTTCAGCTGGCGGGTCAGGGCGATGTCGGCCGGGCTGGGTTCGGAGAGCCCGGAAGGGTGATTGTGCGCCAGGATCAGCGCGGCCGCGTGGTGACCCAGGGCAGCCCGGACGACTTCGCGCGGGTAGATCGACGCGTGCGACAGGGTGCCGCGCGCGATCTCCGCGCAGTCGATCAGCTGCAGCTGGGTATCCAGGAACAGGGCGATGCAGTGTTCCACGCGCAGGTGCGCCAGGCGCATGGCGCAGAACTGCTTGACCCGGTCGGGCTGGCTGAGCGCCCGGCCGTTGCGCAGGGGTTCCTCCAGGGCGCGGCGCCCCAATTCCTGGACGGCCAGCAGTTCGCAGGTCTTGGCCGTGCCCAGGCCGGGAAAGGCCAGCAGGGATTCGGCTTCCGCCGACAACAGGCGGCGCAAGCCGCCGAAGTGTTCGACCAGGTCGCGGCCCATATCCACCGCGTTGCGCCCGCGGGTGCCGGTGCGCAGCAGCACGGCCAGCAGTTCGGCGGTGGTCAGCGCATGCACGCCGTGCCGCAGCAGACGTTCGCGAGGACGTTCGCCGCAGGGGGATTGGCTGTCTTGTGGCATGATAGGCCCTAAAATAAGCGGGTTTGACTGATTTTTGAGTGGTGAACCATTTTGACCTCTTCCCATGCCGCAGCGCACGTCCGTCCGGACTCTTATGTCACGCTGCACTACCGCATCGAGCCGCTGACGGGGCCGGCCGCCGGCACCGCATTCGTCGATACGTTTCTGGATCGGCCCGCCACCTTGCAGATGGGGATCGGGCAATGGGCGCCCGGCCTGGAAGCCCTGTTGCTGGACCGTTCCGAAGACGAGCACTTCACGGTGGACCTGCCCGCCGCGCAGGCGTACGGTGACCGCAACCCCGAACTGCTGCGCTGGATCTCGCACGACGAAATGGTGCGCAATGCCCCCCCGGACACGGTGTTCGAAGCGGGTGACATGATCGAATTCGTCGCACCCCAGGGTGGACGCTATTCGGGCGTGCTCAAGACCTTGCAGGGCGATTCCGCATTGTTCGACTTCAACCACCCGCTGGCCGGCATCGATCTGCAGGTCGAAATCCGGATTCTGGGGGTTTTGTGATGACATCCGGCCCTGTCGATTCCGTGTCCACTGATGCGCCGGACGACGCCGCGCCCGAGGTCGTCCTGGCCCAGCCGCGCGGCTTCTGCGCGGGGGTGGATCGCGCCATCGAGATCGTCGAGCGGGCGCTCGAAATCCATGGCGCACCGATCTACGTGCGCCACGAGATCGTCCATAACCGGTACGTGGTCGAGGATTTGCGGGCCAAGGGCGCGGTGTTCATCGACGAACTCGAGGACGCGCCGTCGGGGGCCATTGTGATCTTCTCGGCGCACGGGGTATCGCGGGCCGTGCGGTCAGAGGCCGAACAGCGCGGCCAGCGCATTTTCGATGCGACGTGCCCCCTGGTGACCAAGGTCCACGTCGAAGTCGCCCGCATGCGCCAGGAAGGCCGTGAGGTCATCATGATCGGCCACCGGGGCCACCCCGAGGTCGAAGGCACCCTGGGCCAGGCCGACGACGGCATGTATCTGGTGGAAACCGTCCAGGACGTGCAGGTTCTGCAGGTTCGCGACCCGGGCAACCTGGCGTTCGTGACGCAGACCACACTGTCGATCGACGACGCCGCCCAGGTGGCGGACGCCTTGCGTGCCCGTTTTCCGGGCATTGCGGAACCGAAAAAAAGCGACATCTGCTATGCGACCCAGAATCGCCAGGACGCGGTGCGCGTCATGGCGCCGCAGTGCGATCTGGTGCTGGTGGTGGGCAGCCCCAACAGTTCCAATTCGAACCGCCTGCGCGAAGTGGCCGAACGCAAGGGGGTGACCGCGTATCTGCTGGATCACCCCGATATGATCCGCCCCGAATGGCTGGAAACCGCGCGCCGTGTCGGTGTGACGGCGGGGGCCTCGGCGCCCGAAGCCCTGGTCCAGCAGGTGCTCGACCGCTTGCGGGAACTCGGCGTGCGGTCGGTGCGGCCCCTCGACGGCGTGCGCGAACAGGTGTCCTTCCCATTGCCGCGAGAATTGTCTCGCAAGCTCCACGACGAATCCTGATTTCCCCTCCCAACATCAGTCGCCCATGAACGGATCATGGGCCGGAGACTCATCCATGAAGATCGGCTTTTGCGGATTGGGGCGCATGGGCGTGCCGATGGTCAGGCGCCTGTTGCAGGCGGGCCATCAGGTCCATGTCTGGAATCGTTCCCCGGCGCCCGTGCGTCAGCTGGCGGCCGAAGGCGCGCAGGCACACGCCACACCGCGCGAACTGGCGGATGCCTGCGCCTGGGTGGCCTTGTGCTTGTTCGATGCGGCGGCGGTGGAATCCGTGGTCTTCGGGGCGGACGGCCTGGCAGGGTCCGGTTCGCTGCGGGTTCTGGTCGATCATTCTTCGATTCCGCCGACAGACACCCGGATATTCGCCGACCGCCTGGCGCAGGCCAACGGCGCGATCTGGCTGGATGCGCCGGTGTCCGGCGGGACGGGCGGCGCAGCCGCAGGCACGCTGGCCATCATGGCGGGTGGCCCGGCTGACGTGTGTGATCAGGTCGCACCAGTGCTGCGGGCCTACGCGCAGCGGGTCACCCATCTGGGCCCCGTAGGCGCGGGGCAGGTTGCCAAACTCTGCAATCAGACGATCGTCGCCACCACGATCGCCGCCATCGCCGAAGCCGTGGCCCTGGCGCAGGATGCGGGCGTGGATGCCGTCCGGTTGACCGAGGCGCTGGCGGGTGGCTGGGCCGATTCGACGCTGCTGCGGATCTTTGTGCCTCGGATGACCCAGGCGCCAGCCGAGGCGCAGGCCAGCCTGGACACGATGCTGAAGGACCTGGACACTGTCGCCGCTTTGGCGCGCAGCCAGGGGACCGCCGTCCCCGTGGCGACGGCGGCGGGCCAGAATTACCGGCTGGCCAGCCGCCACGGGCTGGGGGCCGCCGATGTATCCCAATTGATCCGTTTATTCGACCGGGCTGGAGACCGCGCATGAGTCGTCGTTCCCTGAAAGTCATCACCGGCCTGGTGGCCGTCATCGTCGTCGCATATGGCGGCGCCTCGTGGTATGCGGGGCGGCTCGCCCAGCAATCCATCGAATCCTGGGTGGCTCAGGCAAACCAGGAAATCCAGGCCGAATGGACCTCCAACGATCCCCGGCCGGTCCTGCGGATCGACGATTACCGGCGGGGGCTGTTTGCCTCGCAGGTGCGCTATGTCTTTGAATTTCGGGATGACGGCGGGTCCACGCAGACCCTGTCGCTGGAAGATGATTTGCGGCATGGTCCCTGGCCTCTGGCGGCGGTGAAGGCTGGTTTCTGGCGGCCCCTGGCGGCATTCAGCCAGGTGCGCCCCCTGCCAGGCGGCCCCTGGCAGCCCTGGTTCGACGCGCTGCCTGGCGGGACTGCGCCCTGGGAGGCGGATTCCCGGGTGGGGTTCGACGGCCACATCGCGTCGGTCTGGCGCTTCGTCCCGGTGCACGCCGCGGACAAGAGCCTGGATTTCAGCGGCGGGACGCTGACGGTGGACCATGATTCCCGGGACCGGCGGACCGTGCTGTCCGGGCATATGGACTCGCTGGATGTCCTGGCGCCGGATTCGGGTGCCAGGGTTCAGCTGCAGGGGCTGGAATTCGACAGTCAGACCACGCGTAGCGGGGATGCCGATCTGCAGTCCCGTCAGCGGATCCGCCTGAACCAGGCCCGCTTCCTCAGCCCCGAATCCGGCGAGGTGCTCTTTCGTCAGCCGTCGTTCGGCATGGAGGCCGCGCGCACCGGCAGTCTGCTCGACAGCCGCGTCCAGTACGATCTGGGGCAGGTGCGGGTCGGTTCGCAGGACATGGGCACGATGCAGCTCAAGGCGTCCGTCGAACAGCTGGATATCGTCGCCCTGCGGCCGCTGATCCTGGCGCTGGAACAGATCCAGGCCAACCGGGGCGATGATTCGGCCCCGTTGTCGGCCCAGGACGAGCAGCGCTTGCGGATCCTGATGATGCCTGTCCTGGCGTCCTCGCCGCGCGTGTCCCTCGATACGCTGAACTGGACCACTCCCCAGGGCAGGACCGAGATCCGGGCCCAGGCGCAGTTCCGGCCGGCTGGCGACGATGCGCCACAGGACCTGGGCGGCCTGATCGAACAAGGCATCGGTCAGGTGTCGGCGCATCTGCTGTTGTCCAAACCCATGCTGCTGCAGGTGCTGCGCCAGAGCCAGACAGGCGGCAATCCGGACGTGGCTATCGCCCTGTTCAGCATGATGTTCGATCAGTATGCGGGCCGTCTCGAGCGCCAGGGGCTGGTGAGCCAGAAAGATGGCCAGGTGCTGGCCGATGTCCGTTATGCCGATGGCCGGATGACGGTCAATGGGACAGAGATGACGCCCGCCGCCTTTGCCGGCCGCGTCGATTCGGCCCTGGGGATGGGAAACTGAAATCCGATAGTTTTTGCTTGAATCAACGGGGTCCTGGCGGACCCCGTTCTTATTTTGCAGTGCAATATGACAGAACAATCCAACCTGCGGATTTCCCTTACGCATAAACCCTGATTTTATTGCATTGCATCAATTTTCAGATTATCTGAATATCACTCAATATCAACGGCTTGGACGTTTTTTAAATCGATATTGTCGTATCCGGTTCAATGGGGGTTGGCCGTCTCTCTGCGGTGTTCAAAATTCACGTAAGTTCTGCGTAAGTTTCAAATTTCCTAATAACGTCACGCAGAAATCCGACTGTCTGTTTCTCTGCACGATAAAAACAAAGCTGCTTCGAGCATAAAAACAAAGCGCGGGTGATTGACTGAAACACAGTTCCTCAGCCGGGTGCCATCGGTGTCCGGGACCACTCAAAAAATCAGGAGACGAAACAATGAAAGACAACAATTCGTTGGGTCAAGCCATGCAGGCGCAGGTCAAGCGCCGTTCCGTGCTCAAGGCCGGCGCGGCCGGGGTGGCAGGCGGCATGCTGCTGCCCGCCACGGCCCGGGTTGCGATGGCGGAAGACAAGAAGCCCCTGGGCGCCTGGCCGGCGGGCGCCAATGGCGACTCCGTGTTCGTGGGCCTGACGGTTGACCTGACCGGTCCGTATTCCGCCCAGGGTGCCGAACAGAAGAACGGCTACGAGCTGGCCGCCGAACAGATCAACGCGGGAGCCCCGCAGGTCCAGAAGCTCTCTCCCCTGATCAAGAAAGGCATCCTGGGCAAGAAACTGGTGCTGGGCTCGGCCGACGCCGAAACCAAGCCCAATACCGGCGTGCAGGCCGCCACGCGCTTCATTCATGACAACAAGGCGCTGATGGTCGCCGGCAGCACCAGCAGCGCGGTGGCCATCGCCCTGCAGAAAGTCTGCAACCGCGAACACACGCCTTATTTCACGGCCATTTCGGGTTCCAACGAAACCACCGGCGTGGACTGCCAGCGTTACGGCTTTCGTCTGTGCTATTTCGCCTATATGGCCTGCAAGGCCATCGCGCCGGTCGTCGCGAAGGAACTCGGCAAGAATCGCAAGGCCGCGTACCTGACGCCGGATTACACCTACGGCCACACGACCACCCAGTCGATGAAGGAATTCACCGAGAAGGAAGGCTGGAAGACCGTCACCAATCAGGTCCACCCGCTGGGCGCGAAGGATTACAGCTCGTACCTGATCAACATCGCCAACACGGATGCCGATGTGTTGGTCGTCGTGGCCTATGGGGCCGACGCCGCCAACGCCATCAAGCAGGCCAAGCAGTTCGGTCTGCTCGACAAGATGAAGATCGTGATCCCCTACATGTCCGCCTACCTCGAAAAAGAAGTCGGTGCCGACATCATGCAAGGCGTCTACGCCGCGCAGGGTTTCTGGTGGACGATGCAGGACAACAATCCGGTCGCCAAGGACTTCGTCGAGGCCTACGAGAAGAAGTTCGGCGGCAAGCCCCGGGATTCGGCCATGTATGCCTACCTGGCCCTGGTGTTGTGGGCCGATGCGGTGGAACGGGCCAAGAGCTTCTATCCGGTGGATGTCGTCAAGGCCCTGGAAGCCGGCGAGGTGCGTGACAGCCCGGTGGGCAAGGTCACTTTCCGCGCCGAGGACCACCAGGGGATCGTCGACTTCCCGATCCTGCGCGGCAAGAAACCGGCCGACATGAAGAATCCGGAAGACTTCTTCGAGATCGTCCAGGTCGTCAACGGCAAGGACGTCCTGCCGACAGTGGGCCTGCTGGGTTGCAAGATGGGTGGCTACGCCTAAGCGCCGGAGCCCGGCCGCGCCCCGATCCCGAGGCGCGGCCGGGCGCGGTTTTCCGGAACTTTCACAGGAGGCAACTCGATGCCGAGCATGTCCTTGTTTCTGTCTCAGCTGTTCAACGGGCTGGCCACCGGCTTGTTGCTGGCGCTCATCAGTACCGGCTTGACCATCATCTACGGCACGCTCGGTGTCATCAATTTTGCCCACGGCGCTCTGTTCGTCGTGGGGGGCTATGCGGGCTATACCGTGTATGGCCTGACAGGTTCATTTGTCCTGGCTGTCGCTGGCGGGGCCGCCGTCGCGCTGGCGTGCGGGCTTGTCATGGAACGGGGCCTGATGCGCAAATACTACAGCCGTCCGCCGGAGGACCAGATCCTGGTCACGTTCGGCATCAGCATCATTCTGGTCGAGATCGTGCGCGGCCTGTACGGCGGGGTCAGCCTGTCAGTCACTCCGCCTGACTGGGGCACGGGCATCGCCCGCATCGGGTCGCTGATCTACCCGCTGTATCGGCTGGAGACCCTGGGCATTGCCGCTGTCACCTTGCTGCTGCTGTACTTCGTGCTGTATCGCACCAGCCTGGGCCTGATCGTGCGCGCCGGGATCGAGGATGCGCAGATGGTCAACGCGCTGGGCATCAACGTCAAACGCACCTTCCTGCTGGTGTTCGGCATCGGGGCGATGGCAGCGGGCTTCGCCGGCGTCATCAATTCCCCGATCGTGGCGCTGACGCCCGACATGGGATTCCGCTATCTGGTCGAATCCTTTGTGGTGGTGGTGATCGGCGGGGTCGGGTCCTTCCCGGGCGCCGTGGTGGGCGGCATCATTGCCGGTGAAATTCTCAGCCTGACGGCCATGATCAATCCCCAGTATTCGGACGTGATGCTCTTTGTCGCCATGGCGCTGGTTCTGATCTTTCGTCCGCAAGGTCTCATGGGGCAGGAGGGACGGGAATGAATTCGATTCAAACAAGTACGGCGGACGGGGCCGGTGTGACCGCGAAGCCGACCCGCGCGACCCGCTCGCGAGGCGGCGTGACGCGCGGCCGGCTTCCGGAAATGCTGGTGGGTCTTGGCCTGATCTTGGCGCCCTTCGTCCTGCCGGCCGTGGGCATGAGCCCGGATCTGCTCACGCGGATCCTGATCTGGGGCCTGTTTGGCCTGGGCTTCGATCTGCTGTTCGGCTATACGGGCCTGTTGTCCTTCGGCCAGGCGGCCTTCTATGGCACGGGCGGTTTCGTCACGGCGTATCTGCTGACCGATGGCGTCGTGTCCAACATGTTGCTGGCGTTGCTGATCGGCACCGTGGTAGCGGCGATCGCCGGCCTGGTGATCGGCTACCTGACCCTGCGCCGCACCGGGATCTATTTCGCCATGAGCACCCTGGCCTTCGGCGAAATGTTCTATTTCCTGGAGAACTCGTCCTTCAAGGACTACACCGGGGGCGAAAACGGCATTGCGGGTGTGCCGCCACCCGAACTGTCGCTGGGGTTCATCAACATCCACATTTCCAGCGGTTGGCCGATGTACTGGTTCGTGGCGGTGATCTTCTTCCTGGGCTATCTGGTTGCCCGCCGCATCGTGCGATCGCCGTTCGGCGCGGTGCTCAAGGCGATTCAGGGCAACCCGAAGCGTGCGACCGCCCTGGGGCATTCCATCCAGACCTACAAGCTGATGGTGTTCGTGGTCGCGGCCGCCTATGGCGGGTTGGCGGGTGGCTTGCTGGGGTTGTTCCAGTCCTACATGCCGCCGGATGCCTTCTCCCTGGATACGTCCGCCCAGCTGGTCATCCAGACTGTGATGGGCGGGGCGGGGACCCTGCTGGGCCCGCTGCTGGGGGCCACCATCTGGCTGTATCTGTACGAAGGCCTGCAACAGGTCGGCAATCTGGGGCCGTACTGGAAACTGATTCTGGGCGTGGTGTTCGTCGTTCTGGTGACGGTGTTCCGTCATGGAGTGGCGGGTGGCATCCTGGAATTCGTGCATCGCCGCCAGCGGCAACTGCCAGCCGATCTGGACCAGTCCGTCAGTCAGCATGTCGCGTCCTCCCTGGATATCGTGCCACCGTTGAAGTCCACCCGGCCCGGCGCGCCAGTGCTGGAAGCCCGGGGCGTCAGCAAGCATTATGGCGGCCTGAAGGCCAATACCGACATTGACTTCACGCTGCGTGAAGGCGAACTGCACGGCGTGATCGGGCCCAACGGGGCGGGTAAATCCACGTTCTTCGCGATGCTGGCGGGCGAACTGCCCACCACCACCGGCAAGGTCTTCTTCCGGGGGCAGGAGATCACCGGTATCGGCGTCACCTCGGTCTGCCAGCTGGGCATGAGCAAGAGCTATCAGATCAACCAGCTCTTCGAACACCTGACCGTGCGTCAGAACGTCATGATTCCGGTTCTGGCGCGGATGCGCGGGCGTTATCGCAACGATCTGCTCAGCAGCCTGCATTCCGAGCACCTGGATTCCCAGGTCAACGCGGCCATTGCCATGGTGGACCTCGGTCTCCATGCGGATACGCGGGTCTCGGACATGTCCTACGGCGAAAAGCGCCGCCTGGAAATCGGTTTGGCGCTGGCCACCGGCGCCAATGTCCTGCTGTTCGACGAACCGCTCGCCGGTCTGGGACCCGAGGAACGCGTGCTGGTCGTCTCGCTGCTGAAGTCCATCCGGGCGGGCCGCAGCATGGTGATCGTCGAACACGATATGGATGCCATGTTCGAACTGGCCGAACGCATTACCGTGCTCTATGAAGGCCGCAAGCTGGCCGAGGGCACGCCCGACGAAATCCGTCAGGACCCGGCGGTCCAGGCGGCCTACCTGGGAGGGATGGACGATGAGTCTGCTTGAAGTCGACAAGATCAACAGCTATTACGGGGATTCGCACATCCTGTTCGATGTCACGATGCGCATCGAGGAACACGAGGTCGTCGCCCTGCTGGGGCGCAATGGGGCCGGCAAGAGCACGACGCTGAAATCCCTGATGGGCATGGTCGAGGTCAAATCCGGCACGATCCGGCACCGGGGGGTGGAGATCCAGCATCTGCAGCCCTATGGCCGCGCCGCGCTGGGCATCCAGCTCGTGCCCGAGGAACGCCGGGTGTTCGGTTCGATCTCCGTGCAGGAAAACCTGCAGCTGGCGGCCATGACAGCCGAAAAACCGCGCACGCTCGACGAAATCTACACGACCTTTCCGCGCCTGGCCGAGCGCAAGCGCAACCGGGGCAAGCAGCTCTCGGGGGGCGAGCAGCAGATGCTGGCGATCGCCCGGGCGATGATCCGCAATGCGGACATCATCCTGCTCGACGAGCCGTTCGAGGGCCTGGCACCGATCATCGTGCGGGATCTGATGGCCGTCTGCCGCCAGCTGGCCGATGCGGGACAGACGATCGTCATCGTCGAACAGAACGTGCGGGCGGCCCTGGCTCTGGCCGACCGCAGCTATATCGTCAACAATGGTCATGTGGTGTACGAGGGCACGCCCAAGGACCTGCACGAAAACGGCGAGATCATCGAGCGTTATCTCGGGGTCAAGGCCTGATTCGCGCCGGCCCGGACGGGCGATTTTCGGACCTCGCTTGTGCGGGGTCCTTTTTTCATCCGCCGGCCCGAAGTATGGCGCCGGTGCACGGTGTTAACCTATAGTCTGTTTCATTTTCATCGTTCGTTCCACATGCCCACCTCTCCTGGTGCCGCCCCCGCTGCGGACAGCGACCTGTTGCAGTATGTCGCCTCCAGCCAATTGCCCACGCCCTGGGCCATCTTCCGGATCCACGCCTTCGTCGAACCCGCAACGGGCAAGGAACACGTGGCCCTGACACTGGGCAACCCGGGCGCGGATGCCCCCGTGCTGGCTCGCATCCATTCCGAATGCCTGACGGGCGATGCGCTGTTCAGTCAGCGCTGCGACTGCGGCGCCCAGCTGGAAGCCGCCATACAGCGCATCGCGGAAGAAGGCTGCGGCATCATCATGTATCTGCGCCAGGAAGGCCGGGGCATTGGCCTGCTGAACAAGATCCGGGCCTATCAGCTGCAGGACGAGGGGGCCGATACGGTCGAGGCCAATGAACGGTTGGGTTTTCCCGCCGACCTGCGCCGCTACGATCTGTGCCGTCCGATGTTGGCGCATTTCGGTATCCGCAGCGTGCGCCTGATGACCAATAATCCACGCAAGGAACGCGTGCTGGCGGACATGGGCATCACCATCGCCGAACACATTCCGCTGCAGGTCAATCGCAACCCCTATAACGAGCAATACCTGCGCACCAAGGCCCGCAAGCTCGGCCATCAGTTCAAGGAATACTTCGGCGAGGCGCCTTGAAGCCACCTCGGGCCCGGCACGGTCGCTCACGATATTACTGATGGTGACGGGACTGACAATGTGTTAAAAGACTGGGTGTCGCAGGGTCCTTTGGCGGTCTCATGATGGTCCACTCCTCGCATCCACCCGGTTCCGTGTGATGTTTCCCCCATCCGCACCCATACGTCCGTTCCATAACCAGGATTCCGGCCCCGCCAGCGTGATGCCGCCCGTCGAATCTTCCGATCGCTCCCATATCCTGGCCTTGCTGCGTCTGGGTGATTTTTCCCAGGATGCGTTTTTCGCGACCGACACGCAGGGTGCCATCCTCTACATGAACCGCAGCGCCGAACGCCTGTTCGGCTATCGGCGCGGAGACGCGGTCGGCTTGCGCGTGGATGCGTTGTTGCCCGACGTGGCCGAGGTCAATGCGCGGCTCGACCAGGAAGGCGCGCGCAACGCCCTGCTGTGGCGGGGCCGCGGACAGCACCGGCAGCACATGGCCCTCAATCTGGCCGGGGCGGCCACGCAGATTTGCTCGCAGACGGGGCACAGTCACCTGTACATCATGCGCCAGCATCGTGGTGGCCTAAGCGACACCGACCGCCAGGCGGAACTCGCCTCGCTGGTCTATCGCAGCACCAGCGAGGGCATGCTGGTGCTCGATCCCAGGGGCGTCATCCTGGATGTCAACCCGGCTTTCGTCAGCCTGCGCGGGCGTGCCGAATCCGACGTGGTGGGCCGCCATGTGCGCTGCCTGAATTCGCCGTGCCATGACCGTGAGTTCTATCGGGTCATGTGGCGCACCGTGATGGAAACAGGCAGCTGGCAAGGCGAACATTGGGGCCAGCACGTCAACGGCGAACTCTACCCCGAATGGCTCAGCATCAACACCTCGTTCAACGACCAGGGGGAAGTCCACCGCCGGGTGATGATCTTCTCCAATATCGCCGAGATCAAGCAGGCCGAAGCCATCATCTGGAAGCAGGCCAATTTCGACCGGCTCACCGATCTGCCCAACCGGCAGATGTTTCATGACCGGCTCGAACAGAGCATCCTCAAGGCGCGCCGCACGGGTGGGCGCATTGGCCTGCTATTCCTGGACCTGGATCGCTTCAAGGAAATCAACGACACGCTGGGCCATGCCATGGGCGACGAGCTTCTGAAGGAAGCCTCCCGCCGCCTGAGCGCCTGCGTGCGGCAAAGCGACACGGTCGCCCGCCTGGGGGGCGACGAGTTCACGGTCCTGCTGGACGGCGTGCACGAACCCCGCGATGTCGAACGCCTGACCCGGGCGATCCTGCGATCGCTGGCCGAGCCCTTCCGGCTGGGTGTTGAAACCGTCTTCATTTCCACCAGCATTGGCATTACCTTCTATCCCGACGACGCCACCGATGCCGAGACCTTGCTGAACAACGCCGACCAGGCCATGTATTCGGCGAAGGCCGAAGGCCGCAACCGCAGCTGCTACTTCACCCTGTCCATGCAGGAACGGGCCCAGAAACGGATGCGTCTGGTCAACGATCTGCACCTGGCGCTCGACCAGAATCAGTTCTCGCTGGATTTCCAGCCGATCGTGGATCTGCGCAGCGGGCGCGTGGTCAAGGCCGAAACCCTGCTGCGTTGGCATCATCCGGTGCGCGGCCTGGTTTCACCCGCCGAATTCATTCCCCTGGCCGAGGAAACCGGCATCATCCGGCCCTTGGGCGACTGGGTTTTCTGCGAAGCCACGCGGCAGATTTCGGAATGGCGCAACCGGTTCGACCGGGACATCCAGGTCAGCGTCAATATCTCGCCGGCGCAGTTGCGCCACGAAGGCCTGGATCTGGCCTTCTGGAGCACGCACCTGAACACGCTGGGCCTGGCCTCCCGCCATGTCATCATCGAAATCACCGAGGGCCTGCTGATCGATTCGGGGGACGACCGCATCCGCCTCCAGCTCGAAGCCTTCCGCACGGCGGGCATGCAGGTGGCGCTCGATGATTTCGGGACGGGCTATTCGTCCCTGTCCTATCTGCGTAAATTCGACATCGACTTCCTGAAGATCGATCAGTCCTTCGTCGCCAACCTCAGTCGCGGCAGTGCCGATCATGCCTTGTGCGAAGCCATCATCCTGCTGGCGCACAAACTGGGTCTGAGCGTGGTGGCCGAGGGCATCGAGACACCCCGGCAATACGATCTGCTGGCGGCGGCCGGCTGCGATTTCGGCCAAGGCTACCTGTTCGCCCGCCCCATGGCGGCGCATATGTTCGAAGGGCTGCTGGCCGTTGGCGCCGACGTGCGGCCGGCGCATGCCCGGCAGGGCGGGGCGGCGGAACATACCGCGTCGGACCGCTGACCCGTCAGGCGATCAGCGCGGATTCTTCAGGCAATCGGGTGTGGCCGGCAGGACGGCCCAGTGCAGATCGATGCGCGGGCCCTTCGGGGCGGACCACGGCACTTCATCCACACCCTTCCAGCGGGCCGCGTCATACAGAGCCTGTACTGCGGCGGACGGTGCCGCCCGGCCAACGTCGCTGAAAGCGACGACGGCGCCACATGACAGGGCGGTCCCGGGGGCGAACCAGGGCGACTGTTCGTCGCTGGCGTCGATGTAGACCTGGGTTTTCGGGCTGACGTGAACGGCGATGTTGCCGCCCATCCAGGTATTGGACACGATCACCCGCAAAGGCCGTCCCGGCTGATATTGCTGCCAGTGCCGCACGGCCAGCTCCGCGAGCGCGGATCCGGGGTAGGTCGAACGGGCGGCTCTGCCGGCCGCCTCGGCCAGCGGCCCGCGGGCAATGGCGTAACCCAGGGCCATCACGAGGTGCAGTCCGGCGACCAGGATCAGGATACGCCGCAGCTGGACACCATCCTGCCCACGCAGCCACCACAGGCCATAGAAGCCGAACAGCACAAAGAAGGTGCTGGCCCACGATGCTTCCAGCCGGGACCCCAGCAAGGCGGAGACCAGAACCGTCGCGACGAAGGGCGTCAGGCCCACCCAAAGCAGGAACCGGCGGTCGTGGGCGGAAAAATCGTGCAGGTACCGGGGCATCCGGCGGCCGGGATCGAAGGATTCGTCATTGGCGGCATACCCCGGGGCGCGGTCCCCCGCGCGCCGGCGCCAAAAGGCCCAGGCCACCAGCGCCAGCACCATCGGGGCGACGCGCCCGATCTGATCCAGAACGAACGAGAGCAGCTCGCCCAGGGCGACCAGGCGGCCACCCGCCTGCAGCGAGGCGTCGGCGTAGAACAGGGGTTCGAAACGGTGCTGGGCCAGCCACCACAGGTGGGGGCTCAGGATCAGCAGAAAGGCGCCGGTGGCCCATAGCACGCCCCGCCAGGTACGGCCGCTGCGCAGGGCTCCGGTGCGCAGCAGATACAGGAAGAACGCGGCGAACTGGATCAGCGCGCTGTACTTGGTCATCATCGCCAGGCCGCAGACGGCGCCCAGCAGCACCCAATCGCGGGCCCGCTGGCTGCGCGTGGCCCGGTAAAAGAGCCAGATCGACGCGGTGATGGACCACAGTTGCGCCGTGTTGTGGTTGTAGATGGTGCCGCGCAGGGAAAAGTAGGCCGTCACCGATACCAGCAGGGTGGCGATCAGGGCGCGGTGCGGGGTCGTCAGCTCGCATCCCAGCTTCCAGACGAACCACAGCCCCAGCGCGGAAAAAATCTGGCCCATCAGAAACGGCAGCCAGACCGGACGGCCGAACAGGTCGATGGCGAAATGCATGAACCAGGACGGCAGGGGCGGGTGCTTGGTGTAGCCCAGTTCCAGGCTGGCGCCCCAGACCAGTTCCTCCATGCCGTCCAGATCGGGCGCCGAATGGCTGATTGCGCAGAGCACCGTCCACAGCGCCACCATGCCCAGCAGACAGAACAGCACCAGCGCAGTGCCAGGGGGGCGCGCCAACAGAGGAATCTTGGGGGGGGAGGCCAGCATGGCCGCCAGTATACAGAGCCCGATGCGGGTAGGGGAATCGGCAGGGTGCCCGGGCACCCCATGGTACTATCGCCTCCAGGCGAGCGCCGGGGCTGACGCACGCCCGTTTCCATTTTGCACAGGTTTCCCATGACGACCGAAGTCCCTATCATCCGCGCCCGTTCGGGATCGAAATTCACCAGCCCGCAGGGCACCCGCGCCGTCAAGGACGGCATGCGGCCCAGCGAGCTGTCCGAAATCCCCGACTCCGCCCCCAAGCCCTCCTGGCTGCGGGTGCGCATCCCGTCGGGCGAGCGCTACCAGGAAGTCCGCGAGATCGTCGAGACGCACAAGCTCAATACCGTCTGCGCGGAATCCAAATGCCCGAACATCGCCGAATGCTGGGGGCGGGGGACCGCCACCCTGATGCTGATGGGATCGGTCTGTACGCGGGCCTGTAAATTCTGCGCGGTCAGCACGGGCAACCCGCATGGCTGGCTGGATCACAATGAGCCGGCCAGCGTGGCCGACGCCGTGGCCCTGATGCAGCTGAAGTACGTGGTGCTGACCTCGGTGGACCGCGACGATCTGATCGATGGCGGGGCGGGCCATTACGCGGCCTGCATCCGCGCCATCCACGAGCGGTCGCCGCACACCGCCGTCGAGGCGCTGACGCCGGATTTCCAGGGCAACCATGGCTGCGTGGAAACCATCCTGGATGCCGGCTTGACGACGTTCGCCCAGAATCTGGAAACAGTCGAACGGCTGACCCACGTCGTGCGCGATGTGCGCGCCGGTTATCAGCAGACGCTGGACGTCCTGGCGCACGCCAAGTCCTACGCACCCCACACACTGACCAAGACCAGCATGATGCTCGGGCTGGGCGAAACCGACGACGAAATCGAGCAGGCCATGGACGACATCCGGGCGGCCAACGTCGATATCCTGACCTTTGGCCAGTACATGCGGCCCACCGCCAATCACCTGCCGGTGCGCCGCTTTGTCACGCCTGAACAGTTCCGCGCGTTTCGCGACCTGGGACTGTCCAAGGGCTTCCGCGAGGTCGTCTCCGGCGCCCTGGTCCGTTCCAGCTATCGGGCCGAACAGGTACTGCAAAAGGAAAACGTGGGTCTTTGACCTCAGGTTGCGGGCTTGCCACGCGCGGATTCGTCCGGTCGTGGATCTTCGGGCGGCGTATCGCCCTCGATCGACAGCCCCGACTTCCTGACCTGGCGTTCCAGTTCGTCGGCCAGGTCGCGGCACGCCGGGCCGGGGAATTCGGGCCGGGCAAACACCCGGTACAGCATGGCGTAGCGGTGCCGCCCCTCGATCAGCGGCAGGGGCAGCAGCCGGCCGTCCGCCAGTTCATCCCGGATGCTCAGTTCCGGGTACCAGGCAAAGCCCAGTCCCGAGCAGGCGGCGCGGATCGAGCTGGATGGATGGCTGAAGGTCCAGCGCTGTTCGGCATCCAGCCAGCCGGCGCTTTGGCGCTGTGATCCCGAGTCCCGGATCACCAGTTGCCGGTGCTGCCGCAGATCCGCCCATTCCAGCGGGCGCCCCAGGGCGTGCAGCGCATGGGAAGGCGCGGCCGCAGCCACGAAGCGGATCTGCAGCAACGGTTCGCCACTGAACCCCTGGGGAATTCGGGGTGTGATCACCAGATCGGCCTCGCGGCGCAGCAGAGCCTCGTCCGTGCCACTGAGCACGGTTTCCAGGATCTCGATGCGGGTGGTGGCGCAGTCCGGACTGAAGGCCTCCAGCGCCTGCAACAGCAGCCATTCCGGGAACAATGCGTCCACCGCCAGCCGCAACAGGGGTTCGCGGCCGATCGCCAGCTGGCGGGCGGCGGACTCCAGGCCCCGGGCATGTTCCACCAGCAGGCGCGCGCGCTGCAGCAGGATCTGGCCGGCCGATGTCGGGACGGCGCGCCGGCCTTCCTGGCGAAACACGCGCAGCCCCAGCTGGTCTTCCAGGCGCTGGACGGCGTAGCTGACCGACGACTGGCTTTTCCCCAGGGCCTCGGCAGCCTGGGCATAGCCGCCGTGATCGACGACCGCGAGGAGCGCCTGCCAGTGGGCGATAGGGATAATATCGTTCATATCTAAATATTCGATAAAAAAGCGCTTGTTTTTTCAGTTGTTTATCGAATTATATGATTCATAATGGATGTCATCTGAATACGGAGCTGACCATGTCGACTCGACCAATCACACGCATACTGCCGGCCCAGGCCACCCAGGACGGGGCCGGTGTGCGTCTGCTGCGCGCCCTGGGATACCAGCCGCAGGTTAGGATGGATCCCTTCCTGATGCTGGATGCTTTTTCCTCGGACGATCCGGATGACTACATCGCCGGATTCCCGGCGCATCCGCATCGGGGCTTCGAAACCATCACCTACATCGTCGACGGCCACATGCGCCATCGCGATCATCTGGGCAACGAAGGCGACCTGAAGGCCGGCGGGGTGCAGTGGATGACGGCCGGACACGGCATCATCCACGAGGAAATGCCGCAACAGGAAAACGGCTTGCTGCGCGGGTTCCAGATCTGGCTGAACCTGCCCGCCACCGAAAAGATGCAGCCTGCCCATTACCGGGACATTCCCGCAGATGCCATCACGACGGCGGAATTGCCCGAGGGCGGCTTCATCAAGCTGATCGCCGGCACCATTCCCTGGGCGACCTGTCCGCTGAAGGGGCCGGGCCAGGGGGTCGTGGCGTCGGTCACGCAGCCGCTGATCGCGGACATCCGCGTCATGGCGGGGCAGTCGGTGGACATTCCCGTGCCGGCCACTCATCAGGCCCTGTCGTATGTCTTCGAAGGGCGGCTGGAAGCCGGGGATCAGGTCGTCCCATCGGGCCATACCGTCTGGTACGGCCAGGACGGCGACGTGATCCATATCGCTGCCGCGCCCGACGAGGCCGATGGCGTGCGGGTGCTGCTGCTGGCCGGCAAGCCGCTGAATGAACCCATCGCTCAGTACGGACCCTTCGTCATGAATACGCCCGCCGAGATCGAACAGGCGTTGCGTGATTATCGGGACGGCGTGCTGGCCCAGTAACCTTCGCCAAAGTCCGGGTGGTGTGCGTCCCCACGCACCGCCCGGACTGGTGTTTCCATTTTTCCGTGCCCGAAGCACGGATTTTTTGATATTTTTCAGGAGTCAATATGTCCATTCGTGTCCTAGCCATTGGCGGCAGCCTGCGCAAGGGGTCCTACAACCATCTGTTGCTGGAACAGGCCCGGCGCCAGGCCCCCGAGGGCATGTCCATCGAGATCGCCAATCTGTCGGACGTGCCGCTGTACAACAGCGACATGCAGGCGCAGGGTTTTCCGGCATCCGTGCAGCGGATCGCCGAACAGGCGGCCCAGGCCGATGCGTTTCTGGTCGCCACGCCCGAATACAACTACTCGATTCCCGGTGTGCTGAAGAACACGATCGACTGGCTGTCGCGGGTGCCCAGCATGCCCTTCCAGGGCAAGCCGGTGGCGATCGCCAGTGCGTCGATGGGCGGTCTGGGCGGCGCGCGCGCGCAGTATCACCTGCGCCAGGTCCTGATCTATCTGGATGTGCACCCGCTGAACAAGCCGGAACTGTTCATCCCTGTGGCGCACGAGAAGTTTTCCGCCGACGGCGTGCTGACGGACGCGATGTCCCGCGATGGGCTGGATGCCTTGTTGACGGCCTTGGCGGCGAAGACTCGTCAGCTGCAGGTGCGTGAACCGGCAGCGCAAGCCGCCTGAGGGTAATGCCCCGCGCGCCGGGCCCGTGTGTTCGTGAATGAATGCGGGGCCCGTCGCGGTGGATGTCGATCAATCGTCCCAGCCGCGGCCGCGATGGCCGCGATCATGATCCCAGTGCTTCTTCCAGTGCCTGCGCTGGTAGCGGTCATAGTGGCCGCGATCGACCCAGCCCTGGCGATAATAGCCGGGCCCCGGCACGTAGACCGGCTCGGGCACTACGACCACGGGCGGGCGGCGGTAGTAGCGCGGAGGTGGCGGATAGTAGGCAGGGCCTCCCCAGACGACGCCGGGGATGCCGATCGAAATCCCGACGTCCACATCGCCCGCCTGGGCGGCCGGCCCGGCAGCCAGTGCGCCGGCCAGCAGAACCGCTGCGATGATGCTTTTTTTCATGGTTTCCTCGCAAGGGAGCCTGCGACTTCCTCCGCAGGCCAGGATTGACGGGTTCATTCCGTATAGTCACTGGTCCGGATTGTGGCTGAAGGAAGGCCGCCAAAGGTGAATTTCCGGTGCGGAGTCGCTTCAAAAGGCTACCTGTGCGGCCGTTGCACCGACGTCGGGAACAAGTCCTCACATTTGTTGCTTTCGATGGCGAATCCTGGCCTGTCGATGGCGGGCGCCGATCAGATGTGGCGTGCGAAGAACGCCAGGGTGCGATCCCAGGCCGATGCCGCCGATTCTGCGTGATACGCTGGTGTGGCATCCCGTCCGAAGGAATGCCCGGCGCCAGGGTACACATGGATTTCGACCTGGGGCTGGGCCGCGCGGATTTCTTCCACATCCGACAGGGGGATTGAGCTGTCCTGCCCTCCGAAGTGCATCTGCACCGGAATGCGGGCCGTATCATGGCAGTGCCGGGCGATCCCGCCCCCATGCCAGCAGGATGCCGCGGAGAAGGTATCGCTCAGGCAGGCCATGCGCCAGGACAGGTAACCCCCCCAGCAATAGCCTGTCAGCAGCCGCACGGACTGCCCTTCGAGCGCGGCGGCGGCCGCCTCGATGTCCAGACGGGCGGTCTCGTCGGCGATGCCTTTTTTGTAGCCTAGGCCGCGCTGGACTTCCTCCGGGGTGTAGCCCAGCTGCAGGCCCTGTTCGGGGGCCGTCATCCGGTCGAACAGTGAAGGGCAGATCGCCCGATAGCCCTGCGCCGCGTAGCGGTCCACTGTTTTGCGGATGTAGCCGTTGATGCCGAAAATTTCCGGCAGGACCACGATCCCGGCACGGGCGTTTTCGGGCCCGTTGATGTATGCGGCAAACGTGTGGCCATCGCTGGCCTTCAGGGTGATTTCCATGATCGAGTTTCCAAAAACGGCAAGGGCCCTAGCCCGCTGGTGATGGCGACCTGGACCAGAACCTGGGTGTTGTCCATAGTACTCATACGGGGCTCATTGTAATTTCATTATCTGAAAAAGACCGGTACAATAGAGGTTCCTGGGGCCGATTTGGCTTCGACGTGGGTCGCGAAACAGGATAGTGCATACCGAGCCCCAGTACGCTCGTAAATCCACTGGAAAACTACAAACGCCAACGACGAGCGTTTCGCTCTGGCCGCTTAAGCGGTGAGCCGCTGCACCGATCTGTCCCTGGGTCGGGTGGGGTCAAACCCACAGCAGCGTCATCTACAGGGAATCGGATTCGATCAGGTCACTGGGCCGGATCTTAAATCAGTGTGAATCGCCGCGGAAGGGCCTGTCGTCCGGCATGCACCAAGGCTAAAACTTAAAATAGGCCGACTAAGTATGTAGAGCTACTTGCAGAGGGCTTGCGGACGGGGGTTCAATTCCCCCCGGCTCCACCAGTCATCAGAATCCCAACCTTTATTGGTTGGGATTTTTTTTGGTGCGCCCGGCAGGGCGCACCCCCTAGAGACAGACCTCAACACCGAGCCCTTCATGAAAAAAACCGATCTGGAAAAGCAAAAAGCCCTGAAACTCATGGGTAAGCTCAATGCCGCCATCCCGCCGGGTCGCTACGCTGGCGCCGCGCCTGCCCTGGATCGCCGTGAGCAGCGGCGCCTGGACCAGGCCGCTGGTCTGGTGTCCTTCCCCGTCAAGCTGCACCAGCCGCTGATTTCGGCCCTGAACGCCAAGGCACAGGCCGATCACATCAGCGTCAACGAATTGGTGAACACACTGCTGGCCGAAGCGCTGAAGGGCTAGCTCGTGAATATATGGGTCGATGCCGACGCCTGTCCGGCCGTCATCAAGGACATCCTGTATCGGGCGGCGCAACGATTGCAGCGGCCGCTGACGCTAGTGGCCAATCAAATGCTGCGCACGCCGCCATCGTCTTTGATCCGGGCTGTCCAGGTGCCGCAAGGATTCGATGTGGCGGACAACTACATCGTTGAACATGCGTCCACCGGTGATCTGGTCATTACCGCGGATATCCCTCTGGCAAGCGAGGCTCTGGGCAAAGGGGCGTTGGTGCTCAGCCCTCGCGGCGAGTGCTACACCGCCGACAGCATCAGCGAACGGCTGACGATGCGGGACATGATGGAGGAATTGCGCAGCGCTGGCGTCGATACGGGCGGCCCAGCCGCTTTCAGCCAAGCGGACAGGCGTGCATTTGCCAATGCGCTGGACCAACTGTTGCAGAAGGCGCTACGGATGCCGTATGCGCCACTTGCGGGTCACACTGGGGCTGGGACTGAGTGACAACGTGACGGACGTGATCGCCTTTCGCATCTGATACCATTCGACGATCGAAGTCCTCCACTGCCCTGATGGACACCCCCCAACGTTCGGGGCAGCGACATGAAAACCCTCGCGCTTTACCTCATCACCGCGTTGGCGGAAATCATCGGCTGCTACCTGCCCTGGCTCTGGCTCAAGCAGAACGGATCGGCCTGGTTGCTGTTGCCCGCAGCTGCGAGCCTCGCCGCGTTTGCCTGGCTGCTGACGCTGCACGCAGCGGCATCCGGCCGCGTGTATGCGGCCTACGGCGGGGTCTACATTTGCGTGGCCATCTTCTGGCTGTGGGCCGTGGATGGAATTCGTCCTTCGACATGGGACGTGGCGGGAGTCTTGGTCGCGCTGGCGGGCATGGGGCTGATCGCTTTCCAGCCACATTAAAAGGATCCGGCGGCTCTTGATGGTGGAAGCAACGGCTCGGGATTCAGTCGATGACCACCCTGTAAGTAGCCCAGGCGGCCATGCACCAGAGTGCGAGAATGATGGCAAAACCGGCGATGCTCCGCGGCTTTCCCTTTTGTTCCTGAAACCATTGTTCAGATTGTGCCCGGCTGTCGACGAGTACCTGTTCGGGGACGATCCGCAGCAGCAGCCAAACGCCTGCGGGAACGATGATCAAGTCGTCCAGGTACCCGAGAGCCGGGATGAAGTCAGGGATCAGATCGATGGGGCTGAGCGCGTAGGCCGTGATGACGGCCGCCAAGGCCTGTGCGTACCATGGCGTTTCAGGGTGCTTCAGCGCGAACCACAGCGTCATCACGTCGCGCTTCAAGGCCCGCGCCCATGTTTTGATGCGTTGCATCAGGTGGTTTCCCTTGCGTTTCCGATATCCGCATTTTCTCATGCCCCCGGTGTCTGTGAGCGCATCCTCGCAGTCGGTTAAGCCATGAGTCAGACGGTAGGTGTAAACTCGGCATGGTGGCACCGGGACGACGGACGGTCGTCGTCGGCCGATAGCGTTTTTTGAGCGCGTCTACCTCTATTACGGGGTGGTGCGGGCGCTCTAGGTGTGGATTGTCAATAGGTTGTATTCATCCAGCTTGAGTCTGGAGATGGGTACAGCCCGTCCAATGCCCTGATGAGGGCGATGCCAGTTGTAATGGTGTAACCAGGACTTCATGGCATCAGCTCGATGCTGAGAGTTCTGGTAGGTCTGGGCGTAGGCCCACTCGCGCAAGGCGGATTGGATAAAACGCTCCGCTTTGCCGTTGGTCTGGGGCCGATAGGGCCGGGTGAAGGAATGCTTGATGCCCAGTTCGCGACATGCTGCAGCGAAGTCCCGGCTACGGAAGGCTGAGCCGTTATCGGTGAGCAGGCGTTGGACGGTGACGCCCAAGCGAGCATAGTAGGCCACCGCGTTGCGCAGGAATTGCACGGCGCTGCCGGTACGCTCATCGGGATGGATGTCAGTGAAGGCGACGCGAGCATGGTCGTCGATAGCCACAAAGACAAAGTCCCAGCCGGCTCCCTCCACGCTGTCGCGCCGGTTGCCGGTGACGCGGTGGCTGGGCCGCACGATACGGCCCAGCTTCTTGATGTCGATATGCAGCAGATCGCCGGGCGTGGCATGCTCGTAGCGCACCACCGGTTCGAGGGGCCGCAGGTCAGTCAAGCGGGAGATCCCGGCACGCGCCAACACACGGCTGACGGTGCTGATCGATACGCCCAGGGCTTGGGCAATACGGGCCTGGGTCAATCGTTTGCGGCGTAGCTCGACGATGGCCAGTGCCTGGGCGGGGGCAATGGCGCGCGGGGACAGGATGGGACGCGATGAGGCATCGGCCAGCCCTCCCTGGCCTTGGGCCAGGAAGCGGCCCAGCCACTTGCGTACGGTCGCGGGCGTGACGCCGTAGGTCTGCGCGGCCTCTCCTGTGCGGCACTGCTGGGTAACAAGCTGCTGGACCATTTCCAGTCGACGGCTAAAGGTCAATCGGGCATGCTTATGAATGTTCATCCGGCCGGTCTCCTGAGAATACTGGGTGTTGTGGTGACTTCCAGTTTCTCAAATCCGGTTCGGATGAACCATGCATACAACCTATTGAAACTTCACATCTAGGGAGCGGTATGGGTACCAATCCTCAAGCCGGGCAGGCATACAAAGGCAATGACCGGCTGCTTTTCGGCATCATCCTGGGCGTCGTGGCATTCTGGCTTTTCGCTCAGACCACGCTCAACATAGCGCCCGATATGGGCCGCACCCTAGGGGTGGATGCGAGCGTCATGAACGTCGCAGTCGCCATCACCTCGCTGTTCTCGGGTATTTTCATCGTGGTCGTGGGCGGCTTGGCCGACCGCGTGGGTCGGCTGAAGATCACTCGTATTGGTTTTTATCTGAGTATCGTCGGTTCGTTGCTCGTGGCAATCACGCCGCAGGGCTATCTGGCGGCGCCTGTCATTCTGTTGGGTCGCGCGCTGCAAGGGCTTTCGGCCGCTTGCATCATGCCTGCCAGTCTGGCATTGGTGAAGGCCTTTTGGGACGAGGGCCCGGATCGTCAGCGCGCCATCAGCATGTGGTCGATCGGCTCCTGGGGCGGCTCGGGCCTGTGTTCGCTCGTCGGCGGGCTGATGTCGCAGAATTTCGGCTGGCGCTCGATCTTCTGGGTGGACATCGTGATATGTCTGCTTGGCCTCTGGATGATGCGGGGCGCGCCCGAGAGCAAGGTCGAGACGAAGGGCGAATACAAGTTCGATCTGTCTGGCGTACTGACGTTCATGGTCACCATGGTGGCGCTGCAGGTTCTGGTGACGCAGGGCAACAAGCTGGGGTGGACGAGCCCCATCGGGCTTGTATTGTGGGTCGTGTTGATCGTGTTCGGCTGGATGTTCCTGCGGATTGAAAGCAAGAAGTCGACCGCATTCTTCGACTTCAAGCTGTTCAAGAACGCAACTTACACAGGGGCGACCATCTCCAATTTTTTGATCAATGGCACCGCTGGCACACTGATCGTGTCGCTGCAGCTGGTGCAGATCGGTGGCGGTATGAACGCGGAACAGGCGGGTTTCCTGACGCTGGGCTACGCCGTTGCCATCATTGCGTTCATCCGTGTAGGTGAAAAGCTTCTGCAGCGTTTTGGACCGCGCAAGCCGATGATCTGGGGCTGCCTGATCACGGGCCTGGCGATCATCCTGGTGTCGCCCGCCAATCTGATGCTGTCGGACTATAAGGTGTTCGCAAGCGTCGGCTATGCGCTCTTCGGAGTCGGTCTGGCGTTTTATGCAACGCCTTCGACGGATGCCGCGTTGTCCAATCTGCCGGCGGCCCAGACGGGGTCCGGATCCGGTATTTACAAGATGGCCTCGTCGCTGGGCGCCGCTTTTGGTGTGGCGATCTCCGCCGCCATCTTCACCGCGCTGAACGGCAATGGCGCGGATTGGCTTGCGGGTACGATTACCTTTGTCGGGCGCCAGGATAATCTGGCGGTTCGGGAAGCCGCCATGATCGCGTTGGGATTCAACGTGTTGATGGTTGCGGTGGCCATCCTGTCAATCATGCTCACGATTCCGAAGGGGACGAAGACGCGGGCCTGAATTGAATTGAAACGTATCCGAGACGTGCTCGGGTGGGTGGTATTGGCCGGCGTATGGTTGAATCGGCGCCGTGGTGACCGATGATCTTGCAACTTGAGGTTGATTGCGATGAGTAAGACTCAAAAACCTGGAAATGATGCCCTGCTGGGGCCGTTGAACGGATTGCTCCCCGATCTTGAAAAGGTCTATACCGACATCCATGCTCATCCTGAACTTTCCATGCAGGAAACGCGCACCGCCGGCCTGGTCGCCGACCGTCTGCGTCAGGCGGGGTTTGAAGTCACTCCAGGCGTGGGCAAAACCGGTGTTGTCGGCCTGCTGAAAAATGGCGACGGTCCGGTCGTGATGTTGCGTGCCGATATGGATGCGCTGCCCATCCAGGAAGCGACGGGGGTGCCGTATGCCAGCAAGGTGACCGCAACGGGCCCCGATGGTCATGTCGTCCCGGTCATGCACGCCTGCGGCCACGACATGCACGTCACGTGGCTGCTGGGCGCTGCCGCGGTGCTGGCGGAAACGCGCGCGGCCTGGAAAGGAACGGTCATGGCTGTTTTCCAGCCCGCCGAAGAGACGGCGGCCGGGGCGCGGGCGATGATAGGCGATGGCCTTTTCAAGCGCTTTCCCAAGCCCCAGGTGGTGCTGGGCCAGCACGTGATGGTGGGGCCCGCGGGCGCCCTGGGTGGGCGCGTGGGCACGATCACGTCGGCGGCCGACAGCTTTCAGATCCGGCTCTTTGGGCGGGGGGCGCATGGATCCATGCCACAGGCGAGCATCGATCCGGTCGTCATGGCGGCCTCGGTGGTGCTGCGACTCCAGACCATCGTCGCACGCGAGCTGGCTCCGTCCGAGGCTGCTGTCGTGACGGTGGGTGCCCTGCAGGCGGGTACCAAAGAAAACGTCATCCCGGACGAAGCCATCATCAAGCTCAACGTGCGTACCTTCGACGAAGGGGTTCGCGCGCGGGTGCTGGCCGCCATCACCCGCATCGTCAACGCAGAGGCTGCAGCCTCGGGCGCGCCCAAGCCGCCTGAGATCACGCCGCTCGATCGCTACCCCCTGGCAAGCAACGATCAAGAGGCCACCGAGCGGGTGGCGGCCGTCTTCCGCGACCACTTCTCCGTGGATCGCGTGCGCGAAGTGGGGCCCGCTTCGGCGAGCGAAGACTTCGGTTCGTTCGGCACACAGTGGGGCGTTCCCTCGGTCTTCTGGTTCGTGGGCGGCACGGATCCAGACCTCTACGCGAAGGCGAAGGCGGAGAACCGCGTCAACGAGATCCCGAGCAATCACAGTCCCCACTTCCTGCCGGTCCTGCATCCAACGCTGGAAACCGGCGTGGAGGCGATGGTGGTGGCCGCACGCGCGTGGCTGGCGGCGCGCTGACGCGTCCACGGGCCGCGCTGTGATGCTGGTCAGACGGCTCACTGAGGTTTATCGACAACAGAGATATTGTGATGGCACAACGTGTTCTGATCACAGCCGGCGCAGCCGGCATCGGCAAGGAAATCGCACGGGCGTTCACCGCAGGCGGTGCCAAAGTCTGTGTGTGCGACATCAATGAGCAGGCGCTGGAGACAGCCGCCAAGGACATTCCAGGTCTGAAGACCATCGTGTGCGACATTTCCCGGCGACAAGACATCGAGCGGATGGTGGCCGCCGCCGCCGACGCGCTGGGCGGTCTCGATGTGTTGGTGAACAACGCCGGCATCGCGGGGCCCACGGCGCCGGTCGAGACGGCCGACCCTGATCAATGGGAAGCCGTCATGACGGTGGATGTCATCGGCACCTTCCACGTCACGCGCTTGGCAATCCCTTACCTGAAAAAATCGGCGGCGGGAAGCATCATCGTGATGTCCTCGGTGGGCGGGCGCTTTGGCTATCCGAATCGCAGCGCGTACTGCACGGCAAAGATGGGCTTGATTGGCTTTGCGAAAACCTTGTCCCGTGAGCTAGGCCCGTACAACATCCGCTGCAATGCGATTGCGCCGGGTGCCGTTGGCGGAGATCGCATCGAGCGTGTTCTTCAGGGCAGGGCCGATGCGGAGCACAAGACGCTGGATGAAGTGCGGCAGGCTGCAATGAGTATCCAGTCGCTCAAGCGCTTTGTCGATCCGAAGGACATCGCTGCCCTGGCCGTATTCCTGGCGTCGGAGGCGGGGAAATCGATTTCCGGGCAGGTCATTCCCATCGACAACGATGCACAGACTTCGTCTTGAGCTTAAGACGAAGCAGTAGCCTACAAGAGCCAGTCAATCGGCAGCAGGGCCGCGACCGCGACACCGGCCCGGCGCCAGAAGGTGGCGCCGGGTTCGTGATGGCGCACGACTGTTGCGGAATCGACCTGTTCGACCCATTCCAGTTTTCCGTTACCGCCGATCCGCACCTCATAGGCATGGGATGCAAGAAGCCTGTCCAGGTTGTCGGCGATCTGGCCCGCCAGATCCGGGCTTTCGATGACGAACCCCATTTCAGTGTTCAGCTTCCGGGAACGCGGATCGAAGTTGAAAGAGCCGATGAAGACACGCTGGCGGTCGATGGAAAATACCTTGGCGTGCAGGCTGGAACCCGACCCCCCCGTCAGCCCTCTGTCGCGAATCTTCGGAATGGACGCCATCCGTTTCAGTTCAAACAGGGTGGCGCCCGCCGCGAGCAGCGGCCTGCGCCGCTTGGCGTAGCCGGCATGGACTGCGACCACATCGGTGGCCTCCAGCGAGTTGGTCAGCAATGTGACCTTCACGCCTTTTTTAACGAGCGCCGCAAACGCGTCGACCCCCGCCCCCGCGGGCACGAGATAGGGCGAGACCAATTCCAGCTCTGTGGTGGGGCCGCCCAGGATCGTCTGCAGCCTGGGCCAGAGCAAGGTGTGGCGCGGCGCTTTGTCCAGGCCCTTGTCCGGGTTGTCGCTCACGAGCGACACGTTGGCCCATTCGAAGCGCAGTCGGCCAGTCAGCAGATCGTGCACGAACGCTTCCTGGAAGATCGCCTCGGTATAGGCACTGGCATAAGGCTTGCCGGCCTCCTGGTCGCCGATCGACGAGAACGCGGCGATTGCCTCGGCGTGCGGCTTGCGGACGATCTGCTCCGCAGGTCGGGATGAGTCGCTTGTCCAATAGCGTTCGAAGTCTTCTGCGACGTCGCCCACCACCGGGCCGATTGCCAGGATGTCGAGATCGATGAAAAGGGCATTGTTCCCGGCTTCGAAATACTCGTCACCGATGTTGCGTCCCCCCACGATGGCGACCTGGCGGTCCGCTGTGAACGATTTGTTGTGCATGCGCCGGTTCAGGCGTGAGAAATCGGTCAGGTAGCCCAGCGCCCGCCAGCGGCGCACGGTAAAGACGTTGAACAGCCTTACCTCGATATTCGGGTGGGCATTCAGCCCGGCGATGATCGTGTCCAGGCCCGCCGTGTTGTTGTCGTCGAGCAGCAGCCGTACCTGCACGCCGCGCTCGGCTGCGCGACGCAGGGCGTCAAAGAGCAACAGGCCCGTCATGTCGTCATGCCAGATGTAGTACTGCACATCCAGGGAACATTCAGCCGCATCGGCCAGCGCGACGCGTGCCGCAAAGGCGGCCCGCCCATTGGAGAGCGGAACGAATCCGGATTGCGCGGCGTGCGACAGGTGCAGCGGCTTGACGGACCGCGCGAGCTGGGTTGCATCCGTCGTGTCTGGAACTGTGGTGCGGCGGGTAGGCTCTTCGGTGTTTCGGTCCACCGCGTGGTGGCGGCCATGCAGGAGCGCCTGACCCGCTGCTTTCATCATGGCCCGGAAGCGGGTCCTGGAAAGACGCATGGGCTGGGCTCCTCCTCAGGGTATGGCGGTTGTCCGGCGAGAATCAGGTTCAGTCATTCGCATCAGGATCCGGGCGCTGCGGTGGACAGCGCCTGAATTCTGCCCGAGGTTCAGGCGCGCCGCGTCGGGCGCGCCTGGCGCCGCCGCCGGAAGATCGCGTACAGGATGAGCAGCACGATGATCCCCACGACTGCCACGCCGATCCGCGCGGCCAGCAGCAGCCGCGCCCCGGCATCGGGCCCGGCGAGGGTACCGCTTCTCAAGGCCGTGACCTGTTCGACCGTGACCTTGCCGGCCGGGTTGCCATAGGCCTTCATCAACCAATCCTGATAACCCTACGACCGACTAGATCATACCGCTGAATCTTCAGGGCGTAGATTGATTTCTGTCCGGTTCACCGCCCCCTGTCCCGCACGCTCGCGTGAACGCGACGGGAGGGGGTTGATGCGCAGTGGCGGCCCGCATGGCTGAAGCGTAAGCCGGTGCCGATCATGTAAGAACCCATTGCCCTGCCGGGGGCCGGGCAGTTAAATGAAATCGGTGGACAGGAGGGCGGCCCGACATTTTCAGGGGAGGCGCGATGAAAGACCAACCCTATTCCGATCCGGTGGCTTATGGCAATGGTCCGGATGATTCCGTGACGGATGCGACGGAACGCGCCGCGGTGACGCATCATGTGCTGCGTCTGAACGGCCGGACGTTGGCCTATACGGCCCGGGCGGGCCACCTGACCGCCGTGGACGCCAGCAGTTCGCGCCCCAGCGCGAAGATCTTCTATGTAGCCTTCACCCTGGACGGCGATCCGGCGCACGAGCGGTCAGTCACGTTCTTCTATAAGGAGCACGACATGACCCGCAAGAACACGATCTGCCTCTGGTACGACGGCGCCGCCCTTGATGCGGCCCGCTTTTATGCCAGGACCTTTCAGGATAGCGCCGTGGGCGGCCAGGAAAGCGTCCGCGGCGCTTGATTGCGCACGGCAGCGACCCGACGTCCGCGGCGCATCCCGATGCGCAGAACGGCTCCGGGGAATGCGTTTGGCCGCAAGAAACGGGGTTCTTGGCGCCGGATTCTAGCCTATGCTGACATCCACCGCGAACTGGAGATGACGCCATGGACACTCGCACCACGATGATGGATGCCCGCGAAACCGCCGAGGCGCAGACCGCCGCCGACCGGCTCGGCCATCGCGCGGAGGGCCACCGGACGGCCGCCGCGATGGCGCACTCGGCGCTGGTCGCGCGGGCCTGCCGCCTGATCGAATCGTCGGAAATCCCGCCTACGCTCGATGCGCTGGCTGCCCGGGCCGGCATGAGCCCCTTTCATTTTCATCGGGTCTTCAAGGCCGAAACTGGGCTGACGCCCAAGGCCTACGCCGTGGCGTACCGTGCGCGCAGGCTGCGCGAGGCCCTGAGCGCGGGCGGCACGGTCACCGACGCGATCTACGGCGCGGGCTACAATTCCAGCAGCCGTTTCTATGAAACGTCCGGGTGTGTGTTGGGGATGCGCGCCGGGGAATACCGTGCCGGCGGCACCGGGACAGTGATCCGGTTTGCCGTCGGCCAATGTTCGCTGGGCGCGATCCTGGTCGCGCAGAGCCAGCGCGGCGTGTGCGCCATTCTGCTGGGCGACGACCCGGACCGTCTGGTGCGTGATCTGCAGGACCAGTTTCCCAGGGCCGGGCTGATCGGCGGTGACGGTGGTTTCGAACAGCTGGTCGCCCAGGTGGTGGGGTTCGTCGAGGCGCCGGCCATCGGGCTGAATCTGCCGCTGGACGTGCGCGGCACGGCGTTTCAGCAGCGGGTCTGGCAGGCGCTGCGTCGGATTCCGCCGGGCGCCACGGTGAGTTATGCTGAGATCGCCGAGCGGATCGGCGCCCCGAAGGCGGCACGCGCGGTCGCCCGGGCCTGTGCGGCTAATCATCTCGCCGTCGCCATCCCCTGCCATCGTGTCGTGCGGCAGGACGGCGGCATCTCGGGCTACCGCTGGGGCGTGGATCGCAAGCGTGAATTGCTGCGGCGCGAAGCACACGCCTGATTCGGGGCGCGGCGCTGCCGCGGGCCTGTTTCCCGATGCCGGATGACCCCCAAGGAGAATACCGATGGTTGACCCGCTGCTGTTCAAAACGTTTCCCGATGACCTGCCCCGTCCCGTGGACGATGGCGAGGCGGATCATTTGACCGGGTTGCCGATGCCCGACGTCGTATTGCCGTCCACGATGGGACAGCGCGTTGCGCTGAACCGGATCCCCGGCCGCGTGGTCATTTACGCCTACCCCATGACCGGACAGCCGGACGTGCCGTTGCCGGCCGGCTGGAACGATATTCCGGGCGCGCGCGGCTGCACGCCCGAGTCCTTGGGATTCAAGGCCGTCGACGCCCGGTTCTCCGCGCTTGGAATCGCGGTATTCGGCCTGAGCACGCAGGACACCGATTATCAGCGGGAAATGGCGCAGCGCCTCGGGCTGCCGTTTCCGGTGCTCAGCGATGCGGGGCTGGCGTTGACGCACGCACTGCGGCTGCCCACGATGGAGGTTGCCGGGATGACACTGCTCAAGCGCCTGACGCTGATCGTACGCGATGGCGTGATCGAACAGGTGTTCTATCCGGTGTTCCCGCCCGACGAAGCTGCGGCCACGGTGCTGGCCTGGCTGGAGTCGCAGGCGTCCTGAGTCTCCCAGTGTCCGGCCAGGCCCCACAGGCGCAGGGCGATGTGCACGTCCAGGACCCGGGGATGGTGGCGCCAGTCCGGCAGTAGTGCGTCCACGGTCGCCAGTCTTTGATGCACGGTATTGGGATGGATGCCCAATGTTCGAGCGGTGGCCGCCGGACGGCGGGCTGAATCCAGCCAAGTCAGGGCTGTGCGCGCGAGGCGGCATTTCCGGCGGTCCCTTGGGCTGTAAAGGGTACCCAGCGTGGCGCGCAAATAGGTGTCCAGGTCCAGTTCCCGGTCCAGCAACAGGGCATACAGCGCAAGCTCCGCTTCCTGGAACAGCCGTTGTGGGTAGTTGAGTGCCTGAACAATGCGCAGGCACTGCAGCACCCTGTGGTATGCCGCATTGACCTGACTGAAAGCGGGCACTGGATCCGAGATCACGCCTGTCAGGGCCTGATGCCAGGTATTCCCCAGAAACCCCGGTAGCTGGCGCACGATGCCGGGTACGTGCCTGGAATTGGCGAGAATCACCAGAGAGCCTCGGACCACGCCGAAAATGGCATGTGCCAGCCCCGCCGTGGTTCTGGGTGTCCATTCCGTCGGTAGCCCTGCGCCGGCGTCGGTGCCTGCCAGCAGGATGAGCTGGATCGGCAGAGCCGGATCCAGCCCGTGGCGCATCGCCAGCCGCCCGGACTTGATCATGAGATCCTGCGGCAATCCGATCAGTTCATGCACCAGGGCCGATAGGGCCTGTCGCCCGGCCGATTCCCGCTGCTCGCGCGACAGCAGGACGACGCTGGCCAACACGGCAGTACGCTCGAACGTCCGGATATCCGCATCGCGCAACGGAGCGGCCGTCCGAATGGTCAGTCCGCCTAGCAGGCTCGAGCCGCTGGTGGCTGCCGCGACCCGGTATCGGATCCGGCCATCCGGCCGCACCTCGATCGATCGGCCCGCAATCCGGCTTTCGTGCAGCGCCCGATGCAACGCGCCTTCGTCCGGGTCGATTGCCTCGGTATCGGTGGTGGGATTTTGCGGTGGCTCTCCAGCGCAGGCGATTTCTCGTTCCCCGCCGTCATAGGCCGTCACCCGGCCGCCCAGCATGGAGGCCGCCATGTCGCAAATATCGGACAGATTGCCCCCGCGCGCGGCCAGTGCCGTCAGCCGTTCGTGTGCCTGGGCCGCGCGGTCGGCGTCCGCGGTGCGCCGGGCCAGTTCCAGGTTGGTGTCGCTGGCCTGGCGCAGCGCGGTTTGCGTCTGCTCGAATAAGCGGGCGTTGTTCAACGCGACGGATGCATGGGCTGCCAGGATCGACAGGATGTGCTTTTCCCAGGGGGTGTAACTGCGCACATAGCGGTCGCCGACGAACAGGACGCCGATGACGGATGCCCCGGCCAGCAGCGGTACGCCCAGGATGGAGACGATGTGTTCCTCGACGACAGCGGAGTCGATGCCGATGTCATGCGGGAAGCGGCCATCGACACCGTAATCGGATGAGGCATAGGGCATCCGGTGCCGGGCGACAAAGTTGCAGATGCCGACATCCCGTGGCACCCGGATGTGGATGAAATTCTCCGAGAAGGCCCCATCGGTGGCGCGGACGTAGAAATCGTTCCGCTCCGTGTCGTGAATCGACAGGTATCCGACGTCGCTGCCCAGCAGTTTGCGGGCGCGTTGGACGATGGCCTCCAGGATATGGTCAGGGTCGGTGATGGCGGTCAGATCCTGGGCGGTTTCCAGGACGGCAAGCAAGCCGCGCTCGCGCTCTTGATGCAGTTCGATCCGTTCCTTGACGGTCAGGGCAAGCTCGATACAGTGGATCAGGTCCTCGCGATCGGAAACCTTGGCGGGGAGCTTGCGGGCGTGTTCCAGCAGCCGCGCGAATTCCTCCTTGCCCGCATCCACATGGAGCAGGCCTACGATACGCCGCCAGAGCATCCGGGCGGCGCGGGCAGGCGGCCGGCCCGCGGTACTTCCGAGGTCGTCGACACCAAAAAAGTGATTTTTATCCATAAATCTAATCAAAATTTGTGGGGTCACTACATATCATCGCATCGTATGCCATTTCTATACTGAGGGCACTCCAACCATTTCGCGGGACGTGTTCGGCACGATCCCATACCGACATCACCATGACGATTGATTCCACACTGCCCGGTTTCCGCTCCTTCGCTCCGTCGGAACGGCTCGCCTGTCTGGCCCGGAAAGCCGGGCTGAGCGATGACGAGCAGGCCTTGCTGGGAGACGGCACAGCCTTGCCGCTGGCGGTTGCCGACGGCATGATCGAGAACGTTCTGGGCCGTTTTGAGTTGCCCTACGGCGTGGCCGGATACTTCAAGATCAACGGGCGCGACGTGCTGGTGCCCATGGCGGTCGAGGAACCCTCGGTGGTGGCGGCTGCTTCGTTCATGGCCAAGCTGGCTCGCCAGGCGGGCGGCTTTCAGACGTCCAGCACGGGGCCGATCATGCGGGCGCAGATCCAGATCCTGGGGGTCACGGATCCCTACGGCGCCCGGCTGGCCATCCTGCGGCAGCGCCAGGACATTATCGATTTGGCCAATAGCCGCGATCAGCTGCTGGTGCAGCTGGGGGGCGGCTGCCGGGATGTCGAGGTGCATGTGTTTCCGGATACCCGGCGTGGTGCCATGGTGGTCGTGCATTTGATCGTCGATGTCCGGGACGCCATGGGGGCCAATACAGTCAATACGATGGCGGAGTTCGTGGCTGGGCGTCTGGAACAGATCACGGGCGGCAAGGTGCGGCTGCGCATACTGTCCAATCTGGCGGACTTGCGCTTGGCCCGGGCCCGCGTCCAGATCCCCGCCGACGCGCTGGCAACCGGAGAGCATGCCGGGGCCGACGTGGTCTCGGGCATCGTCGATGCTTGCGAGTTTGCCGCCATCGACCCGTATCGGGCTGCAACTCACAACAAGGGCATCATGAACGGGATCGATCCGGTCATTGTGGCCACCGGCAACGACTGGCGGGCCATCGAGGCCGGCGCCCATGCGTATGCTTGTCGCGGCGGGCGCTATACGTCGTTGAGTACCTGGGAAACCTCGGTATCGGGGGATCTGGTCGGGACCCTGGAGATGCCGATGGCGGTGGGTCTGGTGGGCGGGGCGACCAAAACCCATCCGCTGGCGCGTTTGTCGTTGAAAATCCTGGGGGTGACAACCGCCCAGGAGCTGGCGGAAATCGCGGTGGCGGTCGGGCTCGCGCAAAACCTGGGGGCGCTGCGCGCCTTGGCGACCGAGGGTATTCAACGGGGCCATATGGCACTGCATGCGCGCAATATTGCCATCAATGCGGGGGCCACCGGAGCGGAGATCGACTGGCTTGCCCACGAACTCGCGGCCGCGCATGACGTGCGCATCGATTTTGCCAGGTCGCTGCTGCAGGAACGGCGGCGTTCGCAACAGGCCTGACGGCCCCGGGGGCTTCCAGGACACAACAACAGGACCGTTCAGGTCCCTTCATCCCAAGGAGACAATCCGTGAAATTTCGTATCTCGCGACTGGCGATTGCCGTGCTGGCGGCAACCGCATGCGTCGGGACCGCTTCCGCGGCCGACGATGTGATCCGTATCGGCTTCATTACCGACATGTCGGGGCCCTATGCGGATACGGATGGCCCGGGCGGGCTGGAAGCCATCCGGATGGCGGTGGCTGACGCCGGCGGTCAGGTGCTGGGCAAGAAAATCGAGGTGTTGTCGGCGGACCATCAGAACAAGGCCGATATCGCCGCCACGCAGGTCCGGTCGTGGATCGACCAGGACCATATCAAGTTGCTGATCGGGGGCGTGAATTCCGCCACGGCTCTGGCCATGAACAACATTGTGGCCGAGAAAAAGGTCCCCTATATCAATATCGCTGCGGCGACCGCCCGCCTGACCAACGAAAACTGCACGCCTTACACGGTCAGTTACGAGTACGACACGGTGGCGCTGGCGCGTGGCACCGGCTCGGCCGTGGTTGCGCAGGGCGGGAAATCCTGGTTCTTCCTGGTCGCCGATTATGCCTTCGGTCACTCGCTGTTCCAGGACACGTCGGCGGTGGTCAAGCAATACGGGGGCTCTGTTGTGGGGTCGGTCAAGCATCCGCCCAATTCGTCGGACATGTCGTCCTACATTCTGCAGGCCATGTCCTCGGGCGCGCAGATTCTCGGGCTTGCCAATGCGGGAGCGGACACCACCAATTCGATCAAAGCTGCCCACCAATTCGGCTTGACCGACAAGATGAAGCTCGTGGGGTTGCTCATGACCATCAACGATATTCATGGTCTTGGCTTGGGCACGGCGAAGAATCTGCTCATGACCGACAGCTGGTATTGGGATCTGACGGATGCTTCGCGCGCCTTTGCCAAGCGCTTCTACGTAAAGATGCATCAGATGCCCAGTACGCATCAGGCTGCGGACTATTCGGCTGCATCGACCTACCTGAAGGCCGTCAAGGCTGTCGGCACCACCGATGCCGACAAGGTCATGGCGCAGCTCAAGACCATGAAGATCGATGACTTCTACAACAGCGGCCGGATCCGTCAGGATGGCCGCTACGTGCATGACATGTATCTGTTCCAGGTCAAGACGCCGGCTGAATCCAAGGAACCCTGGGACTATCTGAAGAAGGTCGCCACGATTCCGGGCGACGTTGCCTTCAACAGTTTGGCCGAGTCCACCTGCCCGTTGGTGAAGAAATAATCCGACTGGGCGGTTGACGAACGGGATGCCGCGAACGGCGCGTGCGGCTATTCGGGCTTCAGTGTCGACAGGAACGCGGCGATGTTGGCGATGTCCGAGTCGGTGAGGCCTTGCGCCATGGGCTGCATGATGTCGTTTTTGCGGGTCCCGTCGCGGAAGGCCTTTATCTGGGCGGTTAGATACTGATCTTTCTGGCCCGCCACATTGGGATAAATCGGTGCGATGGAGATGCCCTTGGCACCGTGGCACGCCATGCAGGTCGCCTCGTATCGGATCTTGCCGGCGGCTGGGTCGGCCGCGCTGGCTGTGACGCTTGACAGGGTCGCAGCCAGCGCGACGTTCAGGATGAGCAGGGTCTTGATCATGATCTTGGTCTCCGGCAATGGGCTTTCACGGTGTTTTCAGCGTGGCGGAGCGTCAGGAGGAGGGTGCCGGTTTGTAGATCGCGGCCCACAGTGCGATGGTCGGCACCAGGACACCGATCCACAAGCCGCTCCAGAATGTGAGTTCCGGCAGCGTCGGCAAGGGCAGCAGCGACAGCACGCCCAGTGCGATGGCCAGCACGACGTTGACGTTGCTGAACCAGGGGTGGCTGTCGCTGCGCCGGGCCCAGAGCGCCATGAGCAGCATCAGGATGGCGAAGGCCGCCAGCGGAAAATAGGGCTGTTCCACCCAGGTCGGATGCAACACCGTCGCGTAGACCAGCGCCAGCCCCAGGATCGTGTTGATGAGATTCGGAATCATGGCTCCAGCTCCTCGTGGGTATGCAGGCGTTCCAGATAGCGCCAGGTGAGTGGGGGGATCACCGCGTAGGCAATCGCGCTGGCCAGGATCAGCAGCTTCCATTCGATGTCCAGCGGTGTCATCGTGCCCACCGCGACCGCGCACAGAAAAGCGGCCGCATAGCACAGCCGTCCGATCCGGACCCAGCCGGGTCGCGCGCGCAGGCGCCCGATGCTGTAGAGACCGGCATAGGCCCCGCCTGCCAGGACGAACAGCCCCAGCAGCAGCGCCGTTTCAATGAGCGAGGCCGCCGTCATGCCGTCTGGACCTGGGCGTCTGGCTGGACCAGGTGCCTGGGTGCCGTGAGCAGGTTGTAGACCAGGACGACATAGCCCAGCGCGAAGATGACGCCAAAGCCCAGTCTGGCGTACATGCCGGAGATGAACCAGGGATTTTCCGAGGCCACGGTGAAGGCCATGAGCGTGGACCCGCCTTCGGCGCGGCCGACCAATGCCTGCGTCATGCCGGACACCAGAAGCGCCATGACCATGCCCACCATGCCGAAGTTCAGCAGCCCGTAGCCCCATTTCCAGGCGGGACCGTCCATGAAGGCGATGCCGGAGACCTTCTGTTTGACGACGTAGAGCACGGCGATGATGCCGCAGACATAGGCGCCATAGAACGCGAAATGTCCGTGGGACACCGTCCATTGGGTGCCGTGCGAGTACAGGTTGATCTGTGGCAGCGTCATCATGAAGCCCCAGATGCCGGCGCCGATGAAATTCAGGAAGGCTTCGGTCGTGATCCAGTAGAAAGCCGGCCGGTTGGCTGTCTTCAGGCGGTGCATCCCGGCGTCATAGACGGCGTGCACGACCATGCCGAGCAGGGGCAGGGGTTCGAGCGCGGAGAAGAATCCCCCGATGCCGAGCCAGTACTTCGGGGTCCCGATCCAGAAGTAATGGTGTCCGAGCCCGAGGATGCCGGCCCCCAGCACCAGCATGACTTCGATGTACAGCCAGGTCTCGACGATGCGGCGCGAGGTGCCCATCACGTCCATCAGCACCAGCGCCATCACGCAGCCGATGAGCACTTCCCAGGTGCTTTCCACCCACATGTGCACGAGCCACCACCACCAGTACAGATCCCGGGACATGTTCGGGTCAGACGGGAAGGCGTCGAGATAGACCAGCAGCAAGGGAATCAGGTCGAGCACCAGCACCCACATGATGCCCGTCATGCGGTGGGCCTTCATGCAGGTGGCGATCACGTTGTAGGCGAACACGCCCATGACGGCCACCACGCCGATCGACGCCCACCGGGGAGCCTCGACGTATTTGCGCCCCTGGTTGATGAGCCAGAGGGTGGATTCCGTGGCGGGTCCGTACTGCACGAAGATGAAGACGAGGGCGACGATGGCGACGACCGCGCAGAACACCCAGAAGGTGAGTTCGGCCAGCCATATGCCTTCGACTTCGCGGCCGAGTTCCTTGGGCAGATACCAGTACACCGCGCCCAGGAAGCCCATGAGCAGCCAGATCACCAGCACGTCGATGTGCAGGATCTTCGAGTTGTTGAAGTTGAAGACGTTGTAGAGCAGCGATGGCTGGATGTAATAGGCCGCCGTCAGCAGTCCGAAGACGATCATCACGCCAAAGAGCGTGACAGCCGCGATCAGGTATCGGACGGCCAGTTTCTGCGAGCGGGACAGTGCGGAATAGTCCATGAGCGTGTCCTTTCGTCAGTTCTTGGTGATCTTCCCGAAATTCGCAGGGAACCCGTTGGTGTTGATGGACGCCAGCCACTTCAGGTAGGCGACTGTGGCTGTGGCCTCGTCCTGGGTGATCTGCAGATTGGGCATGCGGCGCGCCCAGGTCGGGTAGCGATCCGGGTGCATGAGGAACATGACCATCGCGTCCTCGCGGGTCTTGGCGCCGGTCATGGGAACCCAGATCTGATCCCAGGCCGGGTCGAGCCATGCCTTTGTCAGGTCGGGGCCGTAGTAGGCGCCGTTGCCGAAGATCGTGTGGCAGTCCATGCAGGCTCGGCTCTGGATGACGAGCTTGCCTTTGACGATCAGGGATTCCGCCTCGGCGGGGGTGACCTGTTTGCCAAAGAGAGGCTCGGGCCCACCGATGACGGGAACGTCCATGCCTTGCGACCAGTCGCGTTGGTAGCCGATGTGCTGGTTGATGACATCGTATGAGGGGACGTTTTTGCCGCCTGCGGTGATGACCTGCAGGCTGTCGGCCGACAGAAAGGCAAGCACGACGAGCATCACGAGCGTGGTGCTGATCGCCCCGGCTCGCCAGAAGATGGGGTCTTGTATGTCCAAACTGCCTTTTACCGACCTGACACCTGAGTTCCTGGTCTTCATCGTCCGTTCCTTTCCGGTTTGAAGGCGGCGGCTGCGTCTGGAGACCCTACGCTAATCCTGTGCGATTGTGGTTGTATTTGATTTGCATCAAGGATTTTGATATTTATCAATCCATCTGCCCGCAATCGGGGGATTTCCCCTACCCGATGTGCTCATGAACCTGCAGCAGCGGGGGCCGTGTGTGGCCTGATATGCCGGGCGATGACCAGCGCGAGCAGCAGCAGGCCGCCGCCCGCGCTGGCGAAGATCAGGGTGTCGGACAGGTGGTCCGCAGTCCATGCAGCCGCCATGATGCCGACTGACTGACCCAGAAACAGGCTGCAGGCGAATAGCGACATGGATGCCCCGCGCATTGCGGGCGCCATCTGGGTGGCGTTCGTCTGCAGGGTGTTGTGCAGGCAATAGAACCCGAAACCCGCCAGTGTGCAGGCTGCCGGGGTCCATATCAGCATCGGTGCGTACGCGAAGGACACCAGGCCCACGCACAGCGACAAGCCGCCCAAAAGGGCCAGGCCCGGTTCCCCGATCCGGGGCAGCAAGTGTGCGGCCATGCGCGTGTAGATGAACCCGCCGACCGCATAGAATGCGGCGATTCCCCCCGCTGTCGCCAGCGATACCTCGTGATGTGCCTGCAGAAGGCTGGGGATGAAGGCAAGAGGGCCCGCTGAGAGCGCGCCTTCGATGGCGGTTACGGTCAGGATCCAGCGGGCCCTGGGCAGGGTCAGGATATCCAGCAGCGCTCGTATGCCGCGGTGGGTTGCAGGGAGTTGCGGCGGCTGGCTTAGCGCGGTGCGCAGCAGCAAGGTCCCGGATACCAGGAAAGCGGCTGCCAGCAAGGCAAAGACTGGCCGCCAGCCGATCCATTGGGCAATCATCCCGCTGATCCATTGCCCGACCAGCATGCCGGTAACACCCGCGCTGACCAGTCTGGCCAGCGAGACCTGTCGGGCCGTGTAAGGCACGTTATCGCCGATCCAGGCCATCGCCAGCGGGAAGATCCCGGCAGCGGCGGCGCCCGACACGATCCGGGCCGTCACGAGCCAATCCAGGTCTGGCGCCATCATGGCGATGCTGTTCCCGATGACACAGGCCAGAGTGCACAGGGCAATGATCCGCAGTTTGCCGTAACGGTCGCCCAGCGGGCCGAAACACAGCTGGCAGACACCGTAGGCGATGGCAAAGACGAAAATCACCCGGGCGGCGTGACCGACCGTGACCGAGAACTCGTCGGACAGCAGCGGCAGGAGCGTGTCGCATGCCCGCATCGAGGCGAGGCTGGCAAAGCAGCACGCATTCAGCAGCCAGGCGACCTGGGCGCGGGACGGGGGGCTGGCGGTGGAAATGATATGACCTCCTGGAACAGTTCAATCGACTGAGCGAGGTGTCAAGGGTACCGCCTAGTCCGTTGGCACGTCAGCCGGCGTGCCGCTGGTTCAGCGCCACCCAGCGCTGCACCGACGGGCGGCCCCACTGGTGGCGGACGTAATCGGCCAGGCGGGGCGGCACGGCATCGCCGACCGCCACCAGGCGGTTCAGCATCAGGGCCAGTTCGAAGTCTGCGATGCTCCAGGCGCCGAACAGTTCCAGGGATTCCTGAGGCAATAGATGTTCGGCGGCAGCGACGAGTTTGCCCACCGCCTCGCGCGCTGTGGCGCTGAGCGCGGGCAGCGGCGCGGCGGGCTTGGCGAACAGATTGTCCGTGGAACGTTCCTGGCGGATCGTAGCCAGGTCCGTGCGCAGCCAGGCCTGGATCTGGCGGGCCCGCGCGCGCTGCCGCGCATCGCGGGGATAGAGCGCGGTCCCCGGGAACGTGTCCTCGATATATTCCGTGATGGCGGAAGACTCGGTCAGGGCGAATCCGTCGTGTACCAGCATGGGGACCTTGCCCGTCAGCGACTGGCTCAGGTAGTCGGGGCGGCGCTGTTCACCCTGCGCCAGATCGACCGGCACCAGTTCGAAGTCCGCGCCCTTTTCCGTCAGTGCCACATAGGCCGACATCGCATAGGGGCTGTGAAAGCCGCTGTCCGTATAGAGTATTGTTTTGCTCGACATGCTGGAATCTCCGGAATGAGCCATGAAGCGTCCTGTCAGGCCATGACCGCTCAGTGCAGGATCTTGGTCAGGAATTCCCGCGCCCGTGCGGATCTGGGCGCCTCGAAGAATTCGTCCTTGGACGTGTCCTCCACGATAGCGCCGGTATCCATGAAAATCACGCGGCCGGCGACTTTTTTCGCGAATCCCATTTCGGGCGTCACGCAGACCCGATCCGGGTTCGGATTCCTACAGGTGCGCGAAGCCCGCCTTCAGGTCGGTGATCGGACCGCCAGGGTGCGCAGGCCGCGCTGAGCCAGGTAGACGTCGTCCGGCCCGGCGTTCAGCCCGTGTGCGTAGACGTGACTGCGGATTTCCTGCCAGGCGTCCTTCGTTGTCGTGACCGAACCCAGCAGGGCGTCCGAGTGTCCTGTGACGTATTTCGTGCAGGCCTGGACCGAGACGTCCACGCCGTGTTCGAACGGCTTGAAGTACAGCGGCGAGGCCCAGGTGTTGTCCATCACCACGCGTGCGCCATGGCGGTGGGCGCATTCGGCGATGGCCGGAATGTCCTGCACCTCGAAGGTCTGCGAACCGGGTGACTCCACATAGATGGCGCGTGTGTTCGGCTGGATCAGGCGTTCGATGCCGGCGCCGATCTGGGGATCGTAGAACGTCGTGGCGATGCCATAGCGCGCCAGGATCACCTTCGCGTAATGGCGCGTGGGACCGTAGACGCTGTCGCTCATCAGGATGTGGTCGTCAGCCTTGACGAAGGCCGACAGGGCGGCGATGCAGGCCGCAAGGCCCGAAGACGCCAGCAGCGTGCGGTAGCCGCCTTCCAGAAACGGATCCTGGAAATCCTGCAAAAAGATGCTTCCATTGGGTTGGCGGAACTGGTGGACGTCAGCTCCGGGTTCGTGATGGAGGTCGTGCGCCACACGACGGCGCTGCCCCTGGACCACGTCGGCAAGTCCGGGAAATCCGGCGGCGCCTAGATGCGTCGCGCAGCGCGCGTGATTTCGGTTTCTTCGTGATGCCCGGCCTGGCGCGCACGCAGTCCTATAATGGTTCCCTTCGTGCCAGTTTCTCAGGCCTTCCTCGGATGCCCGGAACGCAAAGGCGCGCCAAACGATTCCGCCGCTTCCGTGTCCTCCTCCTCTTCTGACGATCATGATCGCCCCAGCCGGTTGCTGATGTTGACCCTGGCCTTGGTGGGGGTATTCGCGTTCATCCAGGTCTATTCGGTCCAGTCCATCCTGCCCCAGTTGCAACAGGATCTACAGGCTTCCGTGGTGCAGATCGGCAATTCCGTCGGTGTCACCGTGCTGGCGGTGGCCCTGATGTCCCCGTTTGTCGGCATGCTCTCGGACGCCATCGGGCGCAAATGGCTGATCGTGGCTTCGGTGTTTGCTCTGGCAATTCCCACAGCGCTGATGCCGACGGTGCAGTCGGTGCACGGCATGCTGGTCCTGCGTTTTCTGCAGGGGCTGGCGGTGCCGGGGGTCTCCGTGGTGGCGGTTGCCTATATCGGCGAGGAATTTCGCGGTACGACCATGGTCCGGATGGTGACCTGGTATGTGGCGGGTAGCGTGCTGGGCGGGTTTTCCGGGCGCTTCCTGCTGGGACATCTGACCGAGCTCATGTCCTGGCGCGCGTCTTTCGGGGTCATGGCGGTGCTGAATCTGGCGGGGGCATTCATCGTGTGGCGCGGCTTGCCCGACTCGCGTCATTTCGTGGCCAATGACCGGATCGCATCCAGCTTGTCGACGTTGGGTCAGCTGCTGCGCAACCCGTCGCTTCAGACTGCCTGCGCACTGGGTTTCACGGTGCTTTTTGCGTTGATCGGGCTGTTCACCTTCGTCAACCTGCATCTGGCCGCTGCGCCGTATTATTTCAGTTCCGGTGAACTTGCCAACATCTTCGCCGTCTATCTGTTGGGCGTGGTGGTCACGCCGCTGGGCGGGCGCCTGATTCCGCGTATCGGCATCCGGCGGACAATCCTGGCGGCGCTGGCGATCTCAGCATCTGGGGTCGTGCTGACCCTGGCGCAGCCGCCATGGGCCATTGTCGTGGCGCTGGCAGTGGCGGCCTGCGGCGTATTCATCACCCAATCGGCCGTGATGAGCTTTATCGCCTATCGCATCACCCACGGACGTTCGTTGGCCAGCGGCCTGTATTACGCGGCTTACTATTGTGGCGGATTCACAGGGGCCTGGGTCTGCGGCATCGCCTATACCTGGGGGGCCTGGCCCGGGACGGTGGCTGCCCTGCTGATTTCCCAGGCGCTGGGCTGGCTGATCGCCTGGCGTTTCATGCCAAGGCTGGTGGCTGCGTCGGCCAGCTGAGGGCTGGTCCTCTCAGCGGATGCGCATCTCGTAGCGGAAGTTCTGCGGTTGCCCGTGGGATATCCGGTATTCGATGGGGCGCCCCTCGATGTTGTAGGCGATCCGTTCGATCCTGACCAGCAGATCGCTGTCCTGTGTGCCCAGATCGGCATCGGCGCGGCCACTGGTGAAGGACAGGGTTTCATCCGCCGAGAACACGAATTGTCCGCAGACCTCGTCGTAGAAAGGGTAGAGCAGGTTGCCGAAGCGTTCGGGGGCCATCGTGGCCAGAGGGGCGAACAGGGTTCTGGGCAGCCAGATCGATTCGCTGAGCACGATGGTTTCGTCCACCAGACGGACCCGCGTCAGCCGGATCAGTTCGGCATCCGGTGCCAGATCCAGGCGGGCATTGATGTCCGCATCGGCGGGGACCACCACGACGGCCTTGACCACGCCGGTGGGTACCACCTGCTGTCCCGACGCGTTGCGATAGCGAAAGAATCGCAGCAGCGATCCCCCGAAATCGGGGCGTTTGATGAACGTGCCCTTGCCCTGAACCTTGGCGAGCAGGCCGTCCTTGACCAGGCGTTCGACCGCCTTGCGGATCGTGCCGATCGAGACCTCGTATTCTTGCGCCAGGGCCTGCTCTGTCGGGATCGGTTCGGACGGATCCCAGACGTGTCCGGCCAGCCGTGCCTGGATCCCCAGCCGCACACGCTCGTACAGTGGCACGTTCAAGCCGTCCAGGGATGTGGGTGCGAGGGTGGTGGGGCGGGTCATGGCGGTGGAGTGGGTCAGGGTGCGAAACCGAACAGCGTCCGTGCGTTAGCCCCCAAAATCTGTTCGCGCAAGCCTGCGTCGGGCAGCAGCGAGTCGAGGAACCCGGCGGAGTCGTCGTAGTGTACGCGATCCGTGTATTGCGTATGAGGCCAGTCGCTACCCCACACCAGGTGGTCCCGTAGTCCCCGATCCAACAGCAGGCGCAGGGCCTGATGCGCGTGCCGGCGCCCCCGGTCGCCGTCGCCCAGGCGGTAGTAGCCGGACACCTTCACCCAGTGGCGGGCGGGATCCAGCATGTCGAGGACGGCCCGATAATCGGGGTCATCGGTCCCTTTGTCGGGATCGACGCGACCGAAGTGGTCGATGACGACGGGGGCCGCATAGCCGCGCAGGGCCGGCAGCAGCGTGCGCAGGTACGCGGGCGGGCAATGCAGTTCCAGCTGCCAGCCCTGCTCATCCAGACGGCTCAGGAATTGCCGCCATTGCGGCAGCCGTAGATCGGGTGCCGTCTGTCCGAACAGGTTCAGCCGTGCGCCGACGATACCCTGCTTGCCCAAGGTACGCAGCGTCGCCGTGTCGATGTCCACTGGAACCACGGCCACGCCCTTGAGGCGATGCGGATGCGTGGCGATGGCTGCGAGCATCTGGCTGTTGTCGTAGCCCAGAAAGCTGGGCTGGATCAGCACGCCATGGTCCAGGCCGTGGCGGTTCAGGTGGGACAGATAGGTCTCGACGTCGGCGCCATCCGTTGGCTGGTAGCGGGCCCCCGCCACGACGGGGCCGCCGGCGGCGAAGATATGGGCGTGGGTATCGACGGTTTTCATCACAGCGCTCCCTGGACAGCCAGGGCCGCCAGCAGGGCGGCGCCAAAGCCCAGCGGCACGGCACGGAACAGCAGATCGTTGAAGAGCGAGGACTGGTCCATCTGATGAGGGGCCGAACCCAGAATCAGGCTGCCACCCGAGGAAAATGGCGAGATTGCCGAGGACTGCGCGCCGACCACGATGCAGACGAACAGCAGCATGGAGTCGTACCCCGTCGCCGCCGCGATGGCGGGCACCACCGGGAACAAGGCCGGCGTCACGACCCCCAGCGTGCTGGAAAACAGGGACATGAAGGCGCCGATGATGCACATGACCAGCGGAATGAGGGCCAGCGGAATGGTGGTCGAGACCCAGTCCGACAGGATGGCGATCACGCCCGCCTTGATGGCGACCTCGATCAGCATGCCGACGCCGCAGATCATGATGAGTGTTCCCCAGGGAACGTAAGCCACCACCTTTTTCTCATCCGCCAGTTTCAGGAACAGGCTGATGACCGAGAAGATGATGGCCATGAAGCCGATGTCGATTCTGGAGTTCAGGAAGGCGATCCCAGTGCTGTTCGGCAGCAGGATGGCGAGGATGGGGACGATCAGCAGGATGCTCATCAGGATGATGATCAGGATCAGGGATTGTTTCTGCTTGGGCTCGAAGGGGGCCGGGCGTTCGGCCTTGATCTCGATCTGCAGCTTGCCCCGGTTCAGGATCAGGTAGGCGCCGATGACGACGACGGGAATGATCAGGGTTGTGACGAAGGTTGCCGTCGCGTTGGTGAAGGCGGTCGAGGCATCCACCCCGGCGCCCTCCATCAGGCCGCGAAAGATCACCCCGCTTTGCGAGGTCATGAAATTGGCGCCCGCCAGCGCGCCGTAATTCACTGCCATCCCGCCGATGACCTTGCTCATGCCCGTCTTTTGGCACAGTAGCAGCGTCATTGGGGCCATGAAGGCCAGCACGGTGTAGAAGCCGGCACCCAGGGCGGCGATGAGGGTCGCCGATGCGAAGATCGCCAGCGGCAGCAGGGTCGGGGAATGCCGACAGGCGTACAGCAGGTGATTGGCCAGCTTTTCCAGGGCTCCGTTAGCCATGGCGAAGTTGTAGAACAGGGTGACCGCCAGGATGATGAAGAAGATCTTGATCGGCCAGAACTGGACGATCTGGGAGGATTTCAGGCCCAGGCCGAACGCGCCGATCAGGTAGGCGAAGATAATGGCAAAAAAGCCGATGTTGATCTTGGTCTTGTAGCCGATGGCAATCGACAGCAGGATTGCGGCAATGATGACGTACGTCATGAACACTCCTTGAACAGGCTTCAGAGTTTATCATCTAGTCATATATATGATTATATGAATTACTAGGTATTAACCCTGATTTTGCTTAGGCGTCCGCAGGATCCTCTGCGACGCGGGGACTATGGCTTCATGAGGTGTCGGGATGCCGGTATGGGATGATGGCACGAGGGCTGGGTGATGTGGCTGGGGTGTGCGGCTGAATGGGCTGGAAAGAGTCTGGCGGCACATTGCGGAAGCAATTTTCCTCTATAATCCCAGAATCGAGGGGAGTAGCTCATTTTCCGCCGCATCGTCATCACGGTGTCCGTCTGGTACGGATGCCCGGTGCCCGGGTAGCCTGTGAATGGTTGCGAGCAAGACCTTGCCACTTAGGGCAAGGCACGTCTCTTTCTTTTGAAATGGCCTGGCCCTGTTGTGGGGTTACAGGCCATTTTCACGAGGAACGGCGATGATCGAATTTTTTCAGACACTCAGCTGGGCGGCGGTATTTCAGATCATTCTGATCGATATCCTGCTGGGCGGCGACAACGCCGTGGTGATTGCCTTGGCGTGTCGCAACCTGCACGAAAAACGGCGGTTGCAGGGCATCCTGTGGGGGACTGCCGGGGCGATCGTCTTGCGGGTGTTGTTGATCGCCTTTGCGATGACCTTGCTGAACATCCCGTTCCTGAAGGTCGTGGGGGCTGTGCTGCTGCTCTGGATCGGTGTCAAGCTCTTGCTGCCCGAGTCCGATCATCACGACAAGGTGGCGGGTGGCGCCTCGGTGTTTGCGGCGGTCAAGACCATCATCGTCGCCGACCTGGTCATGAGCATCGACAACGTCATCGCCATTGCCGGGGCTGCGCAGGGGGCGCATGTGGATCATCAGCTCGGGCTTGTGATCTTCGGCCTGCTGGTCAGTGTTCCCATCATCGTCTGGGGCAGCACGCTGGTGCTGAAGCTCATCGACCGATTCCCGATCGTGGTCACTTTCGGCGCCGGCCTGCTGGGCTGGATTGCGGGCGGCATGCTGGTCACTGACGTGATCATCGTTGGCTGGATCGGGCAGCCGACCGCCATCGTGAAGCTCACGGCGGAAATCGTGGGCGCCCTGTTCGTCGTGGGGGTCGGTTTGCCGCTGGCCCGGCGCAAGATCGCTGCCCGGTCCGCCTCGAAGCCGTCGCAAGCGGCATGAGGCGTGTGCCGGATCGACCGTCCATCAGGTGACCTGGGGCCCTGTATTCGTCAGTCGGGCAAGCCGGTGCGGCCATATTCCACGGGAATCTTCACGTAAAACACGGTTTCGCCGGCGGATTCTATGTTCGACAGCAGGCGTGCGCAGGTGTCTTCGTCCACCGCGACCATGACGCCGATGGGTTGTTCGGCCAGTTCGAAGAAGCGGGCGGCATGCAGCCGGCCGTGATGGCCGAAGCTTTCATCCGCCTTGAACAGGGTGGCGCCCAGCGCCCCCTGGGCCTTGGCCAGATTCATCAGCCATTCGGCCAGGGGCGTGCCGCCATGATGGCGGCCTTCCTGCGTATAGAAAGTCAGCTGATAGCCTTGCATGGTGCGCTCCTTGGGTGGCGATCGAGGCGGCGCTACGCGGTCGTCGCCATGCGTACCACGGCTATGGTGCCGATGCCAAGCAGGGTCATGACCAGCGAACCGCCCACATGGATGACGATCGAGGCGGTCAACCAGCCCAGCCGCCCTTCCTGCAGCAGCGTCACCAGCTCGGCGGAAAAGGTCGAGAAAGTCGTCAGCCCGCCGCAAAAACCGGTGATGATGAATAGCCGCATCTGGGGAGACAGGCCCGGATGGGCGCCGAACCAGGCGATCGCGAGCCCGATGATGTAGCCGCCCAGCAGATTGGCCGCCAGGGTGCCGGGTGGCAGGACAGGGAAGAGGGCGTTGAACGTGCGCCCCAGCCACCAGCGCAGGATCGCACCGATCGAGGCGCCAGCGGCGATGGCAATCAAAGGGTTATAGAAGATGGGCATGATGTGTCTGCATGTTAACAGTGGCCAGGCCTGCCCCACAAGGCAGTGTTCAGGTCCCCGCGTTACACTGAACCGAGTTCTTTTCCGAACCCTTTCAGAAGGAGTTGTCCCATGCTTAAAGGAAAAAAAGCAGTCGTGACCGGCTCGACCAGCGGTATCGGCCTGGCGATTGCGCAGGAACTGGCCCGTCAGGGTGCCGACCTCGTCATCAATGGATTCGGGGATGCCGCAGCCATCGAACGTGAACGCGCGGGCATCGAGAAAGAATTCGGCGTCAAGGCCATCTACCTGAATGCCGATCTGATGAACGCCCAGGCGGCCCGTGATTTCATCGCGCAGTCCATCAAGGCGCTCGGCGGTATCGACATCCTGGTCAACAATGCCGGCATCCAGCACACGGATCTGATCGAGGACTTTCCGGTCGACAACTGGAACGCCATCATCGCGCTGAACCTGTCGGCCGTCTTCCACTGCACGGCGGCGGTCCTGCCGACCCTGAAGAAACAAAAATTCGGGCGGATCATCAACATCGCATCGGCCCATGGTCTGGTTGCCTCGGTCAACAAATCCGCCTACGTGGCGGCAAAACATGGCGTGGTCGGGCTGACCAAGGTCACCGCGTTGGAAAATGCCGGCACCGGGGTGACGTGCAATGCCATCTGTCCGGGCTGGGTGCGCACACCGCTGGTGGAAACGCAGATCCAGGCGCTGGCCAAACAGAAAGGGCTCAGCATCGAAGACGCCGCGCGCGATCTGCTGGCCGAAAAGCAACCGTCGCTGGAATTCGTCACGCCGCAGCAGCTGGGCCAGGCGGCCGTCTTCATCGCGTCGGATGCGGCCGCGCAGATGACCGGCACCACGCTGTCCATCGACGGCGGCTGGACGGCGCGCTAAAAAATCGCACTGCACTACCGCACGGCCCGGCCACACCCCGGTCCGTGCGGAGACCATTGCTTGAGGAGTCATCGATGTTGATGGTGTTGTCACCGGCGAAGAAGCTGGACTACGACTCGCCGGTGCGCACCACGCAGCAGTCGCTGCCGGTATTCCCCACCGAGACGCGTGAACTGGTCGGTGTCATGCAGGCCTTGAAACCGGCCGATCTGGCCGATTTGATGGATCTGTCAGACGCGCTGGCGCGCCTGAATGCGCAGCGGTATGCGGCCTGGGTCGATGCGCCCGATACGCGGCATGCCCGCCAGGCCGCTCTGGCCTTCAATGGGGATGTCTATGAAGGGTTGCGCGCGGCGGAACTGTCCGACGCGCAACTGGTCTGGTTGCAGGATCATCTGGCCATCCTCAGCGGTTTGTATGGCGTGCTGCGGCCGCTGGATCTGATCCAGCCCTATCGCCTGGAAATGGGTACGCGGCTGCGCACGGCGCACGGCCGGACACTGTATGAATTCTGGGGCGGCCGGATCGCGCAGGAACTGAACCGCCGCCTGGATGCGTTGGGCCACGAACGGATCGTGCTGAATCTGGCGTCCCAGGAATACTTCAAATCCGTGGATCTGAAGACCTTGCGCGCACGGGTGGTCGAATGCGTATTCCAGGACGAAAAGAACGGTATCTGGAAGGTCGTCAGTTTTCACGCCAAGCGGGCTCGCGGTCTCATGGCCCGTCATGTGGCCGATCACAAGATCGACCGGGTGGCCGATCTGCGGGGTTTTTCCGCAGGCGGCTACGCCTTTGCCCCAGAGGCCTCGACCGAGGACCGCCTGGTTTTCCGGCGGCCGGCCTGACAGCCCATCAGGGATAACCTGAGTTGTGCTGCTCGATCACGACTTTTACGCTACCCATAATTATGAATTATTAATTTCCAGATTCCGCACAGGAGACCCCGATGGCGGCCAGGATTATCCAGAAGATCCTCTATCAGGAAGTGGCCGACCGCTTGCGGGGCATGATCCAATCGGGGGAACTGCAGGCGGGGGAATGGGTCGACGAGGCCGCGCTGACGGCGGTGCTCGGCATTTCGCGCACACCGCTGCGGGAAGCGCTGAAGGTCCTGGTGGCCGAAGGGCTGCTACGGCTGGAACCGCGTCGCGGCTGTTTCGTCAACGAACTGTCCACGCGCGACCTGGAGAACATCTTTCCCTTGATGGCGCTGCTGGAAGGGCGTTGCGCCTACGAGGCCGCCAGCAAGGTGACGCAGGAGGACCTGAGACGCCTGGAAGTCCTGCACCGGGATCTGCGTCATTTCGCGGAATTGGGGTCGATCGATGACTACTACGCGGCCAATGCCAGGATCCATGTCGCCATCCAGGAACTGGCGGACAATCGCTGGCTGTCGGACCTGATCGACAACCTGCGTCAGGTGCTCAGCCTGTCGCGCCACCGCAGCCTCAGTTTCCCCGGACGGATCCGCGAGTCCTGCGCCGAACACCTCGCCATCTTCGCCGCGCTGAAGGCCCATGATTCGGAAGGCGCCGATGCCATCACGCGCAAGCATCTGATGCGCCAGCTCGATGCCCTGCGGGCGCTGGCCCGGCAGGACGAGCGTGCCGCGATTCCGGATCCGTGGGTGCCGGATTCCGCCATATCGGGAGAACGATCATGACAGGATCGATCCTTGGGACCCAGGTCGCCGCGCCTGCGGGGGACGGGCGGTCGGATCATGCCGCCCCCGGGGCTTCCGCCCCTATCCCCGATGTGGCCCAGCCTGCGCCGGAATCCACGCCCCGCGCCGCCGGATTGCTGGGTCGGCTCAGCCGTTGGCTGGATCGCGACCACCTCCCTGACCCGTCCGCGTTGCGTTCGCTCTACGAGGCTTCGCCGACCGATGGCGCGGCGAACCGTCTGGCCCGGCAATGGGCCGACCGCTACCTGGCGGCCGATGCGGACGATCGGCGTTCCCTGCTCGCGGGGCTGGTCCACGCGGGTGTGGGGCTCGAGCCCCACGCCAGAGGCGCCAACGGGCTGTTTCGCCGTCTGTATGCCGAGAGCGACCGGTTGGCCCTGATGGTCGAACTGCGGGCTGACATGTTGCGCTGGCGCAATCAGGTCGCCGGTCTGTCGGCCCTCGAACAGGAACTGGCGGCGCTGTTGTCGAACTGGTTCGACGTCGGCATGCTGGAACTGCGTCACATCAACTGGGATTCGCCGGCTTCCTTGCTGGAAAAACTCATCCAGTACGAAGCGGTGCACGAAATCCGCTCCTGGGACGACATGCGCCGCCGGGTGGCCGCCGACCGCCGCTGCTACGCTTTCTTCCACCCGCGGATGACCGATGTGCCGCTGATTTTCGTCGAGGTGGCGTTCGCCGAACAGATGGCGGCTGACGTACAGGCGCTGATCGACCCGGACCGCCCTGTTGCCGATCTGGGCAAGGCACGGTGGGCGATCTTCTACTCGATCTCCAATACTCAGCGTGGGCTGCGCGGGATCAGTTTTGGCAACTTCCTGCTCAAGCGCGTGATCGAGGAGTTGCTCGCCGAGCTGCCGAAACTGAAGTCGTTTGCCACCCTGTCCCCCATCCCGGGCTTTGCGGATTGGCTCGGCAAGCGCGATGGCGCGGAAATCCAGGAATACCTGGCGGACAAGGGCGAGCGCCAGACGGTGACGCAGGAACCGGGCGCAGGTGTGCGCTGGGTCGAACGCCTGCGCGCCGCGGCGATCGAACCCGGTCCCGAGTCTGTGCGGAAAACGGGACTGCGGTTGGCTGCGCACTATCTGCGGCAGTTGCGCGGCACCGACCCGCTGGATGCCGTGGCACGTTTCCACCTGGGCAATGGCGCGCGCATCGAGCGGCTGAACTGGGCAGCCGACCGCTCCGCCAAGGGGCTGGAGCAGTCCTGCGGCCTGATGGTGAATTATCTGTACGAACCGGATCAGCTGGACGAGAACCGCGCGCGCCTGGCGGCGGGCAAGCCTCGGGTTTCGCGGGGGGTGCAATGGTTGTAGAGACGGTGCCCCCCGGTTTTCAAAGGAGAATGAACGTGGAACGCAACGCCAACCTCTACACGGTCCTGCAGTCCGGTTTTCCAGCGGATCGTCAGGCTGTGGCCATCGAAACCCCGGCGTGCGCCTACAGCTGGCAGGATATCGATGCCATCAGCAGCCGGATCGCCAATCTGCTGCGTTCCCTGGCGGTGCCCGCCGGTTCCCGGGTGGCCGTCCAGGTGGATAAGTCTCCGGAAGCGTTGATGCTCTATCTGGCCACGCTGCGTGCGGGATTGGTCTATCTGCCGTTGAACACCGCCTATCACGAGGCCGAGGTGGCGTATTTTCTGGAGGATGCCGAACCGGCTGTGGTGATTTGCCCGGACAATGCCATCGGCTGGTGCGAACCGCTCGCGCGTAGCAAGGGAGCCGCCCACGTCCTGACCCTGAACGCCGATGGCCAGGGCAGCCTGATGCGGGCCGCCGCCGGACAGGATCCGGATTTCGTCACGGCGCATAATGCCCCCGACGATCTGGCCGCCATCCTGTATACATCCGGCACGACCGGGCGCAGCAAGGGCGCCATGCTCACCCACGCCAATCTGTCATCCAACGCCCTGACGCTGAAGTCGTACTGGGGCTGGCGATCCGACGATGTGTTGCTGCACATGCTGCCGATCTTTCATGTGCACGGGTTGTTCGTCGCATCCCACGGCGCGCTGCTGGCGGGGGCACGGATGATCTGGCTGCCGAAACTCGACGTGGACCAGGCGCTGCACTACCTGCCGCGATGCACCCTGATGATGGGGGTGCCGACCTATTACGTGCGGTTGCTGGCCGATGCCCGGTTCGACCGCGAGACCTGCCGTCACATGCGGCTCTTCATTTCAGGGTCCGCGCCGTTGCTGGTCGATACCTTCCGCGAATTTCAGGCGCGTAGCGGCATGACCATCCTGGAACGCTATGGCATGAGCGAAACCGGCATGATCACATCCAACCCTTATGACTCCGCGCGCGGCGAGCGCCTGCCCGGAACGGTCGGGCCGGCGCTGCCGGGAATCACGGTGCGCGTCGTCGACGATGTCGATCAGCCCCTGGCGGCGGGTGAGCCCGGCCATGTCCAGGTGCGTGGGCCCAACGTGTTCGCGGGCTATTGGCGCATGCCGGAAAAGACCCGCCAGGAATTCACGCTGGACGGGTGGTTTCGCACCGGTGACATCGGCGTGCTGGGCGGTGCGGATGTCCCCGGCGACTACCTGAGCATCGTCGGGCGCAGCAAGGACCTGATCATCACGGGCGGCTATAACGTCTACCCCAAGGAAATCGAGATGGTCATCGACGCGATGCCCGGCGTCCAGGAGTCCGCCGTCATCGGCGTACCTCACCCAGATTTCGGCGAGGCCGTCGTTGCGGTGCTGGTGCCACGCGCTGGCGAGACGGTGGACGCCGGCGCGGTGCTGGCTGGATTGAAAGTGGGTCTGGCGAACTTCAAGGTGCCCAAAAAAATTCATGTGATCGATGCGCTGCCGCGCAATGCCATGGGCAAGGTCCAGAAGAACGTGCTGCGGCAGCGGTACGCGAGCTTGCCATGAACAGAACGGAGGCATGACACAGAAAGGAACGCAGATTTCGTCCCGCCAAGGGGCAGGCCGGATCCGGGAAGGGGCGGCAGGATTCACAACGATGATAACTAGGAGACAACATGATGAAGCGACACATTCTTTGCGCCGCACTGGGGCTGGCTCTGGCGGCTGGCACCGGTTCCGCTCTGGCGGACACCACATTGCGGGCCTCGCACCAGTTCCCCGGCGGGCAGGGAGACCCGCGGGACGAAATGGTGCAGATCATCGCCCGCGAGGTCCAGGCTGCCAATGTCGGACTGAAGATCCAGGTTTTCCCGTCCTCCTCGCTGTACAAGCCCAACGAACAATGGGGGGCGCTGACTCGTGGTCAGCTGGACATGGCGGCCTTTCCGCTGGACTATGCCTCGGGGCGGGTTCCGCAATTTTCCGCAACCCTCATGCCCGGTCTGGTGCGCAACTACGACCATGCCCAGCGCCTGAATCAGTCCAACTTCATGAAGGACATCAAGGCGCTGGTGGAAAAGCAGGGCGCTGTCGTGATTGCCGATGCCTGGCTGGCGGGCGGTTTTGCGTCGAAGAAACACTGCGTCACCGGGCCCGAAACGATCAAGGGCCAAGTCATCCGGGCGGCGGGTCCGGCCTTCGAGCAGATGCTGGCGGCGGCGGGCGCGTCGATCTCGTCCATGCCGTCGTCCGAGGTCTATTCGGCCATGCAAACGGGCGTGCTCGATGCGGCCAACACGTCCAACGACAGCTTCGTGTCGTACCGGCTCTACGAACAGGCCAAGTGCCTGACCGCACCCGGGGAAAACGCCTTGTGGTTCATGTACGAACCCGTGCTGATGTCCAAGAAGGTCTTCGACCGGCTGGAGCCAAAGCAGCGTGAGGCGATCCTCGCGGCAGCGAAAAAGGCGGAAACCTACTTTACGGAAGAAGCCAGAAAGGGCGAGCAGAAGATGCGAGACATCTATACCAAGGCGGGGGTCGAGGTCGTCACGATGACCCCTGAGCAGTATCGGGCCTGGATGAGCATCGCCAAGCATTCGTCCTATCGGCAGTTCGCCGAGAAGGTCCCGGGTGGGGATGCGCTGCTGAAGAAGGCGCTGGCTGTTCAGTGAGGGTGGGCTGGTGCCGGGCATGATCCGGCGCCGGTCTTTCTGCCGAAGCGACACCGGGAGGTCGCATGAATCGAGTTTTCATCCGCGGGGTCGAGGCCCTGTCGCGGGCCTGCGGCGTCGCATCTGTGCTGCTGCTGGTCTTTGCCATGCTCGTGGTGTGTCAGATGATCCTGATGCGCTACGTGTTCCGGGCGGCCACCATCTGGCAGACCGAGGCGGTCGTGTTTGGCGCCACCGCTGCGATCTTCCTGGGCGCCCCCTACGTTCTGATGACCAAGGGTCACGTCGGCGTGGATTTCATCCAGATGCTGGTGCGTCCGCGCACGCGTCTCTGGATGGATCGGGTCGGTGCGTTGCTGGGGTTCATCTTCTGCTGCGTCATGACGGTTGCGACGGGTCTGCATCTGGCTGAAGCCCTGGAAGGCGGCTGGACGACCCCGAGCGTGGCCGCCGTGCCGCTGTGGATGCCCTTGTCGCCCGTCGTGTTCGGTTTCGGGCTGCTCAGCCTGCAGTACGGTGTCGAGATCATCAAGCTGATGGAGAAGCCGTCATGACGCCGACCCTTGCCGGAATCAGTATTGTCCTGGGCCTGTGTCTGATGCTGGCGACAGGCATGCCGATCGCTTTCGCCCTGGGCCTGGCGGCATTGGGTGGCCTGTTCCTGGACATGGGGCCCGACGTGATCTACGTGCTGGCCGAGACCATGTTCGCGGGCATCGCCAATCTGGGTTACGTGGCGATCCCCATGTTCGTCCTGATGGGGGCGATCGTGGCCGGCACGCCCGCAGGGGGTGACTTGTACAAGGCCCTGGACCGCTGGTTGTACAAAGTGCCGGGCGGTCTGATCCTGTCCAATATCGGTGCGTGCGCGATCTTTTCCGGCATGACCGGATCGAGCCCCGCCACCTGCGCCGCCATTGGCAAGATGGGCATTCCCGAGATGCTGGGACGAGGCTATCCGGCATCGGTCGCCACGGGTTCCATTGCGGCGGGGGGCACGCTCGGGATCCTGATCCCGCCCTCGGTCACCATGATCGTGTACGGCATCTCGACCCAGACCTCGATCGGCCGCCTGTTCCTGGCCGGGGTGGTGCCCGGTGTGCTGCTGACGGTCATGTTCATGGCCTGGGCATTATTCGATGCGCGGCGCAAGGGCTTCCGGTTTGGCCTGAGTACTTTGCAGTATTCCTGGCGCGACAAACTCGAGGCACTCCCGCGTGTCCTGCCGCTTTTGCTGATCATCCTGGGCATGCTGTTCGTGTTGTATGGCGGGGTGGCGACGCCCTCGGAGGCCGCCGGCGCGGGAGCACTCCTGACGCTGGTTGTGGTGGCCGTGGTGTATCGCCTGTTCCGGATCCGGACCTATACGGGCGTATTCGGTTCGGCCATGCGCGAAAGCGTCATGATCATGATGATCATGGCCTCGGCGGAACTGTTCGCCTTTGCGCTGTCGTCTCTGTTCATCACACAGTCGCTGGCGGCCGCGATCGCCGCGCTGGAGATCAACCGCTGGTTGCTGATGGGGCTGATCAACGTGTTCCTGCTGGTGGCCGGCATGTTCCTGCCGCCAGTGGCGATCATCGTCATGGCCGCGCCCCTGCTGCTGCCCATCATCACGCAGGCGGGCTTCGACCCCTATTGGTTCGCGGTGGTCCTGACCGTGAATATGGAGATCGGCCTGATCACACCGCCCGTGGGGCTCAACCTGTTCGTCCTGAACGCCATCGCGCCCGATGTCCCGACCAAGGACATTCTGATGGGGGCGTTGCCGTATGTGCTGGTGATGATGGTGGCGATCGTGCTGCTGTGCATCTTCCCGCAGGTCGTGACCTGGCTGCCCGACCTGATCATGGGTGCGCCCATCTGACGCAGGCCGTCGCATCCATCGTGGCAGGGGTTCAGCCATGCGACGGTTGGCTTGTCGCTGCTGGATCAGGCGGATGCCGCCTGAGGTTTGCGGTGATTCGCCGGGGTGGCGCCCGGTTCCAGCGCACGCATGTTCTCGTCGATGCGCTGGGCGGCCTTGATCATCTGGCGTAGCGGGTAGGCCATCGCGGCATGGTCGCCATCCGTTTCGATGACATTGGGCGGCGCACCCGTGCGCCCGGCCAGGAAATCGGTCGTGGCGGCCAGCGCCTGGCGGATACCGGCGGGTTCCTGGTCCAGGCGCGCCAGTTGCGGGATGACGGCGGCGATCTGCGAGGCCAGCGCGTGATGCTGGATCATCAGGCGGTTCAGTTCGGGGACATGGCGCTGTCGGCGCACAGGCTCATCCATCATTCGGTAGAAGGCCGAGGCGAAGTTGCTGAAGGCGATGTGCACGTTGTTGCGGCTCAGCTTCCACTGCGTTTCGGCTTCGTTCCGGTCGGAACTGTCGGGGTAGCCTGCCTGGCGCGCCTTCCGGGATGCCTGCACGTAGGCAAGGCCTTTTTGCAGGAATGCTTGGTTCGCGGTGCGCAAGGTGCGGGCCAGCGTGTCGATGGCGGTGCGTTCCCAGGATGGCAGGATGTAGCTGCAGCTCAGGGCCAGGACGCTGCCGATGACGGTATCGACCAGCCGTTCGCCCACCACGGTGTTCGATCCGGGCACCAGGAAGTGGAAGATCAGCAGCACGAACAGGGTGTTGAACACAGCGGACAGGATGAAGTTCACCTGGACCAGGCTGTAGCCCAGGATGCTGCTGGCCACCAGGATCAGCAGGTACAGCGTCGGGTTCAGGTCTAGGAAGAACAACACCACCGCCAGTCCGCAGCCGATCAGGGTGCCCATCAGTCGCCAGCCGTTGCGCTGGCGGGTCAGGGCGAAGCCGGGTTTCATGATGATGAGGACCGTCAGGATGATCCAGTAGCTGTGGCCGGCCATCCCCGGGTCCAGCGTGCGCACCATCGGGGTGTAGGCCATCAGGGTGCCCACCACCATCGACAGCAGGGCGGCGACCGCGACCCGCAGTCCGTAGCGGAAATGTGCCGATTGCATGTGCAGGTTGTCGGTCAGCAGACCCAGACGCCATTTCTGGCGTGTGAGGAACCGGTTCAGCGACCGGTTGGCCTTGGACAGGTCCGAGTCCTGGGGCAGGGGATTGACCGAATGGTCCGCCATGCGGTCCACCTGGCGGGTCATGTTGCGCAGGCGGCGCAGGACCTGGACCAGCAGGGCGTACAGTTCCGGGTCGGACTGGAGCATGCCCTGTTCGCGCAGCTGCTGCAGTTCGAATTCTATTGCCCTCAGCTCGGCCTTGACACTGTTGCGCACCCGCGCGTGGCGATTGCGCGCCACGTTCAGGGCCAGGCCCGAGACGTTGGCCGCCAGCTTGCGCATGGCATCGCGCACGAACAGCAGGATGTCGCTGTCGGGCAGCGCCTGGCGCAGGGTTGTGTAGTCGGTGTGCGTGGCGACCATGCTGTCGAGCAGGCTCACCATGTCGACAAACAGGTTCAGCAGGCCTTGGCGCAGGCGGTCTCCCCGCGATGTGGCGCCGCGCGGCAGTTCGCGCAGGACCATGTCGCGCGCGGCCTGATGCGCATCGGTCATGGCCGCCTGGCTGCGGATCAGTTGCCGATAGCTTTTTTCCAGATCCACATGGATGTCGTAGAACTGCGACCGTGTGGCGACGTAGTCCGCGGTGGCGAACAGGGCGACGGACAGGACCTGTTGTTCCTCGCGGTGCCACAGCAGGCGATGCGCGATGGCGCTGTAGATCAGGTAGAACGCGCCGCCCAGAAAGGACGTCAGCGTGTGCTGCAGCACGTCGGCCTGGGTCAGGGGCGTGCGCAGGGTCAGCGTCATGATCAGCAGGCACGCGAAGCCCAGCAGACCGCCGTGTTTGCCGTAGACCGTCAGCATCGAAAAGCCGAAGCACAGCGTCGGGACCACCAGCCAGATGGCCAGGGTGTTGCTGGCGGCCAATCCGGTCACGGCCGTGGTCAGCGAACCCAGACACAGGGCGGCGAACATGCCGTTGATGCCATAGCGCCGCGGGCCGCCAGGTTGGTCCAGGAGCGCCACGCAGGCGGCGCCCACAGCGGCGACGAATCCGGCGGCGACCCAGCCGAACAGGCCCGTGAGGACCAGCGCCGGCAGCAGCACCCCTGTGGCCTGCCGCAAGCCGCCGAAGAAGTAGTGGCTATAGAAGAATCTCTGCAGCTGGGGCGTAGGCGAGGTCATGCAGCCGGGATCCGGAAGGCCATGTTGGACAACAATGGGGGAAGTATAGGAAATCCCGGGGTGCACGTGTGGGCGAACCAGGGTTTTCCTGGCGAAGGGATCTAGCGGCCGATCCTCCTGGCCAGTCGTCGCGCGCTCATCGCTTGCAGCCCATGTTGCAACGCGGTAAATTAGCCGCTTGGTCATCCCGCATCGGGGTTGGCTGATGTGGCGAACACCCGGGTCACACGCCCGGGTTTTTTCGTCTTCCATTATTTATGCTCCAGGATGCGCCACAAGCGTGGTCCGGGGCGTCCGTTTCCACCACGTTGCGCCTGACGGCGCGAGTGTCCTGTACCAAGGGGTGCGGGCTGGTTCCACGAGGTGTCCGGGCACAGCGATTCCGTGAATCGCCTAGCGTCGGATCATGTCGCGGATCACCGGTGCCGGCCCGGGCCGGATGGCCGCTTGGCGCATGGCACAGGTTAGAAAGGAATCCATCATGGAACTCAATGGCGCCGACATCGTCGTGCGTTGTCTGATCGAGGAAGGCGTAGACCATGTGTTTGGCTACCCCGGCGGCGCGGTCCTCTACATCTACGACGCGATCTACAACCAAGACAAATTCCAGCACGTCCTCGTGCGACACGAGCAGGCTGCGGTTCACGCAGCCGATGCCTATTCCCGATCCTCCGATAAAGTCGGCGTCTGCCTGGTCACCAGCGGCCCGGGCGTGACCAATGCCGTGACCGGCATCGCGACGGCCTATATGGACTCGATCCCGATGGTCATCATCAGCGGTCAGGTGCCTACGAACGCCATCGGCCAGGATGCCTTCCAGGAATGCGACACCGTCGGCATCACGCGGCCCTGCGTCAAGCACAATTTCCTGGTGCGCGACGTCAAGGACCTGGCCGAAACCCTGCGCCGGGCCTTCTACATCGCGCGCTCCGGCCGTCCCGGGCCGGTGCTGGTCGACATCCCGAAGGACGTCTCCGTCGCGATCTGCAAATACACGCCCAAGCGCGGGCCGACCCAGCTGCGTTCCTACGCGCCGGTCACCAAGGGGCACCAGGGCCAGATCAAGAAGGCCGTGCAGATGCTGCTGGCCGCCGAACGGCCCATGATCTACGCCGGGGGCGGGGTCGTACTCTCGAATGCGTCAGATGAACTGCGCAAGCTGGTCCGCATGACCGGGGCGCCGTGCACCACGACGCTCATGGGCCTGGGGGCGTTCCCCGGCACCGACCTGCAATTCGTGGGCATGCCCGGTATGCATGGCACCTACGAAGCCAATATGGCCATGCAGAATTGCGACGTTCTGCTGGCCGTCGGCGCGCGTTTCGACGATCGCGTCATCGGCAATCCGAAGCATTTTGCCCAGGTGCCGCGCAAGATCATCCATGTGGACATCGATCCGTCCTCGATCTCCAAGCGGGTGCGGGTGGATGTGCCCATCGTGGGCGATGTCCGCGAAGTACTCCAGGATCTGATCGGTCTGTATGCGCAGTCGCTGGCCGAACAGGGCAGCGCCGAACATCAGCTGGATGCCTGGTGGAAGCAGATCGACACCTGGCGGGGCCGCAAATGCCTGGACTATGAACACTCGGACACGGTGATCAAGCCGCAGTTCGTGGTGCAGAAACTCTGGGAAGTCACCCGCGGCCAGGCGTTCGTGACGTCCGACGTGGGGCAGCACCAGATGTGGGCCGCCCAGTATTACCCCTTCCCGGAGCCTCGCCGCTGGATCAATTCCGGGGGGCTGGGCACCATGGGTGTCGGCCTGCCGTTCGCCATGGGGGTGCAGATGGCCAATCCGGATCGGGACGTCGCCGTGATTACCGGCGAAGGTTCCATCCAGATGAACATCCAGGAACTGTCCACCTGCAGCCAGTATCGCCTGACACCCAAGATCCTGTGCCTGAACAACCGGTACCTGGGCATGGTGCGCCAGTGGCAGCAGATCGAATACGGTTCGCGGTATTCCGAATCCTACGTGGATGCCCTGCCGGACTTCGTGAAACTCGTCGAGAGCTACGGCCATGTCGGCATGCGCATCGAAAAACCGGCCGACGTCGAGCCCGCGCTGCGCGAGGCGTTCACGAAATACAAGGACCGTCTCGTGTTCATGGACTTCATCACGGATCAGACCGAGAACGTCTGGCCCATGGTCAAAGCCGGTCGCGGCCTGACCGAAATGCTGCTGGGTTCCGAGGATCTGTGAGGGGATAACCATGAAACACGTCATTTCCGTTTTGCTGGAAAACGAACCGGGTGCCCTGTCGCGGGTCGTGGGGCTGTTTTCCGCTCGCGGCTACAACATCGAAACTCTGACCGTGGCGCCCACCGAAGACGTCACGCTGTCGCGCATGACCATCGTCACGGTGGGGTCCGATGAAATCATCGAACAGATCACCAAGCACCTGAACCGGCTGGTGGATGTCGTCAAGGTTGTGGACCTGTCCGAAGGCCCGCACGTCGAACGCGAGCTCATGCTCATCAAGGTGCGCGCGGTGGGCAAGGAACGCGATGAAATGAAGCGCATGGCGGAGATCTTCCGGGGGCGGATCATCGATGTCACCGACAAGACCTACACCATCGAACTCACCGGCGTGCAGGATAAAATCGCCGCCTTCATCGGCGCGCTGGACCGCAGCGCCATCCTGGAGACCGTCCGCACGGGGGTCTCCGGCGTGGGCCGCGGCGAACGCGTTCTCAAACTATAGAAGTGCCCAGAATCAAATAATCTCACGGAGTATCCGACATGAAAGTTTTCTACGACAAAGACTGTGACCTGTCCCTGATCAAGGGCAAGCAAGTGGCCATCATCGGTTATGGCTCGCAGGGGCATGCCCATGCCCAGAACCTGCATGATTCCGGTGTCAAGGTCACCGTGGGTCTGCGCAAGGGCGGCGCCTCCTGGAAAAAGGCGGAAGGTGCCGGTCTGTCCGTCAAGGAAGTGGCCGAGGCCGTCAAGGGTGCCGACGTGGTCATGATGCTGCTGCCCGACGAGCACATCGCCGAGGTCTACCGGACCCAGATCGCCGCCAACCTGAAGTCCGGCGCCGCTCTGGCGTTCGCTCACGGCTTCAATGTGCATTACGGCCAGGTCGTGCCGCGCGCCGACATCGACGTCATCATGATCGCCCCGAAGGCTCCTGGCCACACCGTGCGCAGTACCTATAAGCAGGGCGGCGGCGTGCCGCATCTGGTCGCCGTGCACCAGGACGTCTCCGGCAAGGCCCGTGATCTGGCCCTGTCGTACGCCATGGGCAATGGCGGCGGGCGCGCCGGCATCATCGAAACGAATTTCCGTGAGGAAACCGAAACCGACCTGTTCGGTGAGCAGGCCGTGCTGTGCGGTGGCACCGTCGAACTCATCAAGGCGGGCTTCCAGACGCTGGTCGAGGCCGGCTACGCCCCCGAAATGGCGTATTTCGAGTGCCTGCACGAACTGAAGCTGATCGTGGATCTGATCTACGAAGGCGGCATCGCCAACATGAACTACTCGATCTCCAACAATGCGGAATACGGCGAATACGTCACCGGCCCGCGCATCGTCACCGACGAGACGCGTGCGGCGATGCGTCAGTGCCTGACCGACATCCAGACGGGTGTCTACGCGAAGAACTTCATTCTGGAAAACGCCGCTGGCGCACCGGAACTGACCTCGCGCCGCCGTCTGAACGCCGAATCGCAGATCGAGCAGGTGGGTGGCAAACTGCGCGCCATGATGCCCTGGATCGCAGCCAACAAGCTGGTGGATCAGTCGAAGAACTAAGCGTCGCCCACCACGCATGGGGGCCGGGCTTCCGGAAGGAAGGCCGGCCCTTCATTCTTTGGGCGCCGGTTGGTTCGATTCCACACCCTGAATTGGGTTATTCTTGCGCCTACCATGAAAATCCCTCCTTACCCACATCCCGTCATCGCCCGCGAGGGCTGGCTCATTCTGATCGGTGCCGTCATTGTGGTCGTGCTGGTCAGTGCCTGGTCGGCCTGGGCATCCATTCCGTTCTGGATCTTCGCGCTGTTTGCGCTGCAGTTCTTCCGCGATCCCGCCCGCGAGGCGCCGGAAGGGCAGGGGCTGGTGTTGTGTCCGGCCGATGGGCGCATCGTTTGCGTCGAAGACGCAGCGGATCCCTATGCCGGTGGTCGTCAGGCCTTGAAGATCAGCGTTTTCATGAATGTGTTCAACGTGCACTCGAATCGGGTGCCGGTCGATGGTGCCGTCCAGTCGATCGAATATTTTCCGGGCAAGTTCTTCAACGCTGCGCTGGACAAGGCCTCGCTGGAAAACGAGCGCAACGCCATGGTTCTGGAAACCACTGACGGACAGACGGTGACCGCCGTGCAGGTCGCGGGTCTGGTCGCCAAGCGCATCCTGTGCCACGCCCGGATCGGGCAGTCTCTGTATGCCGGGCAGCGCTACGGTTTCATCCGGTTCGGCTCGCGGGTGGACGTATACTTGCCCCCAGGAAGCCGGCCCCGGGTCGCCATCGGCGACAAGGTCAAGGCCACCAGCACCGTGCTGGCCGAGCTCCCTGTTCGCTCCCGTGACAACGATTCCACACCCTGAGCCCATGCCTGACGAAAGACAGCGCCGCCGCAGCATTTATCTGCTGCCGAACGCGTTCACCACCGCCAACCTGTTCGCGGGCTTCTATGCCGTCGTACAGGCCATGAACCAGCACTTCGAAGTCGCCGCCATCGCGGTGTTCCTGGCCATGGTCTTCGACAGCATGGACGGGCGGGTGGCGCGGCTGACGAACACCCAGTCCGCTTTTGGCGAACAGTACGATTCGCTGGCGGACATGATTTCCTTCGGTATGGCGCCCGCACTGGTCATGTATGAATGGTCGCTTCAGGGGCTGGGCCGCTGGGGCTGGCTGGCCGCTTTCGTTTATGTGGTCGGGGCGGCGCTGCGCCTGGCGCGGTTCAACGCCAACATCGGCAAGGTCGACAAGCAGTACTTTCAGGGGCTGCCCAGCCCGGCCGCCGCCGCATTGGTCGCCGGTTTTGTCTGGCTGTCGGTGGACAACAAACTGTCGCTGTCCGATGGCGTGATCCCCTGGGCCGCCTTTGCCGTGACTGTCTATGCCGGGATTGCGATGGTGTCCAACGCGCCGTTCTTCAGCGGCAAGTCTTTTGCGCTGGGCCGCAGCGTGCCGTTCTGGGTCATGCTGCTCGTCGTCGCTGTGTTCGTCTTCGTGTCCAGCGACCCACCCGTGGTGCTGTTCCTGCTGTTCGTGCTCTACAGCCTGTCAGGCTGGCTTGTCTGGCTGTGGCGGGTACGCCGGGCCCGTCGGTTGGGGGCCCGGATGCGCGGTACGGACGACCTTTGATCAGAACGGCCTCAGGTCGCGACATCCTTCCCGGGGTTTCAGCCCCGCATACGGGGCAGAGTCGAATCCGCTATAATCCCGGATGCGCCACGGATTGCGTGGCGTTTTTTTTCATTTCACGGCAGCGCGCCTCGGTGCTGCCGCCTGTCCCTGAGGTTTAAAAGCATGTCTGTTGCTGATATCGTCAAATCCGACATCGTGTCGCAATTCCAGCGCGCCGCTGGCGACACCGGGTCCCCCGAAGTCCAGGTCGCCTTGCTGACCGCCCGCATCAATGAGCTGACCGGCCACTTCAAAGCCCACACGAAAGACCACCATTCGCGTCGTGGCCTGCTGCGCATGGTCAGCCGTCGCCGCAAGCTGCTCGACTACCTGAAGGGCCGCAACCCGGATTCCTACCGTGCACTGATCGAAAAACTCGGTCTGCGCAAGTAATGCCCCGGGGCCTGGCTCCCCGTGTACGAACCGTGTACGCCGCGATCCGATGCGCGGAGTGCACGGTTTTTTGTTAGAAGGATAATGTGATGTTCAATAAAGTGAGCAAGTCGTTCCAGTACGGTGAGCACACCGTGGTTCTGGAAACCGGCGAGATCGCCCGCCAGGCGTCCGGTGCCGTACTGGTTTCCGTCGATGACACGGTTGTTCTGGCCACTGTCGTCGCGGCCCGTACTGCCAAGCCCGGCCAGGATTTTTTCCCGCTGACCGTCGATTACGTTGAAAAGACCTATGCCGCTGGCAAGATCCCGGGCGGCTTCTTCAAACGCGAGGGCAAGCCCTCGGAAAAAGAAACCCTGACGTCGCGTCTGATCGACCGTCCGCTGCGGCCTTTGTTCCCAGAGGGCTTCTACAACGACGTCCAGGTCATCATCCATACCCTGTCGGTCAATCCCGAGATCGACCCCGACATCCCCGCGATGATCGGCGCATCGGCGGCGCTGGCCATCTCCGGCATTCCCTTCAATGGGCCGGTGGGTGCGGTGCGTGTCGGTTACATCGACGGTCAGTATGTCCTGAACCCCAGCACCACGCAGGTGCGCGAGCAATCCCAACTGGACCTGGTGGTCGCCGGCACCGAAGCGGCCGTGCTGATGGTCGAATCCGAGGCCAAGCAGCTGCCGGAAGACGTCATGCTGGGTGCCGTGGTGTTTGGGCATGAACAGATGCAGGCCTGCATCAACGCCATTCATGAACTGGTGGCCGAAGCCGGCAAGCCCGAATGGGACTGGCAGCCCGCCCCGCGCAACGAAGCGCTGGCCACGGCCGTGCGTGCCGCTGCCTTCGAACCGCTGCAGGCTGTCTATCAGCTGCGTAACAAGCAGGAACGCACTACCCGGCTGCGTCAGGTGTATGCCGATGTCAAGGCCAAGCTCGCCGAACACGCTGCGGCGCGTGGCGATGCGGCGCCGGACAATGTCGAAGTCGAGAACATGCTGTTCGCACTGGAATCCGAGATCGTGCGTGGTCAGGTCCTGAACGGCGAACCGCGTATCGACGGGCGCGACACGCGTACGGTGCGTCCGATCAGCATCCGCCTGGGCGTGCTGCCGCGCGCCCACGGTTCGGCCCTGTTCACCCGGGGTGAAACCCAGGCGCTGGTGGTCACCACGCTGGGCACCAAGCAGGACGAACAGATCATCGATTCGATCATGGGCGAATACCGTGACCGTTTCATGCTGCACTACAACATGCCGCCGTTCGCCACGGGCGAAACGGGTCGTTTCGGGGTGCCCAAGCGCCGCGAGATCGGTCATGGCCGCCTGGCCAAGCGCGCCCTGCTGCCGCTGTTGCCCGCCGCCGATGAATTCCAGTACACCCTGCGTCTGGTGTCCGAAATCACGGAATCGAATGGTTCCTCCTCCATGGCGTCCGTCTGCGGCGGCAGCCTGTCGATGATGGACGCGGGCGTGCCGATCAAGGACCACGTGGCCGGTGTGGCCATGGGCCTGATCAAGGAAGGCGGCAAGTTCGCCGTGCTGACCGACATCCTGGGCGACGAGGATCACCTGGGCGACATGGACTTCAAGGTCACCGGCACGGTTACCGGCGTGACCGCCCTGCAGATGGACATCAAGATTCAGGGCATCACCAAGGAAATCATGCAGGTGGCGCTGGCCCAGGCTCGTGAAGGCCGCCTGCACATTCTGGGCAAGATGCGTGAAGCCATCGACGGCTCCCGCACCGAATTGTCCGACTTCGCGCCGCGTATGCTGCGGCTCAAGATCAACCCGGAAAAGATCCGCGACGTGATCGGCAAGGGTGGCGCCACCATCCGTGCCCTGACCGAGGAAACCGGCTGCCAGATCGACATCAGCGACGATGGCAGCATCACCATCGCCAGTGCCGACCTGGATCGTGCGCATGAAGCCGAGCGCCGCATCAAGGAACTGACCGCTGATGTGGAAGTCGGTCAGGAATACCAGGGCACCGTGCAGCGTCTGCTGGACTTCGGCGCCATCGTTCAGGTGCTGCCGGGCCGCGACGGCCTGCTGCACATTTCCGAGATCGCCAACTACCGCATCAACGACATCAATGATGTCTTGAAGGTCGGCCAGTCGGTCCGCGTCAAGGTCATCGAGGCCGATGATCGCGGCCGCCTGCGCCTGTCGGTGAAGGCCATCGGCGGCATCGAAGCCCAGGGCGGCCCCGCCGCCCCGACGCCCGCCGAATAAGCGGTTCCGTCGCACTGGGCGGTCTGGCCCGCCCAGTTGGCAAAAAGGCGCTCTTCGGGGCGCCTTTTTGCTTGAAGCCGGACCCCCGATCGGGATGCCGCCAGCCCGGCCCTGGTCGCATCCCGCTTTGTCATACCGCCAAGATGGCAATATCGCTCATCGGGTCAGCAGAACGATTTTCCCGATTTGCTCGCCGGCATCCATCATCGAGTGGGCAAGGGCCGCATCGGCCAGTGGAAAAGTGGCGTGGATCCGTGGCCGGATGACGCCGGCTTCCAGCAGCGGCCAGACGCGTTCACGCAGTGCCCGTGCGATGGATGCCTTGACGGCGACAGGGCGGGCGCGCAGCGTCGAGCCCGTCACCGTCAGCCGGCGGCGCATGACTTCCCGACAGTCCAGGGTGCCACGCCTGCCCCCTAGCTGCGCGATGATCACCAGCCGCCCATCGTCCGCCAGAGTTTCGATGTTGCGCGGCAAATAGTCGCCCGCCACCATGTCCAGGATCACGTCCACGCCGCGTCCGTCCGTCAGCGTCCGGATCTCCTCGACGAAATCCTGGGTGCGGTAATTGATGCCGTGCGTGCAGCCCAGCGCTTCGATGGCCTGGACCCGTTCGTCGCTGCCCGCCGTGGCGTAGACCGCGTGGCCGAACGCCCGCGCCAGGGTGATGGCTGTCGTGCCGATGCCGCTGGCTCCGCCATGGACCAGCAGCGTTTCGCCGGATGCCAGCGCTGCGCGATCGAAAACGTTGCTCCAGACGGTGAAATAGGTTTCGGGCAGCGCCGCCGCCTCGGTCATCGAAAGGCCGGACGGGACGGGCAGGCACTGGCCGGCCGGTGCCACGCAGTACTGCGCATAGCCACCGCCCGCGATCAGGGCACAGACATCGTCGCCGATCTTCAGACCAGCCGATTCCGGGTCGCCGCTGACGATGCGGCCGGCCACTTCCAGCCCCGGCAGGTCGGACGCTCCATCGGGAGGCGGGTAGCTGCCCTGGCGCTGAAAAACATCGGGCCGGTTGACCCCGGCGGCTTCGACCTCGATCAGGACTTCTCCGGTGCCTGGAACAGGGGTCGGGCGATCCACCAGACGCAGGACGTCCGGGCCGCCGGGCTTGGTGATTTCAATGGCTTTCATGGGGGTTCCTGTCGGTATCCAGCCTGGATTATGCGCTACACTTGCGGTCTTCATCCGGGAAGCGTGGCAGAGTGGTCGATTGCACTGGTCTTGAAAACCAGCAACGGGAAACCGTTCGTGAGTTCGAATCTCACCGCTTCCGCCAAGGCTCGGACAGTTTTTGCACACTTCGTCTGACGCGGCACCGGAGCGGTCAGGGGACGATGACAGCGGCCCCATCGAGCCTGCCGGCGCGCAGGTCCGCAAGTGCCCGATTTGCGTCTTCGAGTCCGTAGATCGTGGTCCGCGTCCGTATGCCGGCGGCGCTGGCCGTCGGGAAAAATTCATGCGCATCCTGGCGAGTCAGGTTTGCCACCGATGCCAGTTTCCGTTCTTCCCACAAGACTGCGTACGGCATGGCGGGAATGTCGCTCATGTGGATGCCGCCGCACACCACCCGTCCGCCTTTGCGCACGGCTCTCAGTGCGCAGGGCACCAGAGCGCCAACCGGCGCGAAAATGATGGCCGCGTCGAGCGGCTCCGGCGGCATCTCGTCCGATGCTCCGGCCCAGACAGCACCCAGGTCCATGGCGAATCGCTGTGCCTGGGCGTCGCCGCGGCGCGTGAAAGCAAAGACCCGCCTGCCTTGCCAGGCGCATATCTGCGCGAGGATATGCGCGGCGGCGCCAAAGCCGTAGAGACCGATGCGTTCCCCATCGCCCGCCTTCTTCAGCGATCGCCAGCCTATGAGCCCGGCGCAAAGCAGGGGCGCCAGCGATGCGGGCGCGGCGTCCTCGTCCAGGGGGAAGGCGAAATCCGCATCGGCCACCGTGTGGGTGGCGAAGCCACCATCGCGGGTATAACCGGTGAAGATCGGCGTGTCGCAGAGATTTTCCGCACCGGTGCTGCAATAGCGGCAGGTGCCGCACGTGTGCCCAAGCCATGGCACGCCGACGCGGTGGCCCAGCCGGGCGCGATCGACCCCCGGCCCGACGGCATCGACGATGCCGACTACCTCGTGACCGAGTATGAGGGGCAGCTTCGGATGAGGAAGATCTCCGTCCACGATGTGCAGATCGGTGCGGCAGACCGCACAAGCCTCCACCCGCAGCCTGATTTCGCCAGGGCCCGGCAGCGGATCCGGCCGCTCGACCGGCGAGAGTGGCATTCCTGATTTCTCGAAGATCATTGCCTTCATGATGGGCCTTTGGTGGTGCGTGTCCGCTGGCACAAAATTCGTCGGATTCCGCTGCGATCGATAGGATCGGAAGTCCGCTGAAGGATAATATATCCGCTGCCGCAGGCTGGCTCCATAGGATTGAGGGGTCGGTCTTCGATCCCGCATCGTGCGACTTGCAGGCGGGCTGACGGCCGCTCGAAGGCAGAGCGATGTGACTTTCGGGAGACGCGCATGGCATGGGCAGATCTGGATGCGGTCGGCAACGGCACGGATGCCTATTGGTCTAAGCCGGCGAAGGATCTGTTCGAAGCGCTCGCTTCCCGGCCGGCGGGGCTTTCATCCGCCGAGGCGGCCGACAGGCTTCTGCGCGCCGGTCCGAATGGCCTCGGGAAGAAGGGGGGCGTCAATGCGCTGGGCACCTTCGCCCGCCAGTTCCGCAGCCCGCTCGTGCTGATCCTGGTCTTTGCCGCCATCGCGTCCGCCTTCGTCGGCGAGGGCAGCGAGGCGGCGATCATCGCGCTGATCGTGATGGCAAGCTGCTTGCTGAGTTTCACGCAGGAGTATGGGGCTTCCAAGGCGATGCAGGCCTTGACCGCGCGTATCTCGCGCAAGGCGCTGGTGGTGCGTGACGGTGTCGAACAACTGGTCCCCGCCGAGTCGATCGTTCCGGGCGATGTGATCAGGCTCTCGGCCGGCAATCTGATCCCGGCGGATGGCGTATTGGTCGAAGCGTGTGACCTCTGCGTCAGCGAGGCGGCCCTGACGGGCGAGACCTATCCGGTGGAGAAACTCCCCGGGCAGTCGCCGGCGCAGGCGCAGATCGGGCAGCGCGGCAATGCCGTGTTCATGGGCACCTCGGTGCGCAGCGGCACGGCGACCGTTCTGGTGGTGCATACCGGCGCACGCACCGAATACGCGGCAATCGCGGCCACCATTGCGCACAATGCGCCCGAAACCGAGTTTGCCAGGGGCATTCGCCACTTCGGCTACCTGATGACAGAAATCATGCTGGTCATCGTTCTTGTGGTGTTTGCGGCCAACCTGCTGCTGCATCGTCCGCTGATCGACTCGTTGCTTTTTTCCCTGGCGCTGGCGGTGGGGCTGACGCCCGAGCTGCTGCCGGCCATCATCTCGGTGACGCTGGCGCGGGGCGCGCGCACCCTGGCTGCGGGGGGCGTCATCGTGCGCAGGCTCGACGCCATTGAAAATCTGGGCAGCATGGATCTGCTGTGCACGGACAAGACCGGAACCTTGACCGAGGGTGTCGTTCGGCTTGACGCCTGCAGCGATGTGGCCGGTTCCGATTCGGCGGACGTTCGCCTGTGGGCCGTTCTCAATGCCACGCTGCAGTCCGGCATGGTCAACCCGCTCGATGAGGCTATCGCCTCCGCCGGCCACGGCGCGGACCTTGCGGCCGGTTGGGAAAAGGTGGATGAGATTCCCTACGATTTCGTGCGCAAGCGCCTGACCGTCGTCGTGCGCCGGAAAGACGCAGCCGATGATCTGATGATCTGCAAGGGCGCCGTGAGCAACATCCTGGAAGTGTGCTCTTCGGTACTCGACGGGGCTGAGGTCAGGCCTCTGGAATCCAGCCATTCCACGGCGATCGAGGCGAAGATCCGGGACTGGAGCAATCAAGGTTACCGGGTGCTCGGTTTGGCGATCCGGCATTTCCAGGGCGCCGGGCCGTATGGTCGGCGGGATGAAGCGGATCTGTGCTTCGCGGGTTTCCTGCTTTTCCTGGATCCACCCAAGGCCGGCGTGGCCGATACGCTGAAGGCGATGCACGACAGCGGAATCGCTGTCAAAGTCATCACGGGGGACAACCGCTATGTGGCGGCGCACCTCGCGCAAACCGTCGGCCTCGGCCACCGCAGCATCCTCACTGGCGAGGAACTGGCCGGCATGACCAAGGAGGCGCTGTTCGGGCGCGCGCTGCGCACGGACTTGTTCGTGGAGATCGATCCAAACCAGAAGGAGCGCATCATACAGGCCCTGCGGCGACATGGCCGCGTCGTCGGGTATCTGGGCGATGGCATCAACGATGCCCCCGCATTGCACGAAGCCGACATCGGCATTTCCGTCGACAGTGCGGTCGACGTGGCGCGCGAGGCTGCGGACATGATCCTGCTCAAACGCGACCTCGGCGTGCTGTTGCAGGGTGTCGACGATGGCCGGCGGACCTTCGCGAATACGATGAAATATATCTCTATCACTACCAGCGCCAATTTCGGCAACATGTTCTCGATGGCGTTCGCTTCGCTTGCCTTGCCCTTCCTGCCGCTCCTTGCTCCGCAGATCCTGCTCAACAATCTGCTGTCGTCGCTGCCTTCGCTGGCCATTGCGCGCGACCGGGTGGATGCGGAGCAGATCCGGGTGCCGCGCCGCTGGGATATCGGCTCGATCCGTCGCTTCATGATCTATTTCGGTCTGATCAGTTCCTTGTTCGATTTCCTGACGTTCGGCTTTCTGCTGGTGGCGATGCATGCGGTTGCCGATGTCTTCCGCACGGGGTGGTTCGTGGAATCGCTGCTGACACAGCTGGCGGTCGTGCTTGTGGTGCGCACCCACAAATCTTTCTGGCACAGCCGGCCAGGTACGCTGCTGGCCTGGCTGACGCTGGCCGTGGCTGTGCTGGCATTGCTGATTCCTGACCTGCCGGGCGCCGACTGGTTCGGCTTCACTCCGCTGCCCGCCGCCGTGATGGCAGGCCTGTTGACGATCACGCTGCTTTATCTGGCAGTCTCCGAGACGTCAAAACGCCTGTTTTTCAGGCGTGAGGACCGCAGGCCGGCACGCAGTCGCAGGGTTCCGCACCTAGCTACCTCGCATAGCGCACGTCGGGACGCGGCATGATGCCGCAGTACTGTGCGACGGGCCGGCCGCTCCATGCTGGCAGTCCTCCCAAAGGCGGATATGATTCCGTCTAAAAATGCATGATTCTTGAGGTCATAACGACTATCGGGCCTGGAAGGCTGGTAGCGTCATGGAATGACCATCCATCTGGAGGGAACGAATCATGAAGGCAATGCGCAGGCTGGCGGTCTTGGGTGTTCTGGCGTGGTGTTTCGGAACCGCCCAGGCCCAGGATGACGACTTGTTGGTGCGTGGCGATTATCTGATGAACGGGGTGGTGGCCTGCGTCAACTGCCATGCGGCTCGCGACGAAAAGGGCAAGGTTCTAAAGAATCTGGGGCTGTCCGGGGGCATGGTCTTCGAGGCGCCCGTGTTCACTGCCTATGCGGCGAACATTACCCCGGACCGCAAGACCGGAATCGGAGGCTGGACCGACGCCCAGCTGGCCAATGCCATCCGCAATGGCGTCCGGCCTGATGGATCCCTGATTGGCCCGCCAATGCCCACGCCCTTTTACCGCAACCTCTCGGATCGGGATCTGGCCGCCATCATCGCCTACCTGAGGGCTCAGCCGGCGGTCGAACACGCGGTTCCAAAATCCACCTACCGGATGCCTTTGCCGCCGAATTACGGTCCGCCGGTGACCCACGTCACGGCCCCCAAACCCACCGATACGGTCGGCTATGGCCGCTACTTGGCGGAAATCGGCCATTGCATGGAATGTCATACGCCTCGCGATGCGCATGGCCAACTGGTCATGTCGCAACTGGGGGCCGGTGGTCAACTGATCCAGGGGCCGGCCGGCATGGAGGCGGTGTCCGCCAACCTGACTCCGGATCGGGACGGGCTGCGGAACTGGACCGACGCGCAGGTTGCGCGCGCTATCCGTACCGGCATCGACGACGAGGGCAAGCCGCTCGTGCGGATCATGGCCTTCGACTGGTATCGGAATATTGACGATGCCGACATGAAGTCCCTGATTGCCTATTTGCGATCGTTGCCCGCGCAGCCATCGCCGAAGCAGCCTTGACCGGGGGCGCGGCAAGCGCCGGCATTCAGACCGGAGGGTGGCACCTGTGTGATGGGAACGTGCGGTCATGAGGCCCACAGTACAATCCCCCGTTATAGCCTCGTTCGCCACAGCATGACTTCAGCCACCAGGACGCCGGTACGCAAGAATACCGTCTTTGCCATCATCGCCATGGCGTTGCTCATGATGTCGATCGACTCGACGATCGTGGCTACCGCGCTGCATGCGATCCAGCAGGGCCTGCGAACATCCATCAATCTGGCCAGCTGGACGATCACGGCGTATTCCTTCGGTTTCGTGCTGATGCTGCCGGTCAGCGGCAAGCTTTCCGAGCGTTTTGGCCGGCGCCGGGTCTTCATCGCCTCGACCGGGGTCTTCACCCTGGCATCGCTGGGTTGCGGCATGGCGGACAACATCTATCTGCTGATCGTTCTGCGCGCGCTGCAGGCGGCCGGCGGCGCCGGTTTCACGCCGACGGCGACCGGCATCATCGTCGATCACTTCGGAGACGCCCGCGACCGCTATGTCAGCCTGTTTGGCAGCATCTTTCCGATCGGGGCCATGATCGGGCCGATCTTCGGCGGCTATTTCGTGGCTTATTCGTCCTGGCGTGATGTGTTTTACGTCAACGTGCCGATCGGCCTGGCGATCTTCCTGCTGGCTTGGCGTTTCATCCCCCATGACCGCCCGAAGGGTGACGCTTCCGGCAAGAAGATGGATGCCGCCGGGATCGCCATGCTGGGTGGCAGTCTGCTGTCGGCGATGCTGGCGGCGACCGTGCTGGGCGAGACGACAGGGGCCCGGAACTGGGGTGAATTCCTGATTCTGCTCGGTCTGGCGCTTGGCTTGCTGGTCCTTTTTTTCCGTCATATCCGGCGCACTGACACTCCTTTCATCCAGCCCCGGCTGATCTATGGCCCGAATTTCGGCGCGGTCAACCTGGTGAATATGACGTTCAGCGGTTTCGTGATCGGGGCGATGGCCCTGGTGCCGTTGTATGCCATCAATCGATATGACATCGATGCGGTGGGGTCCGGTACGTTGCTGACGGCTCAAGGTGCCGCCGCGATGATCTGCTCGCTGACGGCGGTCGTGATGCTGCGGCGCACCGGTTATCGCATTCCCCTGTACGTCGGCAGTGCGATCGCCATTGTCGGACTCGCGCTGCTCGCGCTGCCACCGGTGGCGGATATCTCGCCCTACGCCTGGCTGGCGTTTGCCGCGTTCCTGGTGGGGGCGGGGAACGGGGCCATCAATCCGGCTATGCGCAATGCCGGCCTGCAGCTGGCGCCGGAATCCTCTTCCATGCTGGCCGCCTTGCGCACGCTGTCGCTGCAGATCGGTGCGATCGCCACAGTCTCGATCGTGGCGGCCGTTTTGGCCCATCAGAGCGACATGGGGCTGATCCTGGCCTGGGTCTATGCCGTTCTCGCCGCGATTCGGTTGCTGGCCTTGCCGCTGGTCCGGTTCGTGCCCGAACAGCGCGGTTCCTGGTAGTGCAGCGGTGCTGGCTAAGATAAAATAGCAGTCTGCGTAGTCGTGATCAGGAGGCTTCCCTATGATGACCGGATCTCAATGTCGCGCAGCCCGTGCGCTGATCAATCTGAAGCGTGCCCACCTCGCCGAGGCGTCGGATGTCCCGGAACGGGACATCGAACAGTTCGAGCACCAGTTGGTGGCACTGCCGGATTCCGCCGTGCAGGCGATGCAACAGGCACTCGAGCATTGCGGCGCGGTCTTCATCAATGAAGGCAGTGCCGGGGTGGGTGTACAGCTGAAGTTCACCTGCTCCGATGCCCAGCAGGTCGAGCAGATGGAAGACGAAGGCGGCCCGGCCGCGGACGACAAGGTGCTGTGATTCCTGTCTGACGGCGTTCGCAGGATCAGCCGTCCGTGTTTCCGTGCTGGTCCATGTCGGCGGACGGAGGGTCTATTTGTGTGCACCATCAGTCGCCATGATTCTTGCGGGTACAATGGGCGTCCTTCACGGTGCCGTCATGCTGGAATAGGTTCCTGCGCATCGTGCAATGCCCGAGTGGTGAAATTGGTAGACACAAGGGACTTGAACAATTTGAGCCTTCGGGGGGAAACGTCCGAAGTGAAGCCCGTCAAAGTCGGCGAAAGCCCTGGATGCTCCGGCAACCGAGCCAACACCGAGCCAAGCCCAGGCCATTTCCTGGGAAGGTGTAGAGAGCAGACGGCGGGCACCTACGGTCGCAAGGCTATGGTGAAGGCGTGCTCCAGACCACGAACACCCTGCGTTGAGCAGGGCGGCGGCGAAAGCCGAAGTGGTAAGAAAATCCCTCGCCGAAAGGCGTGCCGGTTCAATTCCGGCCTCGGGCACCATTCCAAAGCCGTCCCAGCTGATGCCGGGGCGGCTTTTCCATTGTTGGCCTCATGATGCTAAGATAGTGATCAGTTACTAACTTACCGAAGGGCAAGCCATGAGCGGGCACTCCAAGCATCTACCGGCCGACGAGCGGCGCGCGGCCACAGTCGAGACCGTGGTCAATCTGGCTGCCGAGCAGAACCCCAGTGATATCACGACCGCAGCCATCGCGGAACGGATGGGGGTGACCCAGGGGGCGCTGTTTCGTCACTTTCCGACTAAAGACGCCATCCTGCAGGCGGTGATGTCCTGGGTCGCCGAGCGCTTGTTGGCCCGGGTGGACAAGGCTGCCGAAGGCACTGCGTCTCCTGTTACAGCGCTGGAGGCGGTTTTCATGACACATGTCGACTTTGTGTCCAAGCACCCGGGGGTGCCGAGGATGCTCTTTGGCGAATTGCAGCGGCCGGGAGACACCCCGCCCAAGCAAATCGCCCAGACCTTGATTCGTCATTACGGCGAGCGACTGTGCCGTCTGCTTGACGCCGGCAAGGCGCAGGGTGAGCTGGATGCCGGACTGGATGTGGACGCCGCTGCCGTCTTGTTCATCGGCACCATCCAGGGGTTGGTGATGCAGTCGCTGCTGGCCGGCGACGTGGCGCGCATCCGCCGTGACGCGCCGGGGGTGTTCGCCATCTACCGACGTGGTGTTCGCTCCCTGGAGGCCGGGCAATGAAGATCAACAGCCTTTCCCACAAAGCCAAACGGATCTTCATCGTTGTCGCCATCGTTGCGATTGCAAGTGGTTCCGGCTTGTTTTTCCGGATGCAGCGCGCGGGGAGTGACGACAGTCAGCTACGCTTGTATGGCAACGTCGACATCCGCGAGGTGCAGCTGGCCTTCCGCCAGCCTGGGCGCGTGACTCAAATGGCCTTCGATGAGGGCGACGCCGTACGCGCCGGCGAACGCATGGCCGCGCTTGATGCGCAGCCCTATCGGGAAGCCCTGGCGGTGGCGCAGGCCCAGGTGCAGGTCGCCCAGGCGGAACTGACGAAGCTACGCCACGGCTTGCGGCCACAGGAAATTACGCAGGCGCGAGAATCGCTCAAGCAGGCGCAAGCGCTCGCCACTGAGACCGAGCGCAACTTTCAACGCCAGAGCCGCCTGCTGGAATCGGGTGCCAGCAGTCAGCGTACGGTTGATGCCGCCCGCGCGGCACGAGACCGGGCAACCGCTGGCGTCGAAGCAGCCAAGGCCGCCATGTCGCAAGCATCCGAAGGCTTTCGCAAGGAAGACATCGCCGCGGCCGAGGCCCGTTTGACGGCCGCGCAGGCTGCCGCGGCGCAAGCCGCTACAGCCCTGGCGGACACCGAATTGATGGCGCCCAGTAACGGGACTGTCATCGCACGGGTGCGTGAGCCCGGCAGCATGGTTGCAAGCCAGAGCACGATCTACAGCCTGAGCCTGGACAAGCCGGTGTATGTGCGCGCCTACGTGGGTGAGTCGGACTTGGGGCGCATTGCACCTGGCACTGCGGTGCGCGTCAAGAGCGATTCATCCGAGAAGGTCTATCGCGGTCAGATCGGCTTCATCTCGCCACGCGCGGAATTCACCCCCAAGACAGTGGAGACGACGGATTTGCGTACCGATCTGGTGTACCGACTGCGCATCGTCATCGACGAAGCCGACAGCGACGCTGCGTTACGCCAGGGTATGCCGGTAACCGTCGACGTCGATGCGAAAGCCCACGCCAGCACCCCGGCGGCGGAGCGTTGACATGCAGGCGAGCCCCGCCATCGCCACCGTGTCACCGGGTGCGGGCACGGACGCCGCCGTCGTCATCGAAGGCGTGGCCAAACATTTCGGCAACGTGCAGGCCCTGAAGGGCTTGAGCGCACGCATCCACTATGGCCGGCTGACGGGCCTGGTCGGCCCCGACGGCGCCGGCAAGACGACGCTGATGCGCATCCTGACCGGTCTGCTGACACCCAACGCCGGACGCGTCACCCTGGCCGGCTTTGACGTGGTCAAGGACAACGACGCCATCCACGTCGCCAGCGGCTACATGCCGCAGCGCTTCGGCCTGTACGAAGACTTGTCGGTGATGGAAAACATGCGGCTGTACGCGCAGTTGCGCGGCATGGATGCGGGCCGGAACGCCGATCTGTTTGCCGAACTGCTCGACTTCACGCGGCTTGGGCCCTTCACCGGGCGTCTCGCCGGCAAGCTCTCGGGCGGCATGAAGCAGAAGCTGGGGCTTGCCTGTGCGCTCATGGCGCGGCCCAAGGTGCTGCTGCTGGACGAGCCCGGGGTGGGCGTCGATCCGGTCAGCCGCCAGGACTTGTGGCGCATGGTGCAGGCGCTGACCGATGAGGGCATGGCCGTGGTCTGGTCCACCGCGTATCTCGACGAGGCCGAGCGCTGCGAAAGCGTGTTGTTGCTGAACCAGGGACAGCTCCTGTTCGATGGCCCACCGCAAGAATTGACCGCGCAGCTCGAAGGCCGCAGTTTCCGCCTGGAAGATGTGGGCGCCGAGCGTCGGGCGGTCCTGACCGAAGCGCTCGATCTGCCCAGCGTGAGCGATGGCGTGATCCAGGGCGCCGGCGTGCGCGTAGTGCTGCGCGCGGGCGCGGACGCAGCGCAGGTGCAGGCCTTGGCCGAACGGGTGCAGGTGCGGCTGGCGCAGGTGCCGGCGCGCTTCGAGGACGCTTTCATCGATCTGCTCGGCGGTGGTCCCGGCGGCACCTCAACGCTGGCCGAGCGTCTGCCGCCAGTCGAACTGGGCTCCGATATTGCCGTGTCCTGCCGCAATCTCACCAAGCGCTTCGGCGAATTCACCGCCACCGACAACGTCAGCTTCGAAGTAACCAAGGGTGAGATCTTCGGCCTGCTCGGCCCCAACGGCGCTGGCAAATCCACGACCTTCAAGATGCTCTGTGGCCTGCTGAAACCCACTGCGGGCGAGGCGCATGTGGTGGGGCACGACCTGCGCCGCGCCACGGGCGCGGCCAAGAGCCGGCTCGGCTACATGGCGCAAAAATTTTCGCTCTACGGCCTGCTGTCTGTGCAGCAGAACCTGGAGTTCTCGGCCGGGGTCTATGGGCTGGAAGGCAGCGCCCGGCGCGAGCGTATCGCCGAGATGATCGAAACCTTCGACCTGGGCGACTGGCTTTCGGCCACGCCCGATTCCCTGCCGCTGGGGCATAAGCAGCGCCTGGCGCTGGCCTGTTCGCTGATGCACCGCCCGCCGGTGCTGTTCCTGGACGAGCCGACTTCAGGGGTGGATCCCATCACCCGGCGCGAGTTCTGGACACACATCAACGGGCTGGCGCGCAAGGGCGTGACCATCATGGTCACCACCCACTTCATGGACGAGGCCGAATACTGCGACCGCGTGGCCATGCTGTCGCGTGCGCGGCTGATCGCGCTGGACACGCCCGACGCGCTCAAGCGCGTGACAGTGAGCCCGGAAAAACCCGATCCGACCATGGAGGACGCGTTCATCCATCTGGTCGAGTCGGCCGAGCGCGAGATGGAGGCCGCCACATGAACGAACCTATAAAGGACAAGGATAGGGGCGGTCCGGTGCCGGTCGACCTGCGTCGCTTCGACCTGCGGCGCCTGATAGCCCTGGTCACGAAGGAAAGCCACCAGGCGTTGCGCGACCCTTCGACGCTGCTGATCGCCTTCGTGCTGCCGGTGGTGTTGCTGCTGCTGTTTGCCTATGCAGTGTCGCTGGATGCCAAGAACGTCCGCGTCGGTGTGGTGCTCGAATCCCCCGGCGCATCGGCGCAGTCGCTGGCCGCCGCGTTTTCGGGCACCCGCTTCCTGCAGGTGCAGTTCGCCCACGACCGGCGCGAAGTGGCCGAGAAGCTGGTGTCCGGCGACCTGCGCGGCTACGTGGTGATTCCGCAGGACTTCGAGCAGCGCCTGGCGCAGCGCGGCACCGAGCCGCTGGTGCAGATCGTCACCGATGGCTCCTACCCCAACACCGCCAACTACGTCGAGAACTACTCCCGTGGCGTGGTGCAGACGTGGCGCGCCGGTCTGGACGTCGCGGCGCCGCCCCAGTCCGTCGTACTGGAGCCGCGCTACTGGTTCAACCCCGAGCTGGAAAGCCGCCGCGCGCTGATCCCCGGCGCGATCGCCATCGTCATGACCATCATCGGCACCATGCTCACCGCGCTGGTGGTGGCACGCGAATGGGAACGCGGCACCATGGAGGCGGTGCTGTCCACGCCCGCGTCGGTGGCCGAGATCCTGATCGGCAAGCTGCTGCCGTACTTCGTGCTCGGCATGCTGTCCACGCTGGTCGCGGCGGCATTGGCCGTGTTCGTTTTCGGCGTGCCGATGCGTGGCTCGCTGGCGGCGCTGCTGCTACTGTCGGCAGTGTTCATGGTGCCGGCCCTGGGCCAGGGGCTGCTGATTTCCTCACTGGCACGCAACCAGTTCCTGGCGGCGCAGATCGCCCTGTTCACAGGTTTCCTGCCGGCCTTCATGTTGTCGGGCTTTCTGTACGAAATCGACGCCATGCCCGCACCGATCCGCGCCATCACCCGGGTGGTTCCGGCGCGCTATTTCGTCGATTCGCTCAAAACCGTGTTCCTGGCCGGCGATGTCTGGGCGGTGTTCCTGCCCAATCTGGCGGCGATGGCGGCGATCGGGGCATTGTTCTTCGCGATCGCCAAGCGCGCCACGCGCAAGAACCTGGAGTGATTCCATGTTGACCTCCACATTCTCGTTTACCCGCCTGCGCGCCCAGTTCATCAAGGAAGTGCTCAGCATTCTGCGCGATCCACGCAGCCGCATGGTGGTGTTCGTGCCGCCCATCCTGCAACTGCTGGTGTTTGCCTTTGCCGCCACGCTGGAAGTGCGCAATGTCGATATCGCCGTCTACAACCAGGACGCGGGCCGCTGGTCGCATGAACTGGTGCAGCGGCTGGAAAGCGCCCAGTTCATCACCCACGTGCGACGCATCGACAACCGGCGGCAGTTGCATGAACTGATCGATCGCGGCGAAGTGATCGCGGCGCTGACCATTCCTGTGGATTTCTCGCGCACGATCGCCGCCGGCGAGAGCGGTCGCGCGCAGCTGCTGGTCGATGGCCGGCGCAGCAATTCTGGACAGATCACGGTGTCCTATCTGTCGACCATCGCTGCCGATGTCGGCGCCGAGGTGGTGCCCGATACACAGGCACCTTCGCCCGTGCTGGTGCGCCACTGGTTCAACCCGAACCTCGTCTACCGCTGGTACATCGTGCCTGGCCTGACCGGCATCCTGGCGCTGTTCAGTTCGCTGCTGATTACGTCGTTGTCGATTGCGCGCGAACGTGAACTCGGCACCTTCGACCAGTTGCTGGTCTCGCCCACCTCGACGCCGGAAATCATCGTTTCCAAATCACTGCCGGCACTCGCCATTGGCACGCTGCTGGGGCTGTTCATGATCAGCGCGGGTGTCTTCCTGTTTGGCATTCCGTTCACCGGCTCGGTCGCTCTGCTGCTCGTCGGCCTGGTGCTGTTCATCCTGTCGGTGGTCGGTATCGGCCTGATGATTTCCGCGGTCAGCATGACGCAGCAGCAGGCCATCCTCGGCGCCTTCGCCATCGGCGTGCCGGCGGTGCTGATGTCCGGGTTCGCCACGCCGGTGGAGAACATGCCTACTATTTTTCAATGGTTGGCGCAGGCCATTCCGCTGACCCACTTCCTGATCATCGTCGAGGGCAGCTTTTTGAAGGCCATGCCGCCCGGCGAGATCCTGGCCAGCCTGTGGCCGTTGGCGGCCATCGCCCTTGCCACGCTGACGATGGCCACCGTAATCGTCCGAGGACGCCTGCAATGAAAACCAAGACCTCCACTTCCGTCCTTCATGCAGCTGTCGCCGGGCTGGCCCCCGGGCGCATGCGCCCGCTCGCGCTGGCCCTGTCCTGTGCGCTGCTGACAGCCTGTGCGGCCGTAGGCCCCGACTACCGTGAACCGCCGCCGGTCGATGTCGGCAGCGGCTGGACCGTGCCGTTGGCCAGTGAGTCCCAGTCCAAAGACCTGAGCCATTGGTGGTCCGCACTGGGCGACCCGGTCCTCGATCGCCTGATGGCCACGGCGCTGGCACAGAATCTGGATCTGCGTCAGGCCGCGACACGCATCGATGAGGCACGCGCCTTGCGCGATCGTGTGGCCGGCGAGGCTTTGCCCACCGTTGGTGCCAGCGCGAGCGTCAACCGACGCCGCCAAAGCGAGAACGGCCCCTTGCCCGTCGGCAGGATCCCCGGCCTGGAAGCTACGCAGACCATCTATGACGCAGGCTTCGACGCGGCCTGGGAGATCGATTTGTTCGGCGCCAAGCGGCGCGCTCTGGAAGGCGCCAGCGCCCGCCTGCAGGCAACCGAAATCGAGGCACAGGGCGTGCGCATGCGCATCGTGGCCGAGGTGGCGCGCACCTGGTTCACCGCCGTTGGCGCCCGCTACGAGTTGCAGGCTCAAGAGGCCACACTGGACACGCTGCGACAGACCTTGGATCTGGTGCGCCTGCGGCACGCGCAGGGTGACGCATCCGCCGCCGACGTGGAGGCGGCGTACGCCCAATGGGCGGCAGTCAATGCGCTCATCCCGGATATCCAGACGCGTCAGCGTGGCGCGGTGCTCAGTTTGGGCGTGCTGCTGGGGGCACCGCCAGAGCGGGAGCTGGCGCTGCTTGACGGCCCCTTGGCGCCGAGCACGCTGCGGGCGCCGCCCGTGGGCGAGCGCGCCGATATGTTGCGCCGGCGCCCTGACGTGCTGGCTGCGGAACGGCGCCTGGCCGCGAGTTCCGCCGATATTGGCGTGGCTACGGCAGAGCTGTTTCCCAAGCTGTCCATCGGTGTTGGCGGCGGATTCCAGGCGCTCAGCACGGGCAATTGGTTTGATGCCTCCAGCTCGCGCTTTTCCGTCTTGCCGCTGATTTCCTGGCGCTTGTTCGAGGGTGGGCGCGTCCGCGCCGAGATTCGTGCCCGCGAAGCCGCCGAGCGGCAGGCCGCGCTGGCCTACGAGCAGGCCGTGCTGGCGGCGCTGGGCGATGCCGAACGCGCGCTGGGCGACTACCAGGGTGGGCTGGACACACTGGAGCGCCGCGGCATGGCACTGAATGCTTCGCGCACCAGCTACGGCCACGCCAAGGCACGCTACGCCGCAGGCGATATTGCGCTGGTTGAACTGCTGGCCGCCCAGCGCAGTCTGCACGAGGCCGAAACCGCAGCCGCGCGAGCGCATACCAACGCCGCCGTGCAATTGGTGTCGCTATACAAGGCCCTTGGTGGTGGCTGGGACGCACCCACCGCGACATCGGCCCAGCCCGCCAGATCCGGGGTTCGTCCCGGACCGGCTTGACCCGGTATTCCAGGCGCCTGGCCATGAAAAAACCCGCACATCCGTTAGATTTGCGGGTTTTTTTGGCTATTCGGTGGTGCCGTCGACGAGACTCGAACTCGTACAGCTTTCGCCACTACCCCCTCAAGATAGCGTGTCTACCAATTCCACCACGACGGCTTTTCGTCTTTCGACAAAGACGGCAATTCTAGCATGAAGGTGGGCTACTTGGTGCTCGTGGGGGCCGGCACGGACGGCACCGATGCGGCACCCTGCGCGGCTGGTGCCGTGGCGCCCCCTGCGGCAGCCGGCTGTCCGGACGCGGCGGGTGCGGCCGGCGCCTTGGGCACGGCGGGACCGACGTTCGGCACCGCAGTGCCCGTGGCGGGCGCAGGCGTGGGCGCCTTCGCCGGTGCGGTGAAGCCCTGCATGATCCCGGTCTCGATCGGCGAACCGGCCGGATGGTGTGCGATCCAGGCCAGGCCAATGGTGGTCGCGAAAAACACGACAGCCGCCCATTTCGTTGCCCGTGACAGGAAGTTTGCCGCCCCGGCGGAACCGAACACGCTGCCCGCCGAACCGCTGCCAAAAGCAGCCCCCATGTCCGCACCCTTGCCCTGCTGCAGCAGCACCAGCACGATGATCAGAAGCGAGGAGATGACCTGCAGGGTCAGCAGGATCGAGGAAAACCATTGCATGATGAGAGAACTCCGGGCCTTAGGGGGCTTATTGAGCGACCGCGGCCGCAATATTCAGAAATTCGTCGGCGACAAGCGATGCGCCCCCGACCAGGGCGCCATCGATGTCGGGTTGTGAAAACAGGGCGGACGCATTGGCGGCCTTGACGCTGCCACCGTACAGAATACGAGTCTGGCCAGCCCCATGCCGGACCAGCGCGGCACGGATGAAGGCGTGGATGGCTTGCGCCTGATCTGGCGTGGCGGTGCGACCGGTGCCGATCGCCCAGACGGGCTCGTAGGCGATCACCAGGCGCGACAGCGTATCCGCCCCCAGCGCCAGGACGGGTTCCAGTTGATCGCCGATCACGCATTCGGCATCCCCCGCATCCCGATCGGACAGGGTTTCGCCGACACACACGACCGGAGCCAGACCGGATGCCAGCGCGGTGGCGGCCTTTGCCGCGACCAGCGCGCTGGATTCGCCATGCAGCGCCCGTCGTTCGGAATGGCCGCACAGGACCCAGGTGCAGCCAAAATCGGCCAGCATGGCGGCGGAGACTTCGCCCGTATAAGCGCCCCGGTCATGGACGCTGACGTCCTGCGCGCCCCAGGAAATCGGCGTTGCCGCCAGCACCTGGCGCGCCTGGGCCAGGTACGGGAACGGTGCGCACACGGCCAGCTGGGTATCCCCTGCGCGGGCTGCGCCCGACACCAGGCTGCCCAGCAATGCCGCGTTGTCCACAAGGCTGCCGTGCATTTTCCAGTTGCCCATGACTAGGCGCGTGCGGGTTTGGCTCATTCGTGTAATGGATCAGATCAAATCAGGTAACTCTTGATTGTAGCGTGTTTGATGCATGGCTAGTGCGGGATGAGCCACGCTGTCCAGAATCCAGTTGTCGGCATCAAGTTGTTTCAACTTTTACAGGAGATACTAATAATGATTTCGCCGCCGTGCCGTAAATTCGTCAACTACTAGGCAAACCTGCCGGAGCCCACGATGACATTGTCGGTCGCACCCTTCTCCTCCATGGATACTTCCACTTTTTCCTCGATGGGGGTTGGCTCGGGCCTGCCGCTTGGCAGCCTGATGACCCAGATGCAGACCAACGAAAATCTGGCATTGGAGCCTATCCAGTCGCAGGAAGACTCGCTCAACGCAAAAATTTCGGCCTACGGCAAACTCAAGAGCGCGGTCAGCGCCCTGCAAACCGCGGCCCAAACCCTGAGCAGCACAGGGACCTTCACGGCCCTGAAAACCAGCGTGACAGGTTCAGCCTTTACCGCCAGCGCAGGCAGCGGTGCCGTAGCCGGTCAATACAGCGTGACCGTCGATCAGCTCGCCACGGCCCAGACCCTGTACACGGCCGGCCAAACCAGCAACACGACGGCCAACGGAACGGGCGGAACCCTGACCCTGACGCTGAAGAATGGCACCACGCAGTCCCTGGATCTGACCGGAAAGGACACCTCGCTCAACGGCCTGGTCAGTGCGATCAACGGCGATCCCAGCCTGGGTGTCTCTGCCACGATCATCAACGACGGCTCCGCAACTCCCTATCACCTGATGCTGATCGCGAACAAAACCGGCGATCAGTCAGCCGTGACCAGCATCAGCAGCAGCAATAGCGCCTTGCAGTCAATGCTGGGCTTTACCCAAGGCACCGCCTCCAGCGTCGCCGAAACTGCGGCCAGCAATGCCTCGGTGCATATCAATGGCATCGCCGTCACCAGCCAGAGCAATACGTTGCAAAACGCCATCCAGGGTGTCACGCTGAATCTGTCGGCTGTCGATGCGTCGCCCTCGACGCTATCCATCACGCACGACGATTCGCAGATTACGCAGGCCGTCCAGGGTTTTGTGACGGCTTACAACGGGCTACAATCCACCATCCAGTCGCTGACCGCCTATAACACAGCCAGCCAATCGGGTAGCATCCTGACCGGCGATCCTGTGGCTCTGCAAGTGCAGGAACAAATGTTTGGTGCCTTGAACACGGTGGTCTCAGGCACGACCACGTACCAGTCCGCTTTCCAACTGGGGCTGAGCACCGATCCGACGAGCGGCAGCCTCACGCTGGACACCAATGCGCTGTCGGCGGCACTGTCCAGCAACCCTGGAGACGTGCAAGCGGTGCTGGGTGGGACCAGCGGTCTGGGTAGCGCCTTCCAGACCCTCTCCACGAACATGCTGCAGACCGGTGGGCTGTTCTCGAACGCCAGCGACAGCATGAATCAGATGATGACCGACCTGCAATCCCAATACACCCAGACCTCGGATCGGATCTCGGCGGACATGGAAAACTACCGCCAGCAATTCACAGCACTGGACTCGACGGTGGGGCAGATGAATTCGCTCAGTTCCTATCTGACCCAGCAGCTGGCGCATCTTTGACATCAGGACTGATCAGTTGGGCATCCGTTATCTCATTCACGTCTGGAAAACGCGAGCATGAGTGTTTTCGAATTCTGACATCATGACGTCTGCTTGACGGAAGCCAGAGGCGGAACAGATGTCTCTGGGATCTAGGTGGCTGAGGAAGGGATGCGCATGCGACCCATCGTTGAAAAAGCAGATCCTGGATCATCCGACTCGAGCGCTAAAGTCCGGGGCAGGGGCCTGACGCAAGAGACCTTTTACTTGCGGGCAACGCGGCTTGCCCGGTTGTCCCGGGGCGGCGACAGGCACCTGACGCTGGTGCTGGAATGGGAAGAGGGCGGGCACCCATTTACGATCCGGGACAATTTCAACCAAAGCCTGCGTGCTTCGCAAAGGCTGTTGCTGGAGGCAGGCGGCCGGGCACATCTTCTGTCCGCCTCCGGCCGTGTCTTGAGCCAGCCTGCCACGCCCGAGGCTCGATTCGTGTCGGCATTCGCCGAGGGGCCGGTCAAGGCGGCATTGGCCGATCTGCCGCCATTGCGGGCGCTGTTGACCGTGACGTCGGGTGCGGCGCGGTGCGGCCGGCTTGCCCTGGTAGACGGCGGGGGCAAGACCCGCGTCAGTGCGAATCTGCGCGAATTGTGCCCCATTGACGGCGATTCCATCGTCCTGGTTACGGTGGGGGAGCTGCGGGGCTATGGCGGGGCGCTGCGGGATCTGCTGTCGCGCCTGCACGCTTGCGACGCAATGCCGCTGGCCGCCGGTAATCTCTACCGGGTGATGCATCCAGCCAGCATGAGCTACACCGCAAGGCCGAGCGTCGAGGTCAGGCGCGAAGACACCGCTTTCGATGCGGCCAATGCTTTGATTGGCGCCCACCTGCCTATCGTCCGGGCCAATGAGCCAGGCATCGTCGCCGATATCGACACCGAGTTCCTGCATGACTATCGCATTGCGCTGCGCAAGATCCGGTCGGTCCTGAGCTTGTTCAAGGGTGTCTATGCACCGGAACAGACGGTTGCGTTGAAAGCGCGATTCGCGGCGCTCATGGCGCCGACAGGCCCTTTGCGCGACGATGATGTGTATCTGCTGGAGCGGCGCAGCTTCTACGCCATGGTTCCCGACACAATGCACGGTGGGCTTGACCGGATGTTCGAACGGGTCGGCCAACGGCGGTTGGCTGCGTGGGCCGGACTGGCCGATCGTCTACGCGGCAAAGGGTATATCAGGGAAATCGAGGCGTTGATGGACCTGTTTTCCCGGCGAAAGACTCTATTGCCCGGTCCGAATGCCGACCGCATGTCCCAGGATCTAGCTTCCGAGTTGATCCGGAAACGCTATCGCCGGATTCGCCGAATCGCGGCGGGCCTGACGGCAGGGATGCCGGACGACGAGGTCCACGCGCTGCGCGTCGAATGCAAGAAGCTGCGCTATCTCATTGAGTTCTTTGGTCCCATGTTCCAGCAGGACGTTCTTCATGATATTCTCAAGTCACTGAAAAAGCTCCAGGATTCCCTCGGCTCGTTCAACGATTGCGTGGTGCAGCAGGCAGGGCTCCTGGCCTTTTTGGACGACTTGGGCGATGAGCCTCGCAGACTGGAAATTGCCCAGAGCATCGGTGCGCTGGTGACTGTGCTGCACCAGAGGCAGATCGTGGAACATGAAAAGATCGTCCAGGCGTTTGCCCATTTCAGCGGCGACGGGATGCGGCAGGCTTTTCGCAGACTCTTCCACGACGGAAAGGACATCTGATGCAGATCATCGCCTGCTACTCCAACAAAGGCGGCGTTGGCAAGACCGCGACTGCCGTGAACCTCGCCTATGCCTTTGCCGCTTCGGGCCGTCGCACGCTGCTGTGCGATCTCGACCCGCAGGGCGCTTCCGGGTTCTATTTCCGGGTGAAGCCTTCGGGTAAGTTGACCGAGGCCCGATTCTTCGGGGATACGGATCGCGTCGCCAAGTCAATTCGCGGAAGCGATTACGACAACCTCGACATTCTGCCCGCGAACATGGCGTTTCGCGATTTCGATATTTTCCTGTCGCGGATGAAGGATGGACGGTCGCAATTGAAAAAGGTGCTGAAATCCGTCAAGTCCGATTATGACGTGGCGCTGCTCGATTGCCCGCCGAATATCTCGATGTTGTCGGAAAACGTGTTTCGAGCCGCCGACGCGGTGGTCGTGCCGCTCATTCCGACGACCTTGTCGCAACGCACCTTCGAACAGCTGCAGACTTTTTTCCGGGAAAACAATCTGCAGGAAAAGAAGATCCACGCCTTCTTCTCGATGGTGCAGGGCGTCAAGAATCTTCACCACGACGTGATCGCCGAGATGACGCAGGCGTGGCCCGAACGGTTCATGCAGTCACAGATCCCGTTCGCCTCGGAAATCGAACGTATGGGGCTGACTCGCGCTCCGGTCCTGGCGACTTCCTGGCAGGGTCCGGCCAGCCAGGCGTATCAGGCGCTGTCCGACGAACTCGACCGGCGGATGAACGAATGAGCGAGATCGAGCGCAAGTTCATCATCAAAGGTCCGGTGCCCGAGGGGCTGCCCGCCGTGTCGATCCGTCAGGGCTACCTGACCGCAGTCACGGATTCGGTCGAGGTCCGGCTGCGGCAGAGCGGAAACGAATATTTCCTGACTGTGAAATCAGGGGCGGGCATGATCCGCGAGGAACGTGAAATCGCGATCGACGCGCCTCGGTTCGAAACGCTCTGGCCCGCAACCGTGGGCAGGCGGGTCGAGAAAACCCGTCATGTCGGGCAGCTCCCCGGCGGACTTCAGTTTGAGCTCGACGTGTTTTCGAGGCACCTGTCGCCGTTGGTATTGGTCGAGGTCGAGTTCCCTACCGAGGCACAAGCCAGGGCTTTCCTCCCGCCAGCCTGGTTCGGCCCGGAAGTGACCGAGGACGCACGGTTCAGGAACAAGGCGCTTGCGCACGCGACGCCATGGGACGTGGGGACATGAGCACCGTAGAGCCATCGAGACGTCGCCTTATGCTGTTGCGTCATGCCAAATCCGACTGGCCCACTGGTGTCGATGACCATGAAAGGCCGTTGCGGGCGGGGCGTGGCCGGCAGGCCAGTGCGCTGATGGGAAAGTACATGGCCAGAGAGGGTCTTGCTCCCGATCTGGTCATTGTCTCCACGGCCCGGCGTGCTCAGGAGACCTGGGACCTGGCATGCTCCGCCTTCGCTCAACCCATTCCCCGGCGCAATGATCCGCGCCTCTACGAGGCCACTGCCGGGTCGCTCCTTCAGGTCGTTCATGAAACCCGCGACGATATTCATACGCTGCTGCTGGTTGGTCATCATCCGGGGTTTCAGAGCCTCGCCCTGGAACTGAGCAGAGATGCCAGTGGACCTGTTGCCACCCGTGTGCGGGATAAATACCCGACAGCCGGGTTGGCCGTCATCGACTTCGATGTCGCACACTGGAATCAAGTGCGTCCCGCTACCGGCAAGATCCGGCGGTTCGAGACGCCGAGGTTGATTGATTCGGGAAACTGAACGAGATCCTCGTGATCGCTCAGTTTTTGGAGTGACGCCTCACGCCGGCGCCTTGGGAGCGGGCTTCGATCATAAGGTCAGGGCAGGTATCCCAGCTGGCGCATGGATGCGAAGGCCTCACGAAACATACTCTGTGTGTCGATGCATCCCTGGAAGCCAGCTTGCCGCAGCTTGATTGTGCTGACGAGAGCGGGCGGTATGGCCTGCTTGGCACCGTAGCCGAAACAAAAGTCAGCGTAGTGGTGGGAATGGCCAACAAGCTGCCCCAGGTCGCCGCATCGCAGCCGCCTACGTTGCGCCAGGTTTTCCCAGGCATCGGCCTTTTCAGGGAACCAGCGTGCCAGGGCTCGAGGCTCCGGTTCGCCAGCTTCCACTCCGAGACAGTCAGCCAGCAAGGGCCATATGCCGCGCCAGGTGAACAGATCCCCATTGGTTATATTGAAAATTTCGTTTGCTGCGGTGGGGGCCTGCGTTGCCCACAGAAGCGCATCGGCAATCAGGCGAGAGTCGACTGCCTCAAGTAGATAGTCTGGTCCACCAGGAAAGGAAAATGGCAGCCCTTCCTGTTGCCGCAGTGCGGCATAGGCCCCGATCACGGGAATCAGGTTCATGGCCACGCCGACGACATCACCGAACACCACCTGGGGGCGAAAGATCGTGAACGCGATGCCTTCCCTTGCGCAGACATCGCGCGCGTAATCCTCCTGCAGCCAGTAGAAGTTCGGGTGGGGATCTCGGGGCAGATCTTCACGGGCCGGGATGGGGATGGGATGCAAGTGGGCGCCATACGCTTTGGTGCCCTGGAACAGCGACATGTGCGCAAGGCTTCCGGCCCGTATCAGCGGGTCGGTCAGGTTGCGCAGCATCCGCGCATTGGTTTGCATCTGCTCCGGGTTGCGCCAACCTTGCCTCAGATCGTTGCTTTCCTGGACGGCGCAGTACACTAAGTGTGTGACTGCGGGAAACGATGCGATGGCTGCGGTGCAGGCATGCGGATCAGTCAGATCGACTGGTAGATGGGTGACGTGCTCGGGGCTGGAGATGCGCGGTGCACGCCTGGACAAGGCAATGATGTCCCAGCCTTCACGTTCAAATCTGGACAGGGCGGCCTGCCCGATCACGCCTGATGCGCCCGCGATGAGCACTCGCTTGTTGTGTTGTTTCATGGCTGTTTACAGGCTCTCCCCAAAATCACGGTTTTACAAGGGTAACGTCAGTCGCCCTTTGAAGATCTTCAAAACTCATATCGACCAGGATTTCTCTGACAACGACGCCCTGCGAACAAATATCCATGACGGCTAGGTCGGTATAGATGCGATTGACGCATGCAACACCAGTAATCGGGTACGAACATTCGGGAACGATCTTGCTGACCCCTTTCTTGGTCAAGTGGTCCATCATGACAAACACGTGTTTGGCGCCCAAGGCCAGATCCATGGCTCCACCTACGGCCGGGATCGCATCGGGGGCCCCTGTGCTCCAGTTGGCCAGGTCGCCGCGCCGGGACACCTGGTAGGCGCCCAGCACGCAGATGTCCAGATGTCCGCCGCGAATCATCGCGAATGAATCAGCATGATGAAAGAATGCGCCGCCGGGCAGTAGCGTGACTGGCTTCTTGCCGGCGTTGATCAGATCGGGATCTTCGTCTTTGGGATCGGGCGTGGGGCCCATTCCCAGAATGCCATTCTCGCTATGCAGAATGACTTCGCGGTCCCGGGGCAGGTAGTCGGCTACCTGGGTCGGCAAGCCGATACCGAGGTTCACGAACGCACCCTCGGGGATATCTTGTGCCACCCGCTGCGCCATCTGCTCGTGTGTCAGGCCTTTCATGGGCGTGCCTCCTTGCAGACCACCAAGCGCTGGACGAAGATGCTTGGGGTCACGATTTGTTCGGGGTCGAGGGAACCTAGCTTCACGGCTTCCTCGATTTGAGCAATGGTGCATGCTGCGGCCATCGCCATGATCGGTGCGAAATTGCGCGCGGCTTTCCGGTAGACAAGGTTTCCCCAGCGATCACCGCTATGCGCTTTTATCAGCGCAAAGTCCGCATGCAGCGCCGACTCGAACACATGGTGCTTGCCGTCGATCACCCGTGTTTCCTTGCCTCGCGCAAGCTCCGTCCCGTAGGCGGTAGGTGTGAAGAAGCCGCCAATGCCGGCCCCGGCCGCGCGAATGCGTTCGGCAAGAGTGCCTTGCGGGGTCAGCTCAAGTTCGATTCGACCGTTTCTGTAGAGTTCGTCGAAAACGTATGAATCAGTCTGCCGGGGAAAAGAGCAGATCATCTTGCGCACACGGCCCGCCTTGAGCAGGGCAGCGAGCCCCGTTTCGCCGTTCCCGGCGTTGTTGTTGACGACAGTCAGATCACGGGCACCTTGTTCGAGCAGGGCATCGATTAATTGCGACGGCATGCCCGCATTGCCGAAGCCGCCAATCATGATCGTAGTGCCATCGGCGATGCCAGACACCGCTTCTTCGAGTGAGGAACAGATTTTGTCTATCATGGATTTACCAATGGATTCCAGCCTGTGCGGGTGACATGGCTGTGCAGTTGACGACCCAGGACGTCTTCGCAATGAGCGGATACTTGCAGCAGGCCGTCTTTGTCGACGCCAGTGGGTATGCCCATGCTTTCAAAAATGCCCACCAGATCCTCGGTGCATGCATTGCCCGTATAGCCTCCACCGTATTTGACCTGGTGCGGATGGCCGCCAACCCCGCCCATCGCGCTGTCGAAGTAACGAACACCGGCCTCGTATGCGGCAACATAATTGAGCAGGGCCGTGCCGCGCGAGTCGTGAAAATGGGCGATGGGGGTCACGTCTGGCACCGCGCGCGCCATTTCCAGGAACAGATATTTCGTCGTCTCAGGCGTCGCCATCCCGGTCGTATCGCCCAATGTGATGTATTCAACCCCCAGAGCCCGGAATTTCCGTATATCGTCGAGTACCTGCCCGACAGCAACCTGGCCTTCGAACGGACAGCCGAAAGCAACAGAAATGGTGCCAATGACACGGAACCTTCCGTTGGCCAGTGCGACCATATTCCGGACGTTGTCCCATTGATCAGCGCGCGAGCGCTTGAGGTTCTTTTGGGAATGCGATTCGCTTGCCGACACCAGGACGCTGATTTCGTTTGCGCCATAGCCCTTCTCGAGATCTGAGACAGCTCGCTCGACAGCCCGCAAGTTCGCGCAAGTGGCCTTGTAATACACCCCGCTTTTGCGCTGTATGTCGCGCAGCACATCGCTGGCGTCCGCAAATTGCGCAATCACGGCAGGGTTCGAATAGGAGGTGACCTCAATGCGTCCGAACCCGATCGCCGACAGGCGGTCCACAAGTTGCACCTTCGTGGCGGTATCCAGGATCGTCGGCTCATGCTGCAGGCCGTCGCGACAAAAACATTCACAGATGACGACCGGGGACTTGGCGGATGGTTGCTGTTTCATTTATGCTCCTTTCCGTCTCAATGCGCTACTGGTCGCGGGGGAATGTGCGCATCATCACGTTTGTGTCGCGACCGCATTCAAGCCCCTCCGTCAGGCTGAGGTCCACACAGCGGTAGAACAGACGCTTCGTTGCGCCGACGGCGTGCCTGGAATAGGAAGCCCATTTCCGCGCGACATCCAGGGCGGCTTGCAGCACTTGCGCCTCGCCGTCGAGACAGCTGTTTGCAAGACCCCAGCTTTCCATTTCCCTCCCGCTGAGCAGTCGTCCGGTGGACACCAGTTCAAACGCATGCTTTTGCCCCAACTGCCGAGTCAGGTTCGCCATGACGATTGCGGGACAGATGCCGTGCTTCAGTTCTGGATAGCCAAACCTCGTGCCGGACTCGGCAATGACCATGTCGCAGGCGACCGCCAGGCCCGCACCACCTCCCAGCGCATTGCCGTGGATGGCGGCCACCACGGGCTTGGCCAGTGTGCTGAAGATCTGATGGACTCTCATGGTGAGGTCCGCGCGCGCCAGGGCTCCTTCCGGGTGTTCGCCGAAGCCCCGGAATTCAGAGGTATCGGCTCCTGAGCAAAACGAGGGTCCCTCACCGGCCAGAACCACCGCGCGGCAGCTGGCAGCCTGATTCGCGTCCTCCAGAGCCTGTAGCAGCGCCTGGGTAAGAGCCGTATTCAAGGCATTGTGCCTGGTTGGACGGTTCATCTTCAGCAGCCAGATGCCGTCCTGTTGTTCAATCTTCAGTTCGTCCATTCGTGTACCTTTCTGCGCGACGCGAGTTCAATGACCGGCATGGCCTATGCCGGATCCAGCACGGCGAGTATGTCGCCTTCGGAGGCCTGATCGCCCACCTGCACGCGGATTTCGCGGACGGTGCCATCAAATGGCGCCACGTGCTGGTATTCGGTTTTCATCGCCTCCGTAGTCAGAATGAGGTCTCCACTTTTGACTGCCGCGCCGGCTTCGGATACCACGGACGCGACCTTGCAGCTGGAGGCGGCGCGTATCTGCCCGTCCGACGCGCTGTGGTTGCCCTGGTAGGCTTCCAGCGTCTGATCTACAAGCGTGTAGTCGCTGCCATCCCATCGGATGTAGATATGGACGCCTTCCTGGCAGGCCCAGATCCTGGATTCGCTTCCGTTGACTGTCACGCGGACGCCCGCGCCGTCTTTGGCAAGAATGGCTATCTGGTAGGTATCGCCCTCTAGGGCGACTTCATAGCGTCCCTCGCTTGTCCATGTCACCCGAGCTTCGACGGCGATGCCGAGTGCTTTGTCGAGCAGCTTGACCTGAGCCGCAAGCGTGCGCGGGATCCGTCTAGGGCTTGGCCGGTAGCAGCGCAGGACGGCGGCGATGGCCAATGGCTCGTGCCTGGTCACCAATGGCGGAAGCAGCGTGTCTTTGTTCTCTGCAATGAAGCCGGTGCCCACCCCCCCCTTAAGCCAGAATGGGTGGACCAGGCAGTTTTCAAGCAGGCGCAGGTTGGTGTTTAGGCCGAACATCACCGTATCGCCAAGCGCGCGTTGCATGCGGGCCTGCGCTGCATTGCGATCGGGACCATGCGTGATGATCTTGGCGAACATCGAGTCGTAATATGGTGAGATGGTGTCACCCGAACGAATTGCGCTTTCGACCCTGGCCTGCCGCGGGGCGTGCCAGAACGCGGCCCGACCGCTTTGGGGCATGAAATCGTGATCGCAGTCCTCCGCGCACAGCCGTACTTCAATGGCATGGCCCGTCAACCTGATGTCGCCCTGGCTCAGGGCAAGCTCGCTGCCTTGCGCGACCAGGATCTGTTGCTCCACCAGATCGAGGCCGGTGATTTCTTCCGTGATGCAGTGTTCCACTTGCAGCCGGGTGTTCATTTCCATGAAGTAGAACGAACCGTCCGTATCAAGTAGAAATTCCAGAGTGCCCACACCCTCGTATCCGATGGCGCGCACGGCATCCACGGCCGCCTTGCCCATGGCCTGGCGCGTGGCAGGATCCAGTCCGGGGGCGGGCGCTTCTTCGATGATTTTCTGGTGTCGGCGCTGCACTGAGCAGTCACGTTCACCCAGATGGATCGCATTGCCATAGCGATCAGCGAGCACCTGTATTTCGATATGGCGCGGGTGTCGTAGTGCGCGTTCCAGCAAGATGTGACTACTGCCGAACGAGGCAAGCGCTTCAGATTGGGCGGACGACAGCGCATTGCGAAACTGCCCGTCCGATTCGACCATGCGCATGCCGCGTCCGCCGCCGCCCGCCGTAGCCTTGATCATCACAGGGTAACCGATGCGGTCGGCCTCGACCTGCAGGTCGTCGGGCTCCTGGCTTTCTCCGTCATACCCCGGAATGCAGGGAACGCCGGCATCACGCATCAATTGCTTGGCACGGGCCTTGTCGCCCATGGACCCGATCACAGCGGGCGCCGGGCCAATGAAAATGAGACCATGCTCGACGCATGCCGCAGCGAACTCCTCATTTTCCGCAAGAAAGCCATAGCCAGGGTGGATGGCGTCGGCGCCGCTCTGGATCGCCGCCGCGATGATCTTCTGGATATTCAAGTAGGAAGACGAAGGCTCGGGATCGCCAATGCAGACGGCCTCGTCTGCTTGTCCGACGTGACTGGCGGCGCTATCAATGGACGAATATACCGCCACGGTCGCCAGGCCCATGCGGCGCGCTGTTCGAATGACGCGCAGAGCGATTTCCGAGCGATTGGCGATCAGGATCTTTCTGAATGGAGTGGGTGTAGGCATAAGACAGGACGCAGAATGTGTATGGACGGTGAGCCTCAGGGGTGCGGCACCGCGAACGACAGCGGATTCGTCGCGTGATCTTGCGCATCCAGGCAAATACGCAGCGCCTTTGCCAATATCGCCCGCGTATCGCGAGGGTCGATCACGCCGTCGTCGAGAAGGCGGGCACTCGTGGCGAATACGTCGGCCTGCTTTTCGAAATTTCCGACGATCTTGTTGCGTTGCGTGCTGAGCAGTTCCTCGTCCACCGGTTTATTCCGGCGTGCGAATTTGGCGCGCGTGACTGTTTCCATCGTATTGGCTGCCTGTTCCGCGCCCATCACCGCGCATCGCGCGTTGGGCCAGGAAAAGCAGAATCTGGGTGAGAATGCCCGGCCGCACATTGCGTAGTGACCGGCGCCGAACGAGGCGCCGCAAAACAGGGTGATCTGTGGCACGCTGGCGCTTGCCTCCGCTTGAATCATCATCGAGCCGTGCGTAATGCTGCCCGATTGCTCGTAGCTGCGGCCCACCATGAACCCGGTCGTGTTGTTCAGATAAAGCAACGGGGTCCCGGACTGGCAGCAGGCCTGAATGAAATGAGCCGCTTTTGCGGCACCCGCAGGGTCGATGGGGCCGTTGTTGGTAATGATGCCGACCGCTATATTATCGATACGGGCCTTGCCGCACACCGTTTCCCGCCCATACTGACCGGCGAAATCCTGGAAGTCGGAATCGTCGACGATGCGTGCGATGATCTCACGCATATCCACGGCACGGTTGCTGTCTATGGGCATGATGCCCATGAGGTCTTCTGCATCGTATCGGGGCGGACGATCGGGGCTGGGCATTGGCGACGACTGTTTGTTCCAATCCAGCAATGCGATTACCTCGCGCGCAATGCGAATGGCATCGCGGTCGTCATGGGCCAGATAGTCCCCAAGCCCCGATACCGAGCAATGCATCCTGGCGCCCCCCAACTCTTCTTCAGTGGCATCTTCCCCGGTAGCCGCCTTGAGCAAAGCGGGACCGGCAAGAAAAGCTTTGGCGTGGCCATCGACCATGATGACGTAGTCGGAAAGGCCTATCTGGTATGCGCCGCCGGCGGTTGCCGAACCGTGGGCTACCGTGATAACGGGGATGCCCGCGGCTGACAGCTTGGCAAGGTTGCGGTATTTCTTCCCGCCAATCACGAAGTTTTCCACCTTGTAATTCATCAGGTTGCCACCGCCGCTTTCGATCAACTGCACAAAGGGCAGCTTGTTTTCGAGTGCGATTTCCTGAATTCGAAGCAGTTTTTCCAGGCCCATGGGCTGGAATGCGCCCGCCTCGATGCCGGAATCGGACGCGCAGATCATGCAACGGGCACCGGCGATGACGCCAATGCCGGCTATCAGCCCGCCGCCCGCTATTTCCCTGCCTTGTCTGTCAGGCTGCTTGAATCCATAGCCCGCCAGCGAGGCCAGTTCCAGAAAGTCACTGTCGTGATCGAGCAGTAGCCCGACGCGTTCCACCGGCAGGAGTTGCCCACGAGACTCGAAGCGCTGGCGCGAGCTTTCTGATGCCTGTCGGGTATCGGCTTCAATGTGGCGTACGCGATCCAGCAGCGCCTGCATGGCCTTCTGGTTGTTCTTGAACTCTTCGGACGTGCGACGCAAACTCGATTCAATGACAGCCATGGATGTTCTCTTGGATACGGAAATTTGACGAAATGGCAGCTTTCGTTAGGACCGGGGACGTGTTGATGCGGGGCGTCACCAGGCTTATCGGCGTAATCGGAACAGGCCTTGTGGGCGCAGCATAAGGACAAGCACCAGAACTGAGAAGGCAGTTACCGTTTGCCATTCCCCTGACAGAAACAGGCCGCTGAGCTGTTCGGCCAGCCCCAGAAGCAGCCCCCCCAGCACCGTGCCGCGCAGGCTTCCCACGCCCCCCAGAAATGTCGCGGTGAAGCCGGCCAGAACGGGTATCAGCCCCATTTCCAGAGATGCTGTGTGGCTTAATGCCAGCAGATATCCGGCGATGCCGACCATGGCAGATCCGACGACGAATACTTTGATGTAAACGGTCTCGGCTGACACCCCTACCGACGCGGATAAATAAGGGTTGGTTGCCACGGCTCGAATGGCACGGCCCGAGCGTGAGCGGTTCAACCAAACAAACAGCGCGCCAATCAGCACCACACTCGAGGCCAGCCAGAAAAACTCATTTAAAGTGACGCTGATGGCTCCAAATTGAAAGGTCCGTGCAGACGAGCCGTTGACGGGAATCTGGTTCGCCCCCCAGATCAGCTGCATGGTGTACTTGCCCGCCTCAAGCAGGCCCAGGCTTGCCAGAAAGATATTCAATTGTGTTGCGTGAAACCGCCTCAGGGGGCGGTAAATGACTACTTCGCTCAGCGCCCCGAACACCCCCCCAACAACCGCAGCGACGACAAAGCCAGTCCAAAGAGGCGACCCGAAATCATTGACGACCATGATGGCCAGATAAGTGGCCAGAAGAAGCGTCAGCACATGGGCGAAGTGGAACACCTTTGATGTCGCATAGATGAGTCCCCAGCTGACCCCGACTAATGCATACAGGCAGCCGGTCAACAGACCGTGAACGAGCAATTGCCAGAAAAGTTCCATTGGTTCCTCAAGGAGTTACACGGAGTAGGGGATGCTCTGAAAGGCGCCTTTATCGCAAGGGCCTCTGGGACACGACGCCTGTCCCGGAAAGCCCCCGCACCAAGGCTCTACAAGCTGAAGAAATGGGACGATGGATAATCATTGCTTGGTCATGACGAACTTGCCGTCGTCGATGTGGGCGATAGGCACCGCCTTGCCGTCGTTTACCTGGAAGACACCCACAGGCTTTGTCACCGAGCCGTTCTTGTGCAGTTGCAGCTTCCCGCCATACACGCTGTCGAACTGGTAGTCCTGCTGGATCAGTTTTTCCATCTGGCTGTTCAGTGCGCCGATCTTGGTGGGGTCTTCGCCAGCCGCAATGGTTTTTTGAATCAGAGGCGCGAGTACGTCTTTGACGATCTCATAGTAGTTGGCGTCGTAGTAGTCCGGCACCTCTCCATAGGCTTCCTTGAATGCCTTCACGAAGGATTGGGTGGATGGGTTGTCAGCGTTGACATCGAAGCTGTCGAAAACCGCGGTATACCCGTCCATGCTTTGACCGGCAATCTTCAGTTCGTTGCTCAGGAGCTCCAGCCCCACGATTTTCGCGCGAATATCGCGTTCTTTGGCTTGCTTGACGATATGCCCGACATCAGCACCCCACGAACCGAGGATGATGGCGTCAGGAGCCGCCGCCTTTACGCGGGAAAGTGGCACGCTGAAATCGGTTGAGCCCAGCTTGTATGGTTCTTCGTCAATCACCTTGCAGCCGAGTTGTTCGCACGCTTTCTTTACCGCCTCGTTGGTTTCCAAACCCGACGAATCCGTGTAATAGACCGTGGCGATTTTCTTGGCTCCCAGCTTTTCCACCGCCCATTTGACGGCCAAGGGAGCCAATTGGCTGGCGACCATGCGGGTGTTGTACAGGTTCTTTTTGTCGATCAGGGTTGATGCCGTGCCGCCGCCATTGAACAGCAACACGTTCTGTTGTGCCGCCAGCGGCTGTATGGCTAGCGTAATGCCGCCGTAAGAACTGAGGACGACCGGTGTCTTGTCGATACTGACCAGCTTGCGCATGGCACTGTTTGCTGCGCGCGCGTCACCGCTTTTATGGTCTTCAATGTGAAGAGCAAGCTTGTAGCCTTTGAGCATGCCGCTGCTGTTTATCTGTTCGATAGCCAGCTTTTCGCTTCTGCTCATCACCTTGCCGTAGTAGGCGCCGGAACCGGTCATGGCAAGCACGGTTCCTATCGGAATGGTTTTATCGCTTTGCGCGAAGGCGGGCTGTGTACTCAACATGACCGATGCGCCCATCAATGCGCCCACAGATACCGAGAGTAACGTTCGACGGAAAATCATTTTGTGTCTCCTTGGTAGTTGCTATAAGCGGCACGATATATGCCGTATCCCCGAAACCGCGTCGTCAGGCAAATCGACTCCCGTACCTCAGGCGCCTTCGGCGCGTCCGCAGGCCGGATTGCCAGCCACCAATGCACGCAGTTGCTTCTTCTGGACCTTGCCGCTGTCGGTGAGCGGTATGTCCTTGCGAAAGATGATCCGCTTGGGCAGCTTGTAGGACGCAAGGTGGCCGCTCAGTGCCTTCATGATTTCGTCGGCATCGAGCTTGACGCCGTTCACCGGCTGGATGACGGCAAGCGGCACCTCACCGTAGACGTCATCCTCCATGGGAATGACTGCGGCGATGGCCACGCCGTGCAACTGGTGAAGCAGGTCCTCCACCTCCAGGGCCGACACGTTCTCACCGCCGACGCGAATGATGTCCTTGGACCTGCCTGCAAATTCGAAGTAGCCGTCGTGCCTTCTGCGCACCAGGTCACCGGTGTGCAGCCAGCCGTCGCGCAAGGCCTTTGCCGTTTCCTCGGCGTTCTTGTAGTAGCCCTGCATGACGCTGTAGCCACGCAGCACCAGCTCGCCGATTTCGCCGTCTTCGACGGGCCGGCCGGTTTCGGGGTCGCACACCTGCGCCCTCATCCATGGATGAAGCGTGCCCACCGTATCGAGGCGATGTTCACGGCTCTCCAGGTAGTGCGAAATCAGGACGTTGGGGGCTGCTTCGGAAATACCATAGACGCTGATGATTCCAGGCATGCCGACTTCATCTGCAATGCGATGCAAGACGGAGCGCGAGCCCGTAGCCCAGCCTGTGCGCACGGACCTGACCCGTTTGCGGTCGAAGTTCGGCGCGTCTAGCAGCCGCAGGAACAGGGTCTCGATGCCGTTGTAGATCGTGCATTGGTTGATTTCAATGGAATCAAGCACTTCAGAAGGGTTGAAATACGACACGGAATACGCCGTGGCACCATAGAGCACGGACAGCACTACGTGCATCGTCAGGCCGCCTGAATGGGCAAACGGCCCCGCGCTAAAGACTCTATCGTTTTCCGTCGCACCAAAGGCCTGGCCGACCATCAGCGCATTGGCGGTGACTGCATAATGGCTGAGCATCACTCCTTTGGGCAGCGACGTGGTGCCGGACGTATAGATGATGACGGCAAGCGACGATTCGTCAACGGGCGCCAGACCGTTGTCGCTGGTTCCAGGCTGCAACAGCCAGGCTTGCGCCTCCAGGCTGTTGCCCGGTTGTTCTTTTCCCCACCAGACGACGGCATCGCATTTTGGGCATCCATCCCGCAGCGCCTCGATCAACGCCTCAGAGTCCCGCTTGTATAGCGGGCCTGTCATCAGCACGCCGGTATCCGACTGATCGATCTGGAAGATCAGTTCGGATGTCGTAAGCCTCGTATTCAGGAGGACAGCAGCCTTGCCCGCAAGCGCCGCACCAAACAGGCAGACGACCCAGTCGATCGAATTCGGCAACAGTATGCCGACATTCTTTTCCGGGTATCGGGCCAGGCGTGTTGCGACTTGGGTTGCCCTGTCAAGCAGTTCCCGGTAGGTTATGGTGCCGTCCCCGCCGACAGAAAAGGCGGTCTTCTCAGGCGACCACTGGGCGGTTCTGTGCAATATGTCTGCGAGTGTGAATCTCATGGCAGGTACCCCAAAACCTCTGTGTGCATGGATGTCTCTTTCATTGTTCCGATATCGCTTAGAAAAGATCCCAAAGCTCGTCGTGTGAAGACAGTTCCCCACCTGGACGCTCGGCAATCAGGCGGCCTGCCCGGAGCACATGAACACGATTGGCAACGGCAAATGCCTTTTTTACGTTTTGCTCGACAAGCAGCACCGTCATGCCGAACCGCTTTGCCATGTCCTGCAACAGATCCATGGCCTGGTCAACCAGGCTGGGTGCGAGTCCAAGCGAAGGCTCATCCAGAAGCAACATCTTGGGCCTCGCTATCATCACCATGCCGAGGCTCAATATTCGCTGCTGCCCACCGCTCAGCGTCCCCGCCCGTTGGTTGCAGCGTTCCTTCAGTATGGGAAGAAAGTCGAAACATTCCGACAGTCGCTCGTTGAAGTCATCCTGGCCGCGAAGCACGTAGCCCGACAGGGCGAGGTTTTCCTGGACGGAGAGGTCGCCGAAGACAAACTGCTCCTGTGGGATGTAGGTCAAGTGATGTTGTACGCGCTCCGGCATGGACCAGCGGTCGATGGTGGCACCGCCCATGGATATGCTGCCGTGTTCTGGGGTCAGATGGCCGAATATCGTACGCAGCAGAGTCGTTTTTCCGGCACCGTTATGCCCTATCAGGGAGCTGATTTCCCCTTTGTGGATAGTGAGGGAAACATCGAACAACACTTGCTTCTTGCCGTACCCAGCATTGATATTCGACAGAACTAGAAATGGCTCGTTCATTGTCACGCCTCAGTCCTTGATGGCTTCTTGACCGAAGTAGATGTCGGCCAGCTCGGTGTTGCGCATGATCTCGTCGGGCGTGCCTTTTGTGACGATGTTTCCCACGTTCATGAAATAGATCACGTCGGCCAGTTCCCGCACCACGTTCAAGTTGTGTTCGACCAGACAGACCGCCTTACCCGACTGGGCCAGTGCCCGGATGATCTCGATCATTTTCGAGGCCCAGACGGCGTCGACCCCTGCTGCGGGCTCGTCAAACAGTAGGATGTCGGCGCCCGTGGCGACCAGGCGGGCAATGGCCAGAAGCTTCTGTTCGCCGTAGCTGAGGTCACCCGCCGACTCGAATGCCTTGTCGCACAGTCCCACCTGTTCCAGCAGGGCCATGGCCTTGCTCTGGTTCTGCTGCTCGAGCAGGCGCTGGCGAGAGGGCTTGAAGAAAAGATTGAATAGGCTTTCGCTATGCGCGCTTGGCAACGCGACCAGCACATTGTCGATGACCGAAATGTTTTCAAAGATCCTGACGTCCTGAAAGGAGCGACCGATACCTTCGGGTACTCGCCGCCAGGCTGGCATGGTCGTAATGTCGCGCCCGCGAACGGCGATGCGGCCGCTGTCGGGGCGCAGCGCCCCGGCAAGCAGGTTGAAGATCGTTGTCTTCCCCGCGCCGTTGGGTCCGATCAACGCCGTCACCATGCCGGGTTTCAGCACCAGGTTGACGTTCTTGGCCGTCACGACACCGCCAAACCTTTTGTTCAGGTCAACGGCTTCCAGGCTGGCTTGCCCTAGAGTCGCCGCGGACTGGCCGGGTTCCGGGCCGTCAAACGTGGAGTTGGTGCGGTTCGCACGCTGAGGGGGGCGCTGCGAGTAGCGCTTTTGGTTGAACGCCCTTTCCGGGATGATTCCCTGCGGCCGGAAACGCGTGAACAGGATCAGCAGCAGTCCGAAAATGATGCCCCGCGATGCGCTGACGGTGTCGGTGCTGCCGGTGTTGAAGAAAGTCAGGAGCTCTGGCAGCCCAAAGATCAGAATTGCGCCGACGATAGTGCCATACAGATTTGCCGCGCCACCCAGCGCCACCAGCGCTATGATCATGATCGAGGTATCGAGGTTGAAACTGAGCGGATCGATGAAGCCTTGGGCGCCTGCGAACAGTGCGCCGGCCACGCCGGCGATCAGGCCCGACACCCCGAAGACGATGACCTTCAGCAAGACGATGTTTTTACCCGCCGCGATAGCGGCGGATTCGTTTTCCCTCATGGCCTTGAGCGCTCGTCCGAAGGATGAGCAAGTGATTTTCTGGGCAACGAGAAACACCACTGCGGTAACGGCCAGCAACAATGGCAGCAACTGTATTGGGCTGATCAGAACGAGGCTTCCAATGCCGATGGGAGGAATGCCCGGTATGCCCGAGGGGCCCCCCGTCACCGAAAGCCATGCGTCCATGATGCCCGAGACAATCATCTGCAGCGCAAGGGTCAGCAGTATCAGATATTCGTCGCGCACGCGCAGCGCCGGAAAGGCGGTGATGGCGGCGAAGAGGCCCGCAAAAATAACGGCGATGATTGCCGCATACGGGAAGTCCATGCCCAGGTTGATCGATAACAGCGCTACGGCGTAGGCCGCGACGCCGAAGTACACAGCATGCGCCATGGAAACCATGCCCGAGAAGCCGAGAACCAGGTTCAGGCTTATCCCCAGGATGGAATAGATCAGAATGATGTTGACGACGTTGGCCCAGTAGTTCATGTCGCGGATCCGTCCTTTGAACAGGCTTGGCGCGGGTGGCGCGGCAGTCTAGTTGTTGGGTTCGGGTGCGAGGGCCACCATGACTGCTGATTCGCCTGACTGGACGACTTCGTCTTTTTGATTGATCAGATCGAAGTGGCGGCCAATAACGCCATGGCGCCCGTTGGACGTGAGACGCTTTTCGGTGATCCGGATGCGGACGTGAACAGTGTCGTCGATGAAGATCGGCTTCAGGAACCGCCAGCCATCGATGCTGAGCATGGCTACCGCACTGCCTTCGAAGATGTTGATGCGGGACATTAACCCCATGCAGTGAGAGATGCCCAGCAGGCCATGAGCCAAGCGCTGGCCGAAACGCGACTTCGCGGCGAATACGGCGTCTGTGTGAATAGGATTGACGTCGCCCGTCCATGCCGAGAATGTTGCGACATCGGCTTCCGTGATTGTGCGGGCAGGCGTCGTGAACTCTTGGCCGATGTTGAAGTCGTCGAAATACATCACCATGATTTTGTCTCCATGTGTATTGATCGGGCCTGGTAGCCGTTTGTTTCTTGTCATTTTTTTCAGTCTATCATAATACTGACGAAAGTCGTCAAAAAATATTTTTGGGTCAGGGTTAAACTCGTGCCAGAGCATGGAGATGATGTATGACAAGAAGTGTCGGCCGTCCGAGGGACCACACCCTTGAGCAGAGGGCGTTCGATGCCGCCTGCTCTCTATATGCAAAGCGCGGCTGGTCAGGCTTCAATTTCGACGAGGTGGCGAGGTGCTCGCGCGTCGGCAAGGGGTCTCTTTACCTGCGTTGGCACGATAAGGCCCATATGCTCATTGAGCTTGTACGGTCGCGAGCGTGTTTCATCTCGGGTATTGATACGGGCAATGTGCGTTCCGACCTGATCGAGTTCGCCCACCGCTGGCACGCACATATGGAAAGCGATGATGGCGTGCTCATATACCGCCTGATGGCCGACGCCCGCTTTTATCCCGACCTGCGCAAGGCGCTGTACCAGGAGCCCTACCCAGAATACGTCAGAAGCACCCGGCTGATCATTCGCAGGGGCATAGAGCGGGGCGAACTACCGCAGGAAACGTCGGTCGCCCTGATTGCCGACCTCGTGGCAGGCGCCGTTTCAAATCACGTGCGCAATACGCCCGAACATCTTCGCGAGAAATTTGCCAGCAAGCTCGACGGATACATCGAAAGCATCGTCGACACGGTTCTGCGGGGGGTGAAGGCTACGACGATAAGCTGCGATGCTTGATCGTCGCCAACTTGAAACGGCTCGCTGTATGTTTGAAGGTTTAAGAATAGACTATGGACATTCTGCAAGCCATGAGGACGTTTACCGCCGTGGTGGATGCCGGCAGTTTCGTGCGCGCCATGGACGCGACCGGTTTTTCGAAGCCCGCCGTCTCGCGCCAGGTGGCGGAGCTGGAAGCGTATCTGGGCGCGCGCTTGCTGCAGCGGACGACGCGCCGTCTGTCGCTCACCGATGAAGGGCTCACTTACTACCAGCGCAGCAAGGACATCCTGCAGGCCGTGGAAGAAGCCAGTGCCGAGGTCGGCGCCACCACTGCGCAGGCGCAAGGCCGCCTGCGCATCGGTGCGCCGCAGACTCTTGGGGCGCAGTACCTGGCGCCGCTGTGGGGCCACTTCCTGGCGGACAATCCCCTGGTCACGCTGGACGTCGTGCTGTCGGATCGCGTCGTCGACCTCGTCGAGGAGGGCTACGATCTGGTGGTGCGCATCGGGCGGCTGACGGATTCCAACCTGGTCAGCCGCTCACTAGCCCGTTCGCGTGTGGTGCTTTGCGCTTCCCCCGATTATCTGGCGCAACGCGGCAAGCCGGCGCATCCGCATGAACTGATGCTGCACGAAGTGATTTCCTACAGCTACTGGTCGTCCGGTGATGAATGGCACTTCACCGGGCCTGCGGGGGCGGTGGCAGTGCGGGTGCGCTCGCGCCTTCATGCCAACAACGGTGATACCTGCCGGGCTGCGGCGCTGGCCGGTCATGGGGTAATCCTGCAGCCGGATTTCCTGATCCACGAGGATTTGCGCAGCGGCAGGCTCGTCGAGCTGATGCCGGACTATCGTGCTCCCGAACTGGATATCCAGGCGCTGTACCCGACGCGCAAGCAACTGCCGCTCAAAGTCCGAAAGCTGCTGGATTTCCTGGTGGACGCATTGCGCGATCCTCCGTGGTCTTCCAGCCGACCCTAAGCGCATGTCGGGTATTGTCTATCCACATAAGACAATGAATCTATTGCCGGAGGGTTTATTGACAGACGGTGCGCGGATACAGTGTCAAGCAGAACTTGCTGGCCATCATGGCCGGCTTGGGGGTTCTTCATGAACCTGATCGTCAACTCCAACCCATGAGACTATCAAAATGGCACACTCTACCAACTCTGCTGTTGCCGATACCGCGCCTTATGCAGCCTTGCTGCTTCGCCTGGCAATCGGTGTCATGTTCCTCGCGCACGGCCTGACCAAGCTGTTCGTCTTTACGCCGGCAGGTACGGCGCAGTTCTTCTCCAGTGTCGGATTCCCCGGATTCCTGGCATATCCGGTGATGGCATTCGAGATCATAGGCGGCGCCCTGCTCATTCTGGGGGTCCTGTCGCGCTGGATCGCCGCGTTGGCCGCCATCGAACTGTTTGTGGCGTCCACGGTGCACTGGGGCAATGGCTGGCAGTTCGCCGCGCCCAACGGAGGTGGCTGGGAATATCCGGTATTCCTGGCGGTCGCCGCCGCAGCTCTGGCGCTGCTGGGGGACGGGGCTTACGCGATAAAGTCGTCCTCGCGCAAATAAGCCGTCTCGGGCAGTAATTTCCCGTTACCGGGAGCAGTAGATGCGATGCAACGTCGCGACCACTTGTTCCGCCGGACCGGGCCGCAGGGAATACCACATGGTCTGCGCTTCTCTGCGTGCCACGACAAGCCCGTCGTTTCTGAGCTTGGCGAGATGCTGCGACAGTGCGGACTGGCTTAGCGCCGGAAGGTGGCTGTGTATGCTGCCGACGGTGCGCTCGCCCTCGGTGAGCAAGCACAGAACCCGCAGACGGCGAGGATTCGCCAGTGCCCGCAGCAGGGCTGCGGCTTCGTCCGCATGCTCGTCCAGTCCCGATGCGTCAAGATCCAGAATTTTTTCCAATGTATCCATGTCCCGCCTATGTGGCCCGGAAGAAGAGGGCTTTGCCCCGCCCGCCTTCGGCTGCGCGGATGCCCGATCGACGCCTCGATCAGGACGCGTCGCATGGGGCGGGTTGCGCGTATCTGGGATCACGATCAGGCCATTCGGTTCGATGCGTCGCTGCGGTTCAGCCAGGCGAAATACAGCAACGGGATGATCAGAAGGGTCAGAAGGGTGGAGACCAGGATTCCGAAGACCAGCGATACCGCCAGCCCTTGAAAAATGGGATCGCCCAGAATGAAAAAGCCGCCGATCATGGCTGCAAAGGCGGTCAGCATGATCGGCTTGGCGCGCACGGCGGCCGCATCGACAACGGCTTGAGCCAATGGTGTGCCTTTGGCCAGGGACAGGTCGATGAAATCGATCAGCAGAATCGAATTGCGCACGATGATGCCGGCCAGGGCGATCATCCCGATCATCGACGTCGCGGTGAACTGCGCGCCCATCAAGGCATGACCGGGCATGACGCCGATGATGGTCAGCGGGATCGGCGCCATGATGATCAGGGGCAGCATGTAGCGCCTGAAATGCCCGACGACCAGCAGGTAGATCAGCACCAGCCCCGCGGCATAGGCGATGCCCATGTCGCGGAAGGTCTCGTAGGTGATCTGCCATTCGCCGTCCCATTTCACGGTGTAGGCGGTTGGATCGTCCGGCGGACTGACGAAGGTCTGCGCCAGCGTGTGGCCATCGATTTTTTCCTGGCGCAATGTCGATACCATGGAAAACATACCGTACAACGGGCTGTCCGTGCTGCCCGCATCGTCGGCGATGACGTAGGTGTAAGGTTGCAAGTCCTTGTGGTAGATCGCTTTTTCACCCGCTGCTGGTTGCGGCCTGACGACGGCGGCCAGAGGCACCAGGGCCCCGGTGCTGGTGCGTAGGCGCAGGGCCAGCAAGGCATCGAGTTCCGCCTGATCGCCTGCGGCCAGCCGCAGCCGGATCGGGACGGCCTGGCGCGTATGGCCATTCATCAGATAGGTGGCGTCAGCGCCGGTCTGCGACGAGCGGATTGCCTGCACGATATCGGCCTGGTCCAGTCCGAGGCGGCTGGCGCGGGTGCGGTCGACCGCGAGAATGGTCCGTGCCGAATCGGCTTCGACGCTGGTGTCGATATCCACCAGATCCGGTTCGCTCTGGAACTTGGTGCTTAGGTCGCGGGCAAGCGTCCGCAGCGTGGTGTAGCGGGGACCATAGATTTCGGCAACGATCGGGGACAGGACGGGGGGGCCCGGCGGCACCTCCACGACCTTGACCGAGGCGCCATACCGGGCGCCGATCCGGGCCAGCATGGGCCGGACCGCCCGTGCAATCGCATGGCTTTGGCGCGAGCGATCGCCCTTGTCCACCAGGTTGACCTGCAGATCCCCGACGACGGGGCCGCTGCGCAAGTAGTACTGGCGCACCAGCCCGTTGAATGTCACCGGCGCACTGGTGCCCGCGTAGCCCTGATAGTTCAGGACCTCGGGGACGCCGTTCAGTGCCTGGCCCATCTGAACCAGCAATTGATTCGTGGTCTGCAGCGTGCTGCCTTCGGGCATGTCGACCACGACCTGGAATTCGGATTTATTGTCGAATGGCAGCATCTTCATGGTCACCGCCTTCACGGCGACCAGGCCGATGGCGGTGAGCACTAGCAGGCCCATGGCGCCAAACAGCAGCACGCGTCGGCGCGCGGCATGCTGCCCTTCAAGAAAAGGCGTCATCACGCGCTTGAATATCCGTGGCAGACGGTCTTCGTGCTGGATTTCCGCAGGTGCCGGCGCAGCGGGGGTGTCGTGTCGCCGCAGCAGCCTGAGCGAGAGCCAAGGCGTTGCGATCAGTGCCACGACCAGCGACAGCAGCATGCCCGCCGAGGCATTGATGGGAATCGGACGCATGTAGGGGCCCATCAGGCCCGAGACGAACGCCATGGGCAGCAGGGCGGCAATGACCGTCAAGGTGGCAAGAATGGTCGGCCCGCCGACTTCGGAGACGGCCTCCGGGATGACTTCGATCAGCTTGTGCCCGCCCAGTGCCATGTGGCGATGGATGTTTTCCACCACCACGATGGCGTCGTCCACCAGAATCCCGATGGAAAAGATCAGGGCGAACAGCGACACCCGGTTCACGGTGAACCCCATCGCCCAGGATGCGAACAGCGTGAGCATCAGCGTGATGATCACGGCGCTGCCGACCACGATAGCCTCGCGCCAGCCTAGCGTCAGCAGGACCAGCGCCACAACCGACAGGGTTGCCAGAAACAAGTGACTCAGCAGGCTTTCGGCCTTGTCGGTGGAGGTCTGGCCGTAATCCCGCGTGACGGCGACATGAACCCCTGACGGAATGTCGATCCCCTGGAGGGTATCGATCTGTTGGCGGACCGCCTGGGTGATGTCGGCGGCATTGGTGCCGGACAGTTTCGTGATGGCCAGCGTCAGGGCGGGTGCCATACCCGTTGTGGGGCCACCCCGGCCCGGCGGCGTCCCGAACCAGGCATAGCGCTCGGGATCGTCCGCGCCGTGCCTGAGGGTTGCGACGTCGGACAGAAGGACGGGCCGGCCCTTTTGGGTGCCAATGACGAGACCGGCAAGGTCGCTCTCGACAAGATGCGTTCCGGCTGTCAGGGGGATATCGTGATTGTCCGCAACACGGCTGCCCGCCTGTGCCACGACGTTGGCGGACTGCAGTGCCCGGATCAGGTCGGCGAGCGTCAGTCCGTGAGCGGACAACTTCGCCGGGTCGAACTGCAGGACGGTTGCCCGGTCGGGGGTGCCGATCGTGTAGACGTCGCGGGTGCCGGGGATGCTTTTGATGCGCGATTCGAGCGTGTGGGCGACCGCGGTGAGATCCACAGGGCCGAGCCCCGGATCGTCGGTCCACAGGGTCAGGGCCATGATCGGGACATCATCGATACCCATGGCGTGGATCAGCGGCTGGCCCACCCCCAAGCCGGCGGGCCAGAGATCACGGTTCTGGGCGACCTGATTGTGGAGACGCACCAAGGCGGTCTGCCGTGGCACACCCACCTGGAATTCCACCGTCAGCAGGGCGCCCCCGGGCCGGCTGACGGAATAGACGTGCTTGATCCCCTGCATGCCGGCCAGGCGTTGTTCCAACGGGGCGGCGACGAGGTTTTCGACGTCGCGCTCGTTGGCGCCGGGGAATGGCACCGTGATGTTCGCCATCGTGACGTCGATCTGCGGCTCTTCTTCGCGGGGCGTGATGAGGAGCGCCGCCAGGCCGAGCAGCAGGGCGGCGACGGCCAGAATCGGCGTCAGGGGATGATTCTGGAAGACGCGGGCGACCCGGCCGGCGAAACTCAGCGGTGAAGCAGCGGTCACGGGTGCGGCCCCCCGGCAGCCTGTCTGCGAGCGAGATATTGTGCGGCGGCCGTGGTGTCCGTCACGATGGTTTCACCGGCCTGCAGACCGGCCAGCACCTCGATCCCGATGCGCGATTCGCGGCCCAGGCGCACCTGACGCAGACTCAAGTCCTGGTCCGGCCCAAGGACGTATACGCCCGTGAGTTCGCCTCGGCTGACGACGGCGCTGGCCGGCACGAGAAGCCGTGGCTTGCCTGGGGTCGAGAACGCGACGGGGACGGTCATCCCGGGATAGAGATTTTTGACCCCGTCGGGCAAATCGACGCGAATATGGAAGGTGTGACTCGCGGGGTCCGCATAGGGGAGGATTGTAATCCGGTGGCTGGTGATTTCCGGCGCCCCGTCAAGCTGGATCGTGGCTTCGTTCGATGCGCGAATCGCGGCCGCCGCGCTTTGAGGAACGACCGCGTCCACTCGTAGGGAATCCAGGTCTGCGATGGATAACAGCGGCTGCGGCTC